>DATHQE010000167.1:0-4202 GCA_035483035.1 Streptosporangiaceae bacterium | reverse complement strand
CAGCAAGGCAGGGGCGTATCAGGCCGATGGCCTGCCGAGCACCCAGCCGGTCTCGTCGCCGGTCGACTCGGCCGCCGACGCGCTCACCAGGCCATCCGCCATCACGTACTCGAAGGGCGCCAGCGCGCTGCGGCAGCTCGCAGCGCTGATCGGGCCTGACGTCATGCACCTCGGGCTGCGCGACTACCTGACGACCTACGCCTGGCTGACGACGTCACTCGCCGACCTGATCGACTGCTGGTCGCGCACCAGCGGGCGCGACCTTAGGCGCTGGGCGACCGAGTGGCTGCAAGAGCCGGGCGTCAATACGCTGCGCCCGGAGATCACCGTGGGGCCAGACGGGATTGTCACCTCGTTCGCGGTTGCGCAGGATCCCCCGCCGCTGGACGGTGCGGGCTCGCTGCGCACCCACATGCTGACGATCGGGACCTACGACATCGACGGATCTCGGCTGACCCAGACGCGGCGGATCGGCGTTATGGTGAGCGACGAGTGGACGCACGTGCCCGAGCTGACCGGCAGCCCGATGCCCGCGGCGATCATCCTCAACGACACCGACCTCACCTTCGCCACCGTCAAGCTCGATCCCGGGTCGTGGCGTTCGCTGGTTGCCTGCGCCCTGGACGTCAGCGACCCGGTCGCCGAATCGGTCTGCTGGCACGCTGCCCTCGCCATGGTCGAAGTGGCCGAGCTGGGTGCGGCCGAGTTCGCGGCGATCGTGGCCCGCAGGATGATGACCGGTAGCCCGGTGGTGGATCTCGGCCAGCTGCTGGCTCGCACGGTCGCGGCGTCGGACCTGCTCGCCAGCGCGGCCGGGCGGACAGCAGCCCGCCAGCAACTAGCCGCCGCCGCGCTCACCGCCGCCGAGCTGGCTCAGCCAGCAGGCCGCGACCAGCGCATCCTGGCACGCGGCTTCGCCACCTGCGCCGACAGCCCGGCGCAACGCGACCTGCTGCGGTTCTGGCTCGACGACCGGTCGCTGCCGGCTGGCCTCGTCGTCGATCTTGAGCTGCGCGCCAAGATCCTGGCCACCCTGGCCGCTTACGGCGAGGCCACCGACGACGACCTCGCCGCTTACGCCGCTGATGACCCCGTCGCTGGCGACCTGGTCCGGGCGACGTGCAGCGCCAGGCAGCCGGCGCGGCCAGCAAAGGAAGCCGCCTGGGCCGCGGCGCTCGACGCCAGCCAGCCGCCGCGGCTCGCGCTCGCCTATGCGCAGGGCTTCTGGGTGCCAGGCCAGGAAGACTTGCTCGATGGCTTCCGGGACCGTTACTTTTCCGAGGCGCTGCCGGCCCTGCGACGGCGCGACGGCCGGACCAGGCAACGCCTGGCTAAGGCCCTGTACCCGGCGACGCTGGTCGACAAGGCGACCCTCGCGGCGACCGACGCTCAGCTCGACCGGCTGGAGCCGGCCGACACCATCTCGGCAATCCTGCGGGAGCAGCGCGCCCTGATCTGCCGCGCGATGACCGCCCGCGCCGCCGCAGGCGCCATCCCCTAGCGCGCAGCCGAGCATCGATGTGGAGTTACTGGGCCTATGGCCCCAGTAACTCCACTTTCATAGACGATCATGGAGGCAACCGGGGACCGGAATCGGATTGATTCGGACCAGTTAGTCCGTTTGCGTCACCTTGCTGAGGCCACGCGGCTGATCCGGGTTGATGCCGAGCCGCCGGGCGAGCGCCTCGGTCACGAGCTGGCCGGGCACGATGAGACCGATCGGCGCGAGCCACTCAGGCAGTGCAGGCCCAGCCAGCGAAGCTGTGCAAGCCCCGGCCAGCTCAGCCCCGCCGCCGATGCCGAACGCGCTCGCCCCCGCGCCCGTCACGCGCCGCGCGAGGTCGACCGTGCCGGCCAGCGTCGGCCCTGAGTCCGCGGCGACCACGATGGCCGGCGTCTGGGCGTCGACAACCGCGATGGGCCCGTGCAGCAAGTCCGCGTAGGACAGTCCCATCGCGTGCAGGTAGCAGGCTTCCTTGAGCTTGATCGCCAGCTCCAGCGCAGCTGCGTAGGCCAAGCCTCGGCCGGACACGACCACGCCGGGCACCTTAGCCAGCGCCGCCACGATCGGCTCCAGGTCAAGCGGGCCGGCCAGCAGCGACTCGATCGCATCCGGGACGGCGGTCAGCTCGCCTGGATCCAGCGGCGCGCCGAGCCCGAGCCCGACGACAGCCAGCGCGGCGAGCTGGGTCGTGAAGGTCTTGGTCGCGGGCACCGCCTGCTCGACCCCGGCCGCTGTCACGAACGCGACCTCGGCCGCCTCCGCGAGCGGCGATGACGCCCCGCCATTGGTGATGGCCAGCGTGCGCGCGCCGCAGGCCCTGGCCCACTCCAGCGTTTCGACGATCTCCTCGGTGCGGCCCGATTGCGACAGCGCGATGGCGAGTACGCCGTCCAGGTCGAGCCGTGCCTTGTAAGTGGTCGCGATCGAGGGCGCGGCGAGCGCGGCCAGCCGACCAGCATGGGCCTGTATGAGGTAGCTGCCGTACACCGCCGCGTTGTCCGAGGTCCCGCGGGCGATGAAGAGCACCGTCCGAGTCCCGGCCGCCAGGCTAGCGACCTCGTCACGGCGCGGCAGCAACGCGTCGATCGTGGCCCTCAGCGCCGCAGGCTGCTGCGCAATTTCCTGGCGCATCAGCGATGGACTATGCCCGTTCCCGGCCTGCATCGTTCTGATCCCTTTCCATCACGCCTGCAGCGACGCCAGGGTGGCGGCGGCGCCATCTGTATATACGAGCCGCCCGGCTATCCAGGTCGCCCGGGTCCGCAGGTCTTCACCGAGCCAGACCAGATCGGCGGTCGCGCCGGCCGCGATGCGGCCGAGGTCGGGCCGGCCTATCAGGTCAGCCGGGACCGAGGTGGCGGCGTCCACCGCGTCGACCAGGGGCACGCCGCTGCGCACCGCGTTGGCGACCGCGAGGTCCATGCGCAGCGCCGACCCGGCCAGCGTGCCGTCCCGGCGGACCGGCGGCGCGCCCTCAGCCGCAGGCAACGTGATGGGCTCGCCACCGAGTAGGTACTCGCCAGGCGGCATCCCGGCGGGCGCGGCAGCATCGGTTACCAGCGCGATCCGGCCCGGCGCTGCGCGGAAAGCCAGGCCGCACACCGGCCCGACGACGTGATACAGGTCGGCGATGAGACCGCTGGTGAGCCGTTCGTCGGTGAGTGCCTGGCCAACCACGCCCGGTTCCCGGTGCCCAAGCGGCCGCTGCGCGTTGAACAGGTGCGTCACCATCCGGGCTCCCCGCTGTGCCGCAGCCGCCACCTGCGCCGCGGTCGCGTCGCTGTGCCCGACGCTGACCAGGACGCCCGCGGCGACCAGCTGGTCGATCGCCTCGAGCGCGCCCGGCCGCTCGGGTGCCAGCGTGAGCAGCCGAAGCAGGCCGCCGCCAGCCCGGATGAGCGCGGCAATCGCCGCCGGAGTCGGGTCGGTGATCCACGCCGGGTTATGCGCACCGCGGCGGGCGGGCGAGATGAACGGCCCCTCCAGGTGCACTCCGAGCACCCGCGCGCCGCTGGCAGGCAGGTCACCCGCGAACCCGGCGGCCGTCGCCAGGGCCGCGATCAGGCTGTCGACCGGCGCTGTGATCAGCGTCGGCACGAACGCGGTCGTGCCGGTGCACGGAAGCTGGCGCGCCACGCCAGCCCAGCTAGCCGGGTCGGCGGTCTGAAACTCGACGCCGAAGTAGCCGTTCACCTGAAGATCGACGAAGCCCGGCACCAGATATCCGTCGGTCAGCGTGACGTCGGCTTGTGCAGGCGGCCGGCCCGTACCGACGCGGTCGATGACGGCCTCGGTTACTTCCACAAACCCTGGGCGGGGAACGGGGTCGGCGCCGTCCTCAGCCGTCAGGACGCGCTCGGCGGCAATCAGCATCCGGCAGCCGAGCTAGCGGCTGATCCGGCTGAGCGCGCCCCGAAGCCCGAGCGCCCAGCCTGGCACTGCAGGCCGCGAGCGACCTCGGCGGGCTCGGAGCTTGCCTTGGCCAGGACCGGCGCCGGCAGCGCGTGGGGCACTGGCCCAGCCTGTGCTTTGCTCCGCGGCGCTCGTGTGTGCCAGGTCGGGCCGCGCGACCTTGTCGCGCACGATGCCGTGCAGGAACTCGCGCATCTCGGCGGCGACCAGGTCAGGACGCTCCATCATGGCCACGTGACCGATCCTGGGCAGCACCACCGCTCGGCCGTCCCGGAACGTCCGCGCG
>DATHQE010000166.1:0-9381 GCA_035483035.1 Streptosporangiaceae bacterium | reverse complement strand
CGAGCTGAAGGAGCGCAAGCACCGCATCGAGGACGCGGTGCGCAACGCCAAGGCTGCGGTCGAGGAGGGCATCGTCCCCGGTGGCGGTGTCGCCTTGATCCAGGCTGGCAAGAGCGCGTTCGAGAAGCTCGAGCTGCCCGGCGACGAGGCGACTGGCGCGCAGATCGTGCGCCGGGCGCTAGAGGAGCCGCTGAAGCAGATCGCGATCAACGCTGGCCTCGAGGGCGGCGTCGTGGTCGAGAAGGTGCGCTCACTGGCGGTCGGTCACGGCCTGAACGCTGCCGACGGCGAGTACGTCGACATGTTCAAGGCCGGGATCATCGACCCGGCGAAGGTGACTCGGTCGGCGCTCCAGAACGCCGCATCGATCGCCGCGCTGTTCCTCACCACTGAGGCAGTGATCGCCGAGAAGCCGGAGAAGAACCCGCCGCCAGCCGGCGGTCCAGGTGGCGGCGGTGACATGGACTTCTGATCCAGCCGGCCCGCGCAGGCGGGCCGCCCGGCAGAAGCCAGCCACCTCAGGCTGCATACGGCAGAAGGCAGTCCCGGCAGTGCCGGGGCTGCCTTCCGCTGTTGCGGCTGCCGGCCTGCGTGCGCAGCCGGCATCAGACCAGCCGGCGCCGCTGGCGATTCACGCGGATTCGGTTATGCGTGCCGGCTCCACAATGGCGGCTCAACGAGGGATCATCAGCCCATGAGCCCGCCCACCGAACAGCTCATCCGCGACTACCTCAACAGGCTGTCGGTCGCGGCTCGCGGTCAGCTCGGCCCTGATGACCGGCGCGCGCTCGTGACGCGGACGCGTGACTTCATCGAGCGCAAGACCGGCCTCGCCGGGCCGCCGACCGCCATGGAGGTAGCCAGGCTGCTCGCGGGACTTGGTGACCCGTCCGGGCTGGTGCGGCAGGAGCGCCAGCGGCTCGCGGTTGTGCGTGGCGAGCTGCCCGAGCCGACCGCGAACCGGAACCGGATTGGCATGGTCCTGCGCCGTGGTGCCACTAGAGCCCGTACTCCGAGCTGGCACTGGCCCACGCAGGAAGGCAGCCGAGCCGATCTGCAGCTGACGTTGCTCGAAGGCGGCGCGGCCAGTGTCGATGCGCCGGCCGGGGCTGACGTACGGCCGTCATCGCCAGGGTCCGCCAGCGGCATCACCACGGCCGCCGGAGTCAGCGCCGCCGGGACCACAAGCGCCGGGACCGCAGGCGCCGGGACCGCAGGCGCCGGGACCACAGGCGCCGGGACCACAGGCGCCGGGACCGCTGGCGCCGAGACCAGCGCCCCCGACGTCCGCGCAGCCTCGAACGGGATAGCCAGCAATGGCGTGGTTCGCGATCTGGCTCCAGCCGGAGCTGATGAGCCCGCCGCGCGCGTCCCAGCGCAGGCCAGCGAGCCGAGCTGGTTCATGCTGGCACTCGGCGGCCGCGATCCGGACACGGCTGACCAGCCCGACGATGCGGTCCCGGCGCCGGACCTGCCCGCGGCTGTCCCGGTGAAGCCGAGCTGGCCGTCGGCCCCAGCCAGCACCGATGCGGGCACGCGTCAGTTCGTGATCTCGGACTCGACCACGTCAGGCGACGCCGAGGCCGAGGACGCTAGCCCGGCCTGGCAGCTCGTGACGCTACGAGACTCGGTGGTCGCCCGCCAGGCACGCCGCGCACTGACCGCGGTCACTGGCTGGTACCGCCGCAGCCCGCTGGAGGCATCGGCAGTTGTGCTCCTGGGCTTGGGCGGCGTCATCTATCCACCGGTCTGGCTGCTAGGTGCTGCTGTCGCGCTGGCCTCGCGCATGTGGGATTACCGCGACAAGTGGACTGGCCTGGCGTTGCCGCTGCTGGTGACGCTGATCGGGACAGCCGTCGGCATCGCCAACGGCAGTCATGTCTCGGCAGGCCAGGGCGTGCACGAGGGCTGGGTGTATGGGGTCGTGACTAGCCGCGTCGCCGCCGCGCTCAGCGCTTCTTATCTCGGCTGGCGGAGCCTGCACGGGCGGCGTCCGCCCGCCGTCCCGCCATGGAACAAGCCGCACAAGGTCGGCTGACGACAGTCGCGCCCGTGCTGCGGACAAGGTACCGCGGATACTGTCCGGCGCGCCTGCGGCCGGCGGTTGAGGCGAAGTGGTTGCGGGTATAGGGACGCAGTCTTGCTGGCGTGCCTGACAGGGTGGTCGCCAGCCGGTATGCCGGCGCCGCACGCGATCCCGTCCCAGCACCATCCCACGCATGCGGCCGTAGCGGACGCGGTCCCAGTGCGAGCTGGCGCCACGTCTATCTGCCCGGTAGACCGGCCGCGGCCGCAGGGCAGTTCACTGAGCTGCCGGCCGCGCCGGAGGGAGCCCACAACCGATAGCCTTACTCGGGCAGGCGCTCGGCGCCTGCCCCGATTCGTTCCTCCTCGCGTAAGGTCCCGCACGTGCCAACTGGCAAGGTCAAGTGGTATGACGCCGACAAGGGATTCGGCTTCCTCACTCGTGACGACGGGGGTGAGGTCTTCGTCCACTCAACTGCCCTGGAGCCAGCCGGAACGGCGCTGCGACCGGGACAGCGGGTGGAATTCGGCGTGGCCGAAGGCCGCCGCGGGACGCAGGCGCTTCAGGTGCGCGTGCTGGAGCCGCCGCCCACTGTGGCGAAGGTATCGCGCAAGAGCCCGGACGAGATGGTCCTGATCATCGAGGACCTCATCAAGCTGCTTGACGGCGTGTCCAATACCTATCGCCGGTCCAAGCATCCGGACAGCCGCGACGCGAAGAAGATCGCCGCTGTGCTGCGCGCCGTCGCTGACGACCTCGAATCCTGACCGGCGTCTCAGCGCGCCGGGCCGGGCGACACCGGCCGGGCCCGCATGATCCGCCTCCTGCGGGTCACGATCAGCCAGCACAGCGCGAGGGCCAGCCCGATCGCGGCCACGGTGAGGCCAGCGAAGCCGCTGCCCGTCAGCGAGAGCAGCAGGCCGATCAGGCCGCCGCCGACGAGCGCTAGCTGGTGCAGCGTCTCGGAAAACGCGAATGTGGACGAGCGCGTCTCCGCCGGGATCTCCCGCTGGAGTATTGAGTCGAGCGCCACCTTCACCAGGGTCTGGCTGACCGCCGCGACGAGCGCCACCACAAGGACGGACCACAGTCCGAAGAACACGGCGCACGCCGTCGTCACAACTGTGGCGATGCCAAGAACGGTAAACATCATGGCCAGCGGCGCGCGTGACCTCAGCGCGGAGCCGATGCCGGTGCCGAGCATGCCGCCAGCTGCTATCGCGACGGCCAGGCCGCCGAGCGCCACCGTGTCATGGACATGGCCGAAGCGCTCGCTGCGCAGGATGAAGGCCAGGAAAAAGAGTATGAATCCGTAAAAGATGCGTATTGCTGCGTTGGCCCGCATGGCCTCGCCGACGACAGGGCCGACCCTAGGCACCCCGAAGATTCGCTTCCGGCTTCCTGGCACAGGTCCGGCCCGTGCCGCCGTCGCGCGCGCCGTGCCTGTCGGCGCGGTGACGGTGGGTCCGGGTCCGAAGATCCGGGTGCCGCCTGGCCCGGTGCCATGGCCGCCTGTGCTCGCGCCGTTGCCGGGTGCGCCGTTGGCAGTGTGCGGCAGGCCCGGATCGCGCGCCGGGGGCTGCCCAGGCGGGATGCCGCCGGTCGTGAGTCCGTCGTCGGCCTCGGTCGCGTCAACGCGGTCAGTCAGGCGCAGCCCGAGGATCGTTGCCGCGAGATAGATGGCAGTGCCGATCCGGAGCACCCAAGCCGCACCGCCGTGGCCGCCGCCCGCGATCTTGTCGACGCCCAGGGCCAAGGCCGCTCCGACTGACGTCGCGATCAGAGAAGCGAGATTCGACCGGGCGTTGGCCGTCACCAGCGTGATCTCCGACGGCAGCAGCCGCGGCGTGACTGCCGCCCTGGTGACCCCGTATACCTTCTGGAGCACCAGGACGCCGAACGCGGCAGGTAGCAGCGTGACGGTGTCGGCGCCTGCCATCCCCCAGCACAGCAGGCCGCGGGCGAGCAGCGTGCCTATGAGGATGTAGCGGTTACCTCGCTTGACCCGGTCAAGCAGCGGACCAATCAGCGGAGCAAGAATCGCATAGGGCGCAATCGTGATGAGCAACGCGAAAGCGACCTGGCCGCGCGCCTGGCCGACTGATGTGCTGAAAAACAGGGTGCCGGCCAGCGCGACGGCGACGAAGGCGTCACCGATCCCCCCGGCCGCAGTGAGCTCGATCAGGTTGGATAGCCCCGTGCGGCCAGCTCCAGATGCGCCGCTCATGCGGTGCACGAAGCGTCCGGCTCCGCCCGCCGCGGCCGCGCTTACCCGGCCCGCACGCTGGGAGGCGGCGTACACCGATCGACCGGCGCGCCTGGCCCGCTCGCTTGTGCCGGTGTCTCCCATGGCTCAAGTATTCTTCCTCCGCGGGCCCGCACAACCACTAGCCGACGCCATCGGCCAGCAGATAACGGGTTTGACCACGCGTGCATACCTTCTGATGAGGAACAATTACCTAACGTGAGCCCTACTCGAACACGTGCCGCCGTCCTGGATGAGGCCTGCGTTGAGGCCACCGATCTGGCCAGGGCCGCCGCGGAGGAGCTAGCCGGCGTGGGCAACGTCGGCGATCACGTGGGGGTGGCCGCGGACGACGAGCGCGTCGTTACCCATTTGTTCAAGTGCGTGGATCCTGCCTACGTCGGATGGCGCTGGGCCGTCACGGTCACCAGGGCGTCGCGCGCCAAGGCGGTCACGGTAGACGAGGTGGTCCTGCTGCCGGGGCCCGACTCGCTGCTCGCACCCGACTGGGTGCCGTGGAGTGAGCGGGTACGGCCTGGCGATCTCGGTGTCGGAGATCTGATGCCTGCCGCGGGCGACGACGAGCGACTGGTGCCCGTCAGCATGCTCGAGGGCGATGACGGCGTTCTGGACTGGGACGACACCGCCCAGTGGGACGAGGGTGGTGGCGAGGTCGCCCAGTCACTCGGGCTGGCGACCGTCGCCGGAGCCGAGGAGGCCACCGATGATCCGGCGCTGGCGCTCGGCGGCAGGTCGCGCGTCTTGTCGGCGATCGGCCGGGACACCACGGCGGTGCGCTGGTACTCCAGCGAGCACGGCCCCGGCACCCCGCTCGCCCGCGCGGCGCCAGGACCATGCGTCACGTGCGGATTCCTGACGCCGCTTGCCGGTCCGCTCGGCCGGGTCTTCGGTGTCTGCGCGAACGAGTACGCACCAGACGACGGGCGCGTCGTCTCGCTCGATCATGGCTGCGGCGCGCACTCCGAGGCGGTATCCACGCGGCCGGGCGGCGGGAATGCGCCGGTCATCGACGAAGTCGGCTACGACTTGGTGGACATGCCCGGGGTGGCGCTCGCGGACACCGTCTTTGAGTCGCTCGACCACGAGTCCTGACGCGTCGCCGGCAGCCGGGTCACCGCGACCGGATCACCCGGCCGGTCAGCGTGGGGGCGCCTGCGTGATGTCGCTCGGCTCTGCTTCCGTAGGCATGCGGTCCGAAGCCCTGAGGCCCCTGTCCGCGACGTCCGTACCCGTGATGTCCGTACCCGTGATGTCCGTAGCCGTGATGCCCGTGGTCGTGATGCCCGTGGCCGTGATGTCCGTAGCGCTGTGATAACCGGCCGCCTCGCGTGCGGCCCGGCGCCGCTCGGCCGTGCGCGCGCGTGAGCGCTTCAAATACGGCACATACACGAGCCCGAACAGCCCGAGCGCGGTGCCGAAGGCCGCCACCCAGATCCACCACCGGTCGGCCGCCGGCAGGCTGCCGCGCACGATCAGCAAGACGACGAGGGCCACCAGGAATCCTGCCGTGATCACGGCAGTGATGAGCCGGTCATCGCCTTCCAGCGGTGGCGGGACCGGGCGTTCTGGGCGGGTCACGGCCTCAGGCTAGCCGATAGGCCTGGCTCTGAGCCGCCGTCGGCGTCGTGCTGCGCGGCGCCCGGCATCGTGGGACGATGCTCACGGACCGAACGGGATTCAGATGGCGAGCCACGGTAATCGGCTAGCTGTGGCGGCGGTCCGGCATCAGCCCGCACGCTAATTGCAAGGCGGAATGCGCGAGCATCGCCTATAGTTAGCAAGAGTAATGACTCAGGTTAACGAAGATGACTACGCCACAGCAGACCAGATCCGACGCGGGCCTAGCGAGCGCCCTGCGGATCTCAGTGAGCCGTCTCGCTCGCCGGCTACGGGCCGAGCGACTGGCCAAGGGCCTGGAGCCCGGCCTCTCCGACACGCAGCTGGCAGCCCTGGCGGCGCTGGAACGCCACGGGGCCATGACGCCCGGCGAGCTGGCCGAGCACGAGAAGGTGCAGCCGCCGTCGATGACGAGGGTGATCGCGGCTCTGGAGGAGAGCGGCCTCGTCATCCGCGGACCGCACGCCACGGACCGGCGGCAGGTTGTGCTGACGGTCACGCAGGCCGGCCGGGAGGTCGTCCAGAAGTCGAGAAGCCTGCGGGAAGCCTGGCTGGCGCGGCGCTTGCACGAGCTGACTCCGGCCGAACGCGCGACCCTGCGGGCCGCGGCGCCGATCCTGGAGAAGCTCAGCCAGTCCTGACGAGCCCAGTCCCGGTCGGCCCGAGCCGCTGGGGCAGTAAGACCTTCGGCTCGCTTCAGACCCGCAACTACCGCCTCTTCGCGTCCGGCCAGGTGGTCTCGAATACGGGCAGCTGGATGCAGCGGGTAGCCCAGGACTGGCTGGTGCTCGAGCTCACCCACAACAGCGGCACCGCACTTGGCATCACCACCGGACTGCAGTTCCTGCCGCTTTTGCTGTTCAGCTTGTGGGGCGGAGTGATCGCCGACCGCTACTCTAAGCGGCGGATCCTGATGCTCACTCAGACGATGATGGGCGGGCTCGCGCTCATCCTGGGCGTGCTCGCCCTGACCGGAGCCGTCCGCATCTGGCAGGTGTACGCGCTCGCCTTCGCCCTCGGGCTGGCCACTGTCGTCGACAACCCGACGCGGCAGGCGTTCGCGGTGGAGATGGTCGGCCGGGACGGAATGGCCAATGCGATCGCGCTGAACAGCGCGGTCTTCAACCTGGCGCGGATCGTCGGCCCGGCGGTGGCCGGCCTCGCGATCGGCGTGCTCGGGACGCCTGCGGCCTTCCTGGTCAATGCGGCCTCCTACGGCGCCGTGCTCATCGGGCTCAAGCTGATGCGCCCCGACGAACTGCATCTCGCGCAGCGCACCCAGCGTGGCCCGGGCCAGCTGCGCGAGGCGCTGTCCTACGTGCGCGCTCGGCCGACGCTCTGGATGCCGATGATCCTCCTCTTCTTCGTCTCGACCTTCGGCATGAACTTCCAGGTGACGACCGCGCTGATGTCACGGACCGTGTTCCACACCGGGGCGGGCGCGTTCGGTCTGGCGTCAGCCGTGTTTGCCGTCGGCGCGCTCGGCGGGGCGCTGCTCGCCGCCCGCCGGAGCCGCCCGACGCTGCGGCTGCTGCTGGCGACATCGTTCGCGTTCAGCGTCCTCGAGATCGGCACCGGTATCGTGCCGGACTACCTCACGTTCCTTGTCGTGCTCATTCCGACCGGGCTGACGCTGCTGATGTTCTCCACGGCCGCAAACTCGAGCACGCAGCTCAACACCGCGCCGGATATGCGCGGCCGGGTCATGGGCTTGTACATGCTCGTCTTCCTCGGCGGTACGCCGCTTGGCTCGCCGCTAGCAGGCTGGGTGGCTGAGGCCTACGGCGCGCGGATGGCGATGATCGCGGGCGGCGTCATCTCAGTGGCCGCGACCGTGGTGATGACGTTCCTGATCGCGCGCAGCCGCGGCGTGCACGTGCGGGATTACCTTCGGCCGGCCGAGCTAGCCCGCATCACCGCCTGAGCCCCACGCCGCTCATCCGAGGCTCGGCTGATACGAATGGCGGCATGAGGCTGTTCGTCGCCATCGTGCCGCCGGCCGCAGTGCTCGCCGAGCTCGCAGCGGCACTCCGGCCGCTCCAGGCTGACGCGCCGGACCTGCGCTGGGCCAGCAGCAGCTCGTGGCACCTGACACTGGCTTTCCTTGGCGAGGTCGACGAGCGCATCCTGCCAGAGCTCAGCACGCGACTGGAGCGAGCGGCACGCCGGCACCCGCCGCAGCACCTGGCGATCGCGGGCGGCGGTGCGTTCCCGGCCGCATCGAGGGCTCGGGTGCTCTGGGCTGGCATCGATGCCGACAAGCGCGCACTGCGGGCGCTGGCCGGCTCGGTCGCCGCCGGCGCCAGGCGAGCGGGGGCGCCGCCGCCGGACGAGAGCCGGAAGTACAGCCCGCACCTGACCCTGGCGCGCTGTCGCGAGCCTGGCAACGTGGCCACCCTGACCGAGGCGCTGGCCGGCTTCAGTACGTCGGCGTGGACAGCGCAGTCCGTGCACCTGATCCGCAGCTACCTCGGTGGCGGCCGGGCATCCCGGTACGAGGACGTAGCGGACTGGCCGCTGACGGGCCGACTGCGGACTGGACCGTCGCGTACTGGCACCTGAGCTACATCCGCTCCAGTACGTAGTCGATGGACGCGGTCAGCGCCTCGACATCGGCAGGCTCGACCGCGGGGAACGTGCCGATGCGCAGCTGGTTGCGGCCGAGCTTGCGGTAGGAGTCGGTATCGACAATGCCGTTCGCGCGCAGCGCCGCGGACAGCGCCGTGGCCTGGATGTGGTCAGCGAAGTCAATCGTCACTACTACCGGCGAGCGAGCCGCCGGGTCGGCCACGAACGGCATGGCCATGGGCGACTTCTCGGCCCAGTTGTACAGAATCCCGGAGGACGCAGCAGTCCGCTCCGTGGTCCAGGCCATGCCGCCCTGGCCGAGCATCCAGTCCACTTGCTCTGCCAGCAGCACCAGGGTCGCCAGTGCCGGGGTGTTGTAGGTCTGCTCTAGTCTCGATTGCTCGATGGCGGTCTGCAGGGACAGGAACTCCGGGATGTAGCGATCGCTGGCCGCGATCCGCGCCGCGCGCTCGACCGCGGCCGGGGACAGCAGGGCCAGCCAGAGGCCGCCATCGGCGCCGAAGCACTTCTGCGGGGCGAAGTAGTAGGCGTCGAACTCGGCCGGATCTACCGCGATGCCGCCCGCCGCGCTCGTGGCGTCGACGAGCACGAGTGCGCCTTCGTCGGCGCCTGGCACGCGGCGGATAGGCGTGGCGACGCCGGTCGACGTCTCGTTGTGCGTGAGCGCATAGGCGTCCACCCCGGCCTCCGCCCGCGGTGCCGGGTAGGCGCCCGGCTCCGCCGTGATGACCGACGGTTCGGCGAGCCACGGCGCCGACCGCGTCACCTTGGCGAACTTCGCCGAGAACTCGCCAAAGCTCAGGTGCTGCGCCTTGGCAGAGACTAGCCCGAACGCCGCCGAGTCCCAGAACGCCGTCGTGCCCCCGTTGCCGAGTACCACGAG
>DATHQE010000165.1:0-3748 GCA_035483035.1 Streptosporangiaceae bacterium | reverse complement strand
GTACGCGCACTGCCAACCGCATGAGCCGGCCGAGCGGCACCCGGCATCGACACGGCTAGCCGACCTGCCAGGTGTCGCTGCCCGCCAGCAGGTCGGCGAGGTCGCCGTCGCCCTGCTTCAGCCTGGCCGTCTCGATCTGCGCCGACATCGCCTCGTCGTAGCTTGGCCGTTCCACCGTGCGGAACACGCCTATCGGCGTATGCGCGAAGTCAGTGCTGTCGAGCCGGGAAAGCGCGAACGCATAAGACGGATCGTTCGCGTGCGCGTCGTGCACGAGCAGCGAATCCGGGTCGGCGTCCGCCGTCGGCACGGCCTCCAGTCCGCCATAGCGGCCGACGCGCAGGCCCTGGCCGCCGTCGGCACCGAATCGGATGGGCTCGCCGTGCTCAAGGCGGATAAGCCGCTGCTCCCGCTCGCCGGGCTCGGTGACCGGCAGGAACGCGTCATCGTTGTAGATCGGGCAGTTCTGGTAGATCTCCACGAACGCCGTGCCCTTGTGGTCGGCAGCGGCGCGCAGCACGCTCGTCAGGTGCTTGCGGTCGGAGTCGATTGTCCTGGCGACAAAGCCCGCCTCGGCGCCGAGCGCCAGCGATATCGGGTTGAACGGCGTATCCAGCGAGCCGAAGGGCGTCGACTTGGTGACCTTGCCCTGCTCGGACGTCGGCGAGTACTGACCCTTCGTCAGTCCGTAGATCCGGTTGTTGAACAGCAGGATCTTGATGTTGACGTTCCGCCGCAGCGCATGGATCAGGTGGTTGCCGCCTATCGACAGCGCGTCGCCGTCACCGGTAATCACCCAGACCGACAGGTCGGGCCGGGACGCGGCCAGACCGGAGGCGATGGCGGGGGCACGCCCGTGGATCGAGTGCATCCCGTAGCTGTTGACGTAATAAGGCAGGCGCGACGAGCAGCCGATGCCGGAGACGATCACGAGATTCTCCCGCGGGATCTCCAGCTCTGGCAGGAACGCCTGGAACGCTGCCAGGATGGCGTAGTCACCGCAGCCAGGACACCAGCGGACTTCCTGATCCGACTTGAAGTCCTTCATGGACTGCTTCTCGTCGGCCTTGGGCACGAGTGTGAGCGAGGCGAACCGATGCTGCGGCGCGGGGAACTCGGCGTCGTTCCCCGTGCCGCTCGATCCTGCGCTGTCAGACATTGCTGATCACATCCTGGATGACGTTCGCTAGCTCGGCGGCCTTGAATGGCAGACCGCGAACGCGGTTGTAGGAGACCACGTCGACCAGATAGCGGCCGCGCAGCAAGAGCGCGAGCTGGCCCAGGTTGATCTCGGGCACCAGCACCTTGTCGTAGGACCGGAGCACGTCGCCGAGGTTGGCCGGCAGCGGGGACAGGTGCCGCAGGTGCGCCTGAGCGATGGCGCCGCCGGCCGTGCGGACTCTGCGCACCGCGGCGCCGATCGAGCCGTACGTCGAGCCCCAGCCGAGCACTAGCACCCGGGCGGCACCGTCCGGATCGTCGACCTCGACTGGCGGGATGTCGGCGGCGATACCGTCGATCTTGGCCTGGCGCAGCCGCACCATCGTGTCGTGGTTATCCGGGTCGTAGGAGATGGCTCCGGTCCCGTCGGCCTTCTCGATACCGCCAATGCGGTGCTCGAGCCCGGGCGTACCCGGTACGGCCCAGGGACGGGCCAGGGTCTTCGGATCGCGCTGGAACGGGAGGAAGGGCGGGCCGGCAGCCCCGTCGACGACGACGTTCCCGCTTGCGAATTTGAACTCATCCCGCAGCTTGGGCAGGCCGTCCACGCTCGGAATCCGCCACGGCTCCGAGCCGTTGGCGAGATACCCGTCGGACAGGATGATCACCGGCGTGCGGTATTTCACCGCGATGCGGACTGCCTCCAGCGCGGTGTCGAAGCAGTCGGCCGGGGTCGCGGGCGCGACGATGGCGACCGGGGACTCGCCGTTCCGGCCGTAGAGCGCCAGCAGCAGGTCGGCCTGCTCGGTCTTGGTCGGCATGCCGGTCGACGGGCCAGCCCGCTGGATGTCGCAGATGATGAGCGGCAGCTCGACCGACGCGGCCAGGCCGATGGTCTCCTGCTTCAGGCACATGCCAGGGCCGGAGGTGGTCGTCACGCCGAGACCGCCGCCGAAGGATGCGCCGAGTGCAGCGCCGACACCGCTGATCTCGTCCTCAGCCTGCATGGTGCGGACCCCGAAACGCTTGAGCTTAGACAGCTCGTGCAGGATGTCGGAGGCCGGAGTGATCGGGTACGAGCCGAGGAAGAGTGGCAGGCCCGAGCGCCGGGACGCCGCGACCAGGCCGTAGGCCAGCGCGGTGTTGCCGGTGATGTTGCGGTACTTACCGGGAGTGAGCGGGGCGGGCTTGATTTCGTACTGGACCGAGAACGCCTCAGTCGTCTCGCCGTAGTTCCAGCCGGCCCGGAAGGCGGCCTTGTTGGCGGCGAGGATCTCGGGCCGGGCGGCGAACCGGGAGTCAAGGTAGCGGAATGTGCCCTCGACCGGGCGGTTGTACAGCCAGGACAGCAGGCCGAGCGCGAACATGTTCTTCGCTCGCTCGGCGTCCTTGCGGGTGATGTCGAAGTCCTCGAGCGCCTTTACCGTCACCGAAGTGATCGGGATGGCATGCACCCGGTAGGCCTCCAGTGAGCCGTCTTCGAGCGGGTTCGCCAGGTAGCCGACCTTGGCCAGGTTGCGCTTGGTGAACTCGTCGGTGTTGGCGATGATGTCGGCGCCGCGCGGTACGTCGTCGAGATTGGCCTTGAGCGCTGCCGGGTTCATCGCGACCAGCACGTCGGGTGCATCACCCGGGGTCAGGATGTCATGGTCGGCGAAGTGCAGCTGGAAGCTGGACACGCCGGGAAGCGTGCCAGCCGGGGCGCGGATCTCGGCCGGGAAGTTCGGCAGCGTAGACAGGTCGTTGCCGAAAGTCGCAGTCTCCTGGGTGAACCTGTCACCAGCGAGCTGCATGCCGTCGCCGGAGTCGCCGGCGAACCTGATGATCACACGATCGAGCTGCTGGACCTGCTTGGTCACAGTCTCCCGGCCTCCTTCACGCGCCGAGGCCGGGTGCTGACGCGGTGACGGCGTGCATCGTTGCGTTCTTTTTGTGTTGCGCCCGGCAGTGCTTGCCGGCGTGCCCCGAGAGCGTGGCGAGACATCCTACTGGCGAGACTACCTGTGCCGTCATAGTCGGGCCCGCCGCCACGTCAGGGTGTCCGCCTCGTCCGGGGTTCCTGGCGCAACCCGAACCCCATTCTAGTACAGAAGCATGAGACCCAGATTGGCTCTCGCATATACGACGCCCTGCGCAGCGGCGCGGTTCACGAGCGGCCCCGTCAGTTAGATCGTTCCTGGCTCACCGCAGCCGTCAGCTCGACGAGCTGCGCGAGCGTATCGAGCCGGTGGTGACGGTCTCCGTCGAGCTTGGCCTGCAGGGTCGTGACGCCAGCGTCTCGGTACAGCCGGAGCCGCCGCATGATCATCGCAGGCGTGCCGATGAGGTTGGTCCTGGCGCCGAGCTCGACCGGTACTCGGTCTGCGGCCTCCTCCCGCCGGCCAGCGAGCCATAGCGCCTGCACTGCCTCGACGTCAGCGCCGTAGCCCTGCCGGGTGAAAGCTGCGTTGTAGAAGTTGTGCTCCTTGGAGCCCATCGCGCCGATGGTGAACGCATAGCCGCGGGCATGGCGGCGCGCGGCCGCTGCCGCCGCTTCCTCGTCGGCCGTGATCTCGACCGCAACCGGGATGACCAGGTCAAGGTCGGC
>DATHQE010000164.1:0-3235 GCA_035483035.1 Streptosporangiaceae bacterium | reverse complement strand
CTCGCCCGCGCGCAGGTAGGCGTCAACCCGGAGGCCGCCGGGGTCTGGCTGGATCCCGAGGGTCTCCAGGCCGATTCCCTCGACGCGGGGCCGCCTGCCGGTGGCCACGAGCAGCCGGTCGCCCCGCAGGTCCGTGCCGTCGCTGAGGACCAGAACGTACTGGCTGCCCTGGCGCCGGGCGGCGGTGGCATGCGTTCCGAGGACCAGCTCGATTCCGTCCCGGCGCAGCGCATCGGCGAGCGCCCTGCCGAGGGGCTCCGGCTCGCGGGGCAGCACATAGTCGGCGCCCTCGATGATGACCGCCTCGCCGCCGAGACGGGCTACGACCTGGGCCAGCTCGACGCCTGCCGACCCGCCGCCAAGCACGAGCAGGCGGCGCGGGATGACCGTCATTCTGGTGGCCTCGCGGGTACCCCAGACGCCCTCGAGCTCGCGCAGTCCGGGAATCGGCGGGACGATCGGGTGGGAGCCGGTCGCCAGGACAATGTGGTCCGCGGTGTGGCGGATGCCGTCGACCTCGACCACGCCGGCACCGGCCAGCCGGCCCGTGCCGCGCAGCAGGTCGATGCCCCGGCCGGCCAGCCAGCGTTCCTGGCCGGCATCGGAATAGTCCGACACCATGAAATCCCGCCACGCCAGCGCGGACGGAACGTCGACCTCGGCCGTTGCGCCGACGTCGAGCGCGCCGTGGACGGCCTCGCCCGGCCGCAGCAGCGACTTCGACGGAATGCACGCCCAGTACGAGCACTCGCCGCCAACAAGCTCCCGCTCAACGACAGCGACCCGCAACCCGCGTGCAGCCAGCGCCGCGGCGCAGTGCTCACCAGGGGCACCGCCCCCCAGAACGATCACGTGATAGTCACTGACCGGGCTCATCGTTTGTCTCCCTGAATTGCTGACGACAGCACAGCAGTGGCCGATGCCGGGCGCGTCGCGGGACCCGCGGCCGCGGGTCCCGCGCTGATGGCCCGCGGCGAGTCCACATCGGGTCAGGTGGGCAAGTCCGTCCCGGCCTGCTCCGCCACCATGTAGGCGGCGTACCAGGCGGGCCAGTTCTCGTCCTGGCCTGACCGGTGCAGAAGATGCGGCCGCCCCGAGCGCTTCTGGTGCTCGACGTGGGCGGCTTCGGCCCGCTGCAGCGCGCTAGCCAGGTTCGCCGCGGATGCGAATGCCGTGTCAGCGGCGTCGATCCGGCCCGGAAGCCGCGTCGTCACTTCTTGCACCAGCCACACATTGCCGTCGGGATCGGTGAAGGAGCAGAACGACCCGTAGCTGGTGCGCTCGGGGTCGGGACCGGGCTGCCGCGCCTCGACCGGGAACGGCGGGCCGTGCCAGATGTCGCTGACGTCGATGCCACGGCCGCCGAGTTCATTATGGGCGGCTACGATGTCCGAGACGATCAGCCCTCCCTCGGCCGAACCAGGCGCGGCCGTCGTGAGTCCAGTGCCGAACGTGATCGAGGCCGGGGAGCCCGGTGCCGTGAACTGGACGATACGAAGGCCGTTCAGCGGGGCGACGTCGTCGTCGAGCCGCCAGCCCAGGCGCTCGTAGAACTCCTTGGCTCGGTCGACGTCAGACACCGGGATGACCTGGATCTCGAGGCGCATCTCGACCTTCCCGACGTCCGCGTTGCTGGCCAGACTATGTACTTCGGTGGCGCTCATTGCTGTCTCCTTGAGAAGGAGAGCTCAGTGGCCCTCGTGTTGCTGATGCCATCAAGCCTGGTCCTCGCGCCTGGCCGTCGCGCCCGTCAAAGACCCTGGTCCAGGCCCCTGCGGGGCCGGGCCTAGTCGTCACGGGTGCACTGGGCCGAGGTTGGCGAGCACGCCGCCTCGCACCCGCTTGGCGGCACCGTCCGCTTCGCGAAGGCGGCGTAATCTTGCCAAGAAGATCATCGTCGGGCCGAATGCGGCAGAATGGACGTAAGCGTTGAAAGGGGGATGGGGAACGGGCCCTCCGGGGTGCTGCACCCCTGACGACTAGTGGCGATGTCGGTTCCCGTCTCAGTGCGGCAGCTGCTGGGCCGGCGTAGCGAGCGCGCCGCGCTGGATCAGCTCGCAGCGAGTGTGCGCGCGGGTTCGAGCCGGGCGCTGGTGCTGCGCGGGGAGGCCGGTGTCGGCAAGAGCGCGTTGCTGGAATATCTGGTGCAGCACGCGTCTGGATGCGGAATTGCCCGGACGGCAGGCGTCGAGTCGGAGATGGAGCTTGCGTACGCGGGGTTGCAGCAGATGTGCGCGCCGTTCCTGGATCGCCTGGAGCGCCTGCCCGGCCCGCAGCGCGATGCGCTCGGCACCGCATTCGGCTTGCGCGGCGGCGACGCGCCCGACCGGTTCCTGGTCGGCCTCGCAGTGCTGAGCCTGTTGTCGGACATCGCGGAGCAGCAGCCCCGGGTCTGCGTCGTGGACGACGCGCAGTGGCTCGACGCGGCCTCTGCGCAGGCGCTGGCCTTTGTCGCGCGACGGCTGGGTGAGGAGTCGGTCGGGCTGGTGTTCGCCGCGCGCGAGCCGGCTGGCGAACGGTACCTTCAGGGCCTGCCGGAACTTACCGTGCGCGGGCTCGACGACCGAGCGGCCAGGGAGCTGCTGGCGACAGTGGTTGCTGGTCCGCTCGATGAGCGAGTGGCTGACCGGATTGTGGCCGAGACGCGCGGGAACCCGCTGGCGCTGCTTGAGCTGCCACGTGGCCGGACGCCTGCCCAGCTCGCGGGCGGATTCGGACTGCTCGACGGCCCGCCGTTGCCGGGGCGAATCGAACAGAGCTTCCGGGATCGGCTGGCGCCGCTGCCGGCCTCGACGCGGCTGCTGCTTCTGCTGGCGGCGGCCGAACCGGTGGGGGACCCGGTCTTGGTGTGGCGGGCGGCCGCCGAACTTGGCATCGGGCCAGACACCGCCGCGCCGGCGGCAGCTGCGGGACTCGTCGATTTCGGCGCGCAGGTGCGCTTCGGTCATCCGCTCGTGCGTTCGGCGGTGTACAGCGCCGCGGCGCCGGAGGAGCGCCAGCGCGTCCACGGGGCGCTCGCCGAGGCCACCGATCCGAACATTGATGCGGATCGCCGGGCCTGGCACCGCGCGCAAGCGGCAGCCGGGCTCGACGAGCACGTCGCCGCCGAGCTGGAACGCTCGGCCGGGCGAGCACGGGCGCGCGGCGGCCTGGCGGCGAGTGCCGCATTTCACGAGCGCGCCGTGGAGCTGACGCCTGATCCGAGGCGCCGGGCGCAGCGTGCGCTCCTTGCCGC
>DATHQE010000163.1:0-3525 GCA_035483035.1 Streptosporangiaceae bacterium | reverse complement strand
GTCGCTTGCCTGAACCGACAGTCGCGGCATCGCCAGGCCCGTCAGGTGGTCGGCGGCGCCGTCATCGCGCGGAACCGGAAGGTTGTCCGGCAGGGTGGTGAAATCAGTCATCGCAGGTGGCTCCTTCGCAAAGTTGCGGGCAGCGCCAGAATACGAGCGAGCTGGGCCGGGTCATCTGGCTGGCAACTATGGTCCCAGGCATAGCATGGCGTCTTGTAAACGGCAGGTCACATCATCGACCGCGATCCAGGTGGGCTTCACAGGCTCGGTCTGCGCTCCTCACGATCGCGCAGCGTGACAAGCGGACATATTGTAATTGACTGGAACAATTTCATATCGCCGATTGATCCGACGTCGTGATTGTTCCGACTTGAGCGCGGATTGGTGTGCGTGGCAGGGTTATCGACTGGCGGCAGGTCGGAACAATCAGAGGCTGTCGAGGAAGGCGAGTAGCGGGTCGGGCGGCTGGTAGCGGCCAGGCGCCGTGCCGGGCGGGGTGACTCGGGCGATGGCTCGCTCTTTCTCCTCCATGTCGGCGTGCAGGTAGATGTTGGCGGTGGCCATCTGCTCGTGGCCGAGCCAGAGTGCGATGACGGCAACGTCGATTCCGGCGTGTCGCAGCCGCATGGCGCAGGTGTGTCTCAGGGTGTGCATGGTGGCGTGCTTGGTCCGCAACGACGGGCAGCTGGCGCGCGCGGTGGCGAGATGGACGGCGAGGCGGTGCTCGATGGCATCGTGGCTGAGCCGTGTCCCGGTGCGTGTCGGGAACAGCGGGTCATGGGCCTGACCCGGGTTCTCGGTGAGCCAGGCCCGCAGGACGGCAACGGTGAGTCCGGTGAGCGGCGTGGCCCGCTCCTTGCGGCCCTTGCCCATGCAACGGACGTGCGCCCCGGCGTCGAGAACGACGTCGCCGTGGGACAGGCCGATCAGCTCGGAGATCCGCAGCCCGGTCTGGACGGCGAGCACGAGCATGGCGTGATCACGCCTGCCGGTCCACGTGCCCCGGTCGGGTGCGGCCAGCAGGGCGTCGACCTCTGGCGCGGTGAGCCAGGTGAGCAGTGTGCGCTCGTGGCGCTTGGCCGGGATGGCCAGGACCCGCTGGATGACGGCGGCGCGTTCGGGGTGGTGCAGTGCGGCGTAGCCGAACAGCGAGTGGATGGCGGCGAGGCGCCAGTTGCGGGTCCGCACCGTGTTGTGCCGGTCAGCTTCCAGGTGGTCGAGGAAGGCGGCGACCAGTGGCGCGTCCAGGTCGGCGATGTCCAGCGCGGAGGGCGTCTTGCCGGTCTTGGCGCAGGCGAAGCCGGCCAGCAGCCGGAGCGTGTCCCGGTAACCGGTGATGGTGTGGCTCGAGGCCCGGCGCTGAGCCATGAGCCGCTCGGTGAAGAACGCCTGCAGCACCGGCGCCAGCGTGGTCATGACTCACCTGTCCCGTGTTCGAGCCGGGCGGCGACGAGCTGCATCAGCTCCGGGACGGCGGACAAGTACCAGTACGTGTTCTTCGGCTCAACATGCCCGAGGTAGGTGGACAGCACTGGCAGCAAGGCCGAGATGTCCGCGCCTTGGCGGTGCCAGTCGATGAGGGTGTGCACGGCAAAGCTGTGTCTCAGGCCATGAATGCGCGGGTGGACGGTGTCGGTGCGAATTCCCGTCAGCCCGGTGATCACCCGGAAGACCTGGTCAGCCTCTCCCCGCCGCAGGGGCCGCCCGGTGACGGACACGAAGAACCGATCGACCCGCGGGGTGGGGCAGAGCCGGTCCCGCGTGGCGGCGTAGGCACGGAGGGCAGCGGTGACCGACGGGTGCAAGGGGACAAGGCGTATCCGGTCGAACTTCGCGTGCCGGACGGTGACCATGCCCTCGGCGAGGTCGACGTCGGCGCGGGTCAACGCCGTCGCCTCCCCCAGGCGCATGCCCGTCGCTGCCAGCAGGCCGAGCAGCGTCCGATAGGTGGCCGCCCGCAGCGGTGGCTGTAGCCGCTGGGTCGCGCGCAGGATCTCGGCGATCTGGCCCGGCGTGTAGATGTAGGGCGTGGGCCGCCGGCGCGGGACCCCCAGCAGGCCGGGCGGCGGGACCTCGTGGGCGGGGTCGATGGCGTGCAGGTAGCGGGCGAAGCCGCGTACCTCGCTCAGCCGGAAGCCGGCGGTGACCGGCTTGATCCCTGCCGGTAGGCGAGCCCAGGTCACCGCCAGCTCGACGGTGACGGTCTCGGCCCCGCTGGCGGCGGCGTAGGCGACGAACCCGGGCAACACGCTGCCGTGCTGGCCGAGCTGGAAGCCCAGCCCGCGACGCAGACGCAGGTAGTCATCGAGTTGCCCGGCCAGGGTGCTCACGACGCCGCCCCGGCCGGCCAGGGCCGGGCAATGGTGCGGAGCCGTTCGACGTCGACCCGGGCGTAGGCGGCAGTGGAGCCGGGCGAGCGCTGTCGCAGCACCTGGCCGATCTCACCGAGCGAAGCGCCAGCCCGCAGCATGTCGCTGGCGGCGGTGTGGCGCAGCCGATGCGCACGCACCGCGCCAAGCCGGGCACGGCCGGCGGCACGAGCGACGATGGTCGTCACCGCGCTACGGCTCAGGCCGGCATGGGGCGGCCGCACCCGCACGAATACCTCTCGAACCGTGGCCGTGCGGGGCCGGCCGCGGCACAGGTAGGCGGCGATCGCCTCGCCGACATCGACAGGCAACGGCAGCTGGTCCACCCGGTGACCCTTGCCGTGAACCGTGACCTGCCCAGCCCGCCAGTCCAGGTCCTCCAGGCGCAGCGTCGCCACCTCGCTGGCCCGGAGCCCGAGCCGCAGTATCAGGACGATCACCGCATAGTCACGCCGGCCGCTGGCGCGACGCCGGTCGCAAGCCCGCAGCAAGGCCTTGACCTGGGTCGGAGTGATGCCCTTCGGCAGCAGCGACCGCCGCCGCCCCGATACCGGCAAGGCCGCCGCCGACAGGTCGCGATCGACGAGGCCGACGAGGTAGCAGTAGCGGAGAAACGAGCGCAGCGAGCACCCGTAGCGCCGCACCGAGGCGGGCGACCAGCGGGTCACCTGCCCCAGCACCGCCTTCGACACCTCAGCCGCCGTCAGCTCGCTGAGGTCGCCTCCCCCTCGATCGACGAGGAACCTGCGTATATCGGCCACGTAGACATCGACCGTCAACTCCGTCACACCGCGCTCGCTGCGCAGGTAGCCAGCGAAGCCGTCCAACAGCAGGTCGACCGCCCCGATCCCTCTCCCACTCGATCCGGACATCCGCTTCCTCCTTCACCCGAAACCGGTGAAGGAATCATGAGCCCGAGCCGCGGGATTGTTCCGACCTGCTCTCCAGAAGATCCCTTACCAGGCAGGCCGATCCAAGCTCAGGTCGGAACAATCACGACGTCGGATCAATCGGCGTTGTTCCGATGTCGGGACAACGCCGAATAGGAATTCCTACTGGAGCAGCAGGCATATGCGGTCCCAGGCGCGCAGAATGTCCTTTCGGGCGCGGCGGGTGCACCGCACAGGAGACGCGCGAGGTCCCGCCGGTCGGCGCG
>DATHQE010000162.1:0-5364 GCA_035483035.1 Streptosporangiaceae bacterium | reverse complement strand
CCGGCGGCGTGCCGGTCCGGAGCCTGAACCCGCGCAGTCGCGAATACCTGGACGATTCATTGCGGGAACGGGGTCGTCCCTGGCGCGGTGGTCCTTACGCCGAGGCAGCTCGTGCACTCGTGTCCAGGCATGCGTCCGGCCTGTTCGCAGCGCTCGCCGAGTTCGACGACCTGGCCGCGCAAGTGGCGGCCGTGGCCGCGGATCTGGTCTTGACCCACGGTGAGCCGCATCCCGGCAACCTGATCCGCCGCGGAGCTGACTACCTGCTCATCGACTGGGACACTGCCGGGCTGGCCCTGCCGGAGCGCGATCTGTGGTGGGTCCTGTCGGACTCCGGTACCGAGGCGGCCCGCTACGCCGAGCTCACCGGGCGCCAGGTCAGTGAGGCGGCCGTGGCGCTCTACCGCGAGCGCTGGGACCTCGACGACGTCGGCCTCCTGCTGGCCGACTTCCGGGCACCGCACCGCCAGGACGAGGACACCGAGCAGGGCTGGGCTGCGCTCGGTGCTGCGGTACAGCGACTCGCCTCGTCCGAAAAGATCTCGTAAAGCCTGGCCGGAGCGGTCTTGGCGCTATGGCATCCTGACCGGCATGACTACCGGTGACGTCGCAGGACGACTTGGTGCGCAGGCTCGGGTGGCGGTCACGAAGGTGCCCGAGATCACAGCCTGGTTCTGGATCGCCAAGGTGGCCTCGACAGGGATGGGCGAGGCGACCGCCGACTGGCTCTACGCCAGGTACGGCACCATCCCGACCGGTGCGGTCGGCGCGATCCTGCTGGTCGGCGCGCTGGTGCTCCAGTTCCGGTCCCGGCGCTACAGCACCTGGATCTACTGGCTGGCCGTGGTCGCGGTGAGCGTGACCGGAACGATGGCCGCGGACGGCCTGCACATCGTCGTCGGGCTGCCGTACACGGTGACCACCGCCTTGTACGCGACGATCCTGGCGGCGATCTTCGTCGTCTGGTACCGGACCGAGGGCACGCTATCTATTCACAGCATCACCTCGGTCCGCCGGGAGGCCTTCTACTGGGCGACGGTGATGGCCACGTTCGCGCTTGGCACCGCGCTCGGCGACCTGACCGCGTACACGCTGAAAATCGGCTTCTTCTCGTCCGGCGTGCTGTTCCTAGTCGTGATCGCCATTCCGGCCGTGGCTCATCGCTGGTTCGGGATGAACTCCGTGCTTGCGTTCTGGTTTGCCTACACGATCACCAGGCCACTCGGCGCCTCGCTCGCGGACTGGCTCGGGGTCCCCGCCCGGGTAGGCGGCCTGGACTGGGGTAGGGGCAACGTCGCGCTGATCCTGACCGTCCCGATCCTGATCGCGGTCGGATACATGGCTGTCACCCACGTCGACGTAGCCCCGTCCGGCCCGACGGCCGGCCCGCAGCGGACTGGCGCGCGGCACCGCGCAGCCTAATCCGCCCGCTGCGGCGAAAACGCTGCGAGCCCTGCCTAAACTCGCCTTTTCCGTGCCGCGCGGTGGCATTTATCTTGCGCCGTACAATCTGCACCGAGTTCCGCACTAGCTGCTCCCGGCATATTCGGTGTCCGAATGCCACCACTGCCCCTTTTACCTGCGTAGATACTGTGGTGATGGATAACGATTTAGCTGCTGTGACAGGCACGCACTAGGGATTGTTTTCGGCCCTCTGATAATGTCAGGGCGTCACTAGGCTCGAAATAATGGGGAATTAAGCCTGCTCCGGCGGTTCTTTGCCATAGCCATTCAATAGCGCCAAATTGGTCGGCTCAGGGCAAGCCGATCCTCGGCAGGTTTAAACGGGCAAGCGGGGGATAGAGCTGTGCTCCGGGGACTGATGTGACGCGGGCGCCTGCGCACGCGGGTCGGCTGCGGCTATCGGAACGATTCGTGTTCGCGCTGGTGTTCGCGCTCATGGCCGGGTTTGTCGTCGCTATCACCATGTCGGCTGCCGGACCATTGCACCTTCGGCTGCCGGGCGGCGCCACCACGGTCGCAGGCGCACAGACCACACCCGCTGACGAGGCCGGCTCGCTGCCACTGCAGTCCGCGGGCATCGGTGCGGTGCAGAGCGCGGAGCGGTCGGCTACCGGTCACGCCGCGGCGGTCCGGCCGGCCTCGGCGCGGCTCGACGCATTGCTGGCAGCCGCGATTCGCACGGTGCTGCGCGCCCGTCACGGCGCGGTCGCAGTCGGCGTCATCGACCTGACCACTGGCCAGCAGGCGCTGTACCACCCCGACACGCAGTTCCGCGCCGCGAGCATCATGACGGCAGACATCCTCGCCGCCTTGCTGATCCGCCATCAGCAAGCCGGGACATCGGTCACGAGTACGCAGGCACACCTGGCCAGCGCAATGATCGAGAACGGCAGCGGCGCGGCTGCGGCTGCCCTCTGGCGGGCCATCGGAGGCCGGAACGGGGCCACGGCTGCCAATCACCTGCTCAAGCTCACCCACACCAGCTCAGGCAGCGGCGACCAATGGGACCTCACGAGCACCACGGTCGCCGACCAGCTTGCGCTGCTCACTGACCTGACCTCCGCTCGGTCGCCGCTACCCAGCGCTGCCCGCGACTACGTGCTGGGCCTGCTGGCTGACGGCGCGACCGGCGAGCGCTGGGGCGTCGGGGCGGCTGCCGCCGACGACTCGGGCTACGCCGTAGGTGGCGGCGGGCTACCCGACGGGCGCCTGTGGGACGTCAACAGCATCGGGGTCGTGACGCACGCTGGCCACGTGCTGCTGATCGCGGTGCTGTCGAGCCGCAGCCCCACCGAAGCCGCCGGCCGGTCGCTGGCTTCTGCGGCCGCGGCGGCGGCGGCCGACATTGCGACCCGGCCGGGATCCTGAGCCGGCTACTCGCCAAGCGCGTGGGCAGCGGCATAGATGGCGTCGACGAGGCTATCGGTGGCCGCGAACAGCCCGGCCGCTTCCGTTTCCGGCTGACCTGTGTCGCCCGGCTGACCTGTGTCGCCCGGCTGCCCCGTGTCGCCCGGCTGACCTGTGTCGCCCGGCTGCCGCGGGCCGGCGGCAGCAGCGGCTCCGTCTGGCCGTCGCCGCCAGATCGCCTGCTGCTCGGCCCGCAGCGGCGGCAGGCGGCCGGGTGGCCGAAGCAGCCGCGCGGTGGTCGGCTGGCCGGCGCGCAGCGCCGCCGCGATCCGGTCCGTGGCCTCTACCACGCCCGTCGCCAGCTCGTCGAGGTCGGGTTGCACGGCCGCGTTACCGGCGGTGGTCTTGCTGGCATGGTGAGCCGTGACGGCAGCCCCTAGCGTGATCAGGGCCCGGGCGATCCGGTGACCGGCCGATGTGAGCGCGCTGGCAGTGCTCGCGCTCATCGGCGGGTGCTCAGGCTCGCCGGCCAGCCGGTCCGCCGACGCCTCCGCGTCGATCCGGGCCCGGCGGGCAGCGAGCTGGAGCGAGCCGAGCTGGGCCGACTCGCTCCCTCCCGGCCTGGTGTACGCACGGAGCAGCGCGCGCCCGTAGCTGCCCTGGGCTGTCATGAGCCGGGCGAATTTCTCGGCCGCTGACGTACCTTCCCAGGTCGGCCACAGCAGGTAGGCCAGGATGGCAAGGCCGGTGCCGATTCCGGTGCCGATGAGCCTGGCTTCCGCGGTCGGATCGGGCGGGAGGCCGAGCAACGCCAGCATCACGACCAGGAAATCGGTCAGGAACACGGCGTACAGCAGATAGTTGACCGTGAAGACCGCGTAGGCGGCCAGCAGCGACACCGCGATGACGCACAGCAGGGCCGTGAGGCTGACATGGAGGAGCAAGACGGTGGCCACGCCGAGGCCGGCTCCGACGACCGTGCCCGCCGCGCGCTGGAGTCCGCGGTAGAGCGTCGAGCTGTAATCAGGTCGCAGCACGATGAAGATGGTCAGCACTATCCAGTACCCATGACTGAGACCCGATGCCTGAGCAATCACCTCAGCGAGGGCCGCCAGGACCGCCAGGCGCAGCGCGTGCCGGCCAGCTTCAGACGATGTGCCCAGGCTGGCGCGAACGGTCAGCATTGCGTCCGGCCGCCAGGACGCGCGGATCGGCTGCGGGCTGTCGCGGCCCGCGTGCCCGGAACGGGGCTCCGCGGCGTTCAGGCGCTCGGCGATCCGGCACGCGCTGCGCAGCTGACTCAGCAGCGACTCCGCGGCCCACTGCCAGCCGCTGCCGCTGTCCGCGGAAATGCCATCCAGCGCGCTCCTGGCGGCGGTCAGGTGCTCGGCGCGCACTCCCGGATGATCGCCGATGGCCGCCGCGAGCTCGGTCAGGCCACGTGCCGCCGCGTCGAGGATGCGCAGCGGGCCAGGCCCGGGCGCAGCTCTGCTGCTGCCGATGGACAGTGCCGTCAGCGTGGCCCGGATTCGCTCGGCTTCCTCGGCCAGGTCGAGCATGTAATCGCGCGGCGCCGTTCGTATCAGCGGATTGGGGTCGCGCAAGACATAGCTGGCCGTCAGCTGCACCGGACTCGGCGGCGTCTGGCGCCCGGCGACGACGTCGGCCGCGTAACCGGCCAGGTCGGCGTAAGTGGTGGTGAGCGCAGTGCGCTCCGCATTGCCCCGGTTCACTGCCCAGGACGTGGCCACCAGCAGCGCCTGCCAGAGCCCGCCCGCCAGCACCAGGCCCGCCCTCGCGAAGGCCGGGCCAGGACCGAGCGGCAGGGCACTGGCGATCAGCAGCGCGACTGGCCACTGGAGCGTCACCGCCAGGACTGTCGGGCCGAGAGCGGCGAGAACGCCGATGACGTAAGCCCACGCGAACACCGCCGGGACCAGCAGCCAGGGTCGGCTGGCCGCGGTGGTCGCGCCGACGAATGTCGATACTGCCATGCCGGCGGCCGCGAAGAGGACGGCCAGCACCCTGGTGCGGCTGACGCCGCGGAATGACACGAAGCCGGCGGGCAGGGCGCCAAGGGCCGCGTAGCTGCCGTACTCGATCTTGCCGGTCGCGACGCCGACGATCAGTGGTGTCAGCACGCCGATCGTCGCCCGCACGGACTGGCCGAGCGCGAGGTCGCGCCAGCGGAACGCACCGAAGTCGAGCCAGCCCGACTGGCTCAGCTCGGCGGCGAGGAACGCGCGGCCGCCGCGCAGGTCGGACAGGAAGCGCGCCCCGGCCCGCCGGGCGGACGGCCCGCGCTGTGCCGGCGGGTTGACAGGCAGCTGACTCGCCGGCTCGTCAGGCCGACCGGACCGGTCGGTAAACGGGCTGCCACATGAGCGCCTGGACGTAGCCCGGCAAGTCGTCGGGTACGGTCGCGGTCGCAACGCCGTCAGCGATGGCCGTCTCGGCGACGGCGATCGCGACCATCAGCGACGTGTCGCGCAACGCGGCGATCTCGGGCAGTAGCGAGGCGCCGTCGGCGCTGGGGTCGACCAGGCGCGCGAC
>DATHQE010000161.1:0-2799 GCA_035483035.1 Streptosporangiaceae bacterium | reverse complement strand
CGGCTTCGGCGACGTCTCCGGCAGCCTGTGCTCGTCGCTCAGGCGGCGTATTGCCGTGCCGGTCGCCAGGAACTCGGTCGCGTGCTCGCCCCAGACGTGGTTCTTCACCTCGACGGTCACGCCGACGATGCCGGACGACTGAGCCTGCGCGGCTTCGGTCTGCATCCGCTCGAGCGCGAGTTCGCGCGCCTCATAGACGCCCTGCGTGAACTGGACCATCTCCTGGTTCTGTCCGGTCTGGCGCAGCGACTGCATGACGCCCTGATGCGCGATGTGGTAGACGCAGGTGCCGAGCACGAACGCTACCGGCACTGCGCCGGCCGCGAGGAGCCGGAAGAAGTCCTGAGCGGACAGGTCAGAGGTGAACGCCCGCCCGTCGGGCGCCCGGTGCGCGCCGGTGCCGGCCAGATGACGGACCGCGGTGCCGGTCGCGACGAACTCCAGGCAACCCTGACCCCAGGCATACATCTGCATCCGCAGCTGTACCCCGACGATGCCGTCGGCGCTCAGGTGGTCGGCCTCGGACTGCATCCTGGCCATCGCCAGCTCGCGCGCGTTGTACATCGCCTGGGTGAGAACCTGCAGTTCCTGGTTCTGGCTCCAGCGGCCGACCTGCATGCCCACGTGGTAGATCGACGAGCCGATCACGAACCCGAGCGGCTCGAAACCAGCCTCGCCCAGCAGCACGTACTCGGATACCGACAGGTCGGAGGTGAATACCCCGGCCGGGCTGGCACCCGCAGTCTGCGCAAGCCGGGTATCGGCGGCCTGCGGCTCCCACGTAGCCGTGCTCTGATTCGGCTGGTTAGAGAAGAGTGGCATGAAGACTCCCCGGTTGCGAAACTTGCCCATCTGCAGCCTACTGCTGCGCGGACGGACCGTCCTGAGCTTCGCGCGGCGCCAGCTGCACTTCGACTCGCAGTTCCGGCCTGAGCAGACCGGACTCTGCGTACATCTCGTAGGCGCGCAAGTCCGCCCCGGTCAGCGGCGGTGGCACGAGCGACCGCGGCCACAGTCGGCGTGACCGCACCACGTCGAGCTCCACCACGTAAAGGGTGATCTGTGCTTGCAGGTAAAACCACGCGAGCACGCCGAGCACGACCCCGAACACCCCGTAGGCGGAGTTGGTGGCGTGGCCGATGATCGTTCCGCCGATCAGCTGCAGGATCTGCCACGCCAGCGCGGCCAGGATCGCGCCCAGTCGCAGTTCCCGGCCGCTCACTTCTTTCGAGGTCGCCAGGCGGAAGCCGAGCCAGAACAAGACGATGTTCAGCAGCAGGGAGACCGCGACTGCCGCGACCTTGGCGAGCACGCCGCCGACGTGTCCGGTACCGCCGGCCAAACCGGACAGCACAATGGTCACGATCTCTCCCGGCCCGAGCACGGCGATCAGGCCGAGGCTGCGGAGCAGGCTCTTCGGGAAAGTCGGCCGCCGGAACTGCGGCACTCCCCAGACCGTATTCATCGCGTTCTGCATGGCCGTGGCCACGCCGCGGCCTGCATAGATCGTGAGCAGGATGCCGATGACTAGGGCGAACCCGGTTGCGGTCAGGCCCTTATTTGGGCCGGCCCTCAGGTGCGTGCCGATGACGGGGTACTGGTGCAGCGCCGTGGTCAGCCGGTTCGCCAGCGTCGCGTTGTTCCTGGCGATGAGATCGAGAATCGTATAGGCGACAAGCAGCAGTGGGAGGAGCGAGGCGAACGCGTAGTAGGCGATCAGCGCGGCGAGGTTACCGGCCTTGTTGTCGCTGAACTTTTTCCAGGTGGCCACCGCGATCGCTAGCCAGGGCCTGGTCTGCTGCGCCCGGTCAACGGAATGAACCAGGCCCTTGGCCCGGTCCGGCAGGCTCTGGCCGGCCGGCGGCGTGCTGCTGCTACTGCTGTGCGCGCTCATCGTCGGAAGTATCTACCCGGCGGCCCGGTGTTACTCGTCGACTGTCTTACTCGCTGGCACGGCGGCAAGCTCGAGGCCATCGGCGCTCACCTCGTGGCCATCCTCGCAGTACAGGCGCGCGTGCACGGCTGCTCCGCAGTCACCATGCCTGAGCACCACGGGCGCGCCGGCGGGCTGCAGCCAGCGGTCACCCCACTGCATCAGCGCCACCAGCGTCGGGAGCAGTTCCGCGCCTTTATCCGTCAGCCGGTAGGCCATCCTGGTGCGCTGGCCTGGCATCCGGTACGGCTCGCGTGCCAGCAGGCCATCGTCGACCAGCTCCCGGAGCCTGGCCGCGGCCACCGGCTCGCTGATGCCGACCCGCTCGGCGAAGTCGTCAAACCTGGTCGTCCCGTAGAACGCCTCCCGCAGGATCAGCAGCGCCGACCGGCTGCTGACCACATCCAGAGCGCGGGCCATCGAGCACGCGGTCGCCTGCCAACGGTCGCGCGGATACAGCGAACCAGACAACTGGACAGTGTGCGGTGACCCAGGTATCGACTGCATAACCGAAGTCTAGCTGACTTGTGTATTCCTAAGCTAGCGGCATAGGGTCTCTGACTATGAGCGTGCTAAGTCAGCAGCCCGGTGCCGGCGCGACCGGGGCGGCGGGCGCGGCCCGGGCTATCCGCCCGGGGCAGGTCCTGGTCATCGTGTCCGCCGGGGTTGTCATGGCCAGCCTGGACCTGTTCATCGTGAACGTCGCGCTGCCACAGATCTCCGTTGATCTGCGCGAGCCCAGCCTGGGCACGCTGTCCTGGGTACTGAATGGCTACGCGATCCTCTACGCGGCCCTGCTCGTCCTGGCCGGCCGGCTAGCTGACCAGCACAACCGCAAGATTGGCTTCCTGCTCGGCGTGGCGATC
>DATHQE010000160.1:0-2095 GCA_035483035.1 Streptosporangiaceae bacterium | reverse complement strand
GCCGGCCCCGTCTCTAACACGGCCGCCGTGCCCGGACAGTTCAGCGGGCTGTTCGCCGCGGTGCGCGAGCCGGTGTCCGGCGCCGAGCACCCGGACACCCTGGCTGCCCGGACCTATCTGGCCGTCTGGACGGGCAAGGCGGGGGATGCCATCAGCGCACGGGATCAGCTGCAGGCGCGCCCCGGCCAGGGCGCATCACGTAAGTCTTGCCGGCGGTTAGATTCGGACGTTCAGCGGGCGGCACACACCCCATGCCTCGTCAGGTCTGCAGGCACGTGCGCCTTCCACGGAAACGTCGCGGACGCGGCTGAAGGGCTCGGCGACCAGTCAGGTGACCGTCGCACGCAGGGCGCAGCATCTGAGTGCGTGTGTATCAGCTGGCGTTGTCCTCACGCGCATATTCCGTGATACTCCGGCCGGAGCCGGTTCAGCTTGAGCGGATGGTCTTGATGGCGGCCGCGATGTGGCTGCATCCGGGGATGGCGCTCGCCGATCGTGCATAACTATGCAGGACCCGAGCGATCGACGGTGGCCTTGCTTCGTCGGCCCCGATCCGTGCTCCAGAGGCGTTGCGGGCGCAATAAATAGGCTATCGGCGTGGACCGCGGCTGCCTCCGGTTATGCGCCCGAGGTCACCTGGCTATCTCGGCGGGCATGGCCGTGTCGATCGGAGCGGCTCGGCGTGCGCTCTACGGCGCATGACTCCAGAGAATCAGTGTCCGGGTGCCCGGCTGAGCAACATCTGCCCACGGTCGAACATGACGTTCAGTGCGTAAGCGCGTCCTGCTAACGCGCTCACTTCGGCACGAGCGGTAAATCTGAGCGGGCGCGTCCGGGACTAAGATTGCCGTGCATCGAGGCAGCCTGATGCCTGCGCTATCTTGCCAGCCTCGCGGACGTCGTCGATCTCGCGAACGTGGCTCGAGGGCGTTCCGGGTCGGCCGCAGGCCAGGATGACCACTCGCCTAAAGTGCGCTCAGCGGCTTTGGCGCTCATCTAAACCGGCAGCCTGCCCTGGTCGCACTCGTCGCGCCGCCCTCGGCCGCGCGGCTCCGCGCAGGCACACCCAGAGTGCCGTGCTGGTTAGCAGGCAGTGATCTGGATATGACGACGGAGACGGGAGAGCAGCGCGCCCGGCCTGTGACACCACGTCGGGCCGTCAGGCCGGGCAGGTTGACTCGCAACCCCTGAGCATGCCAAATCGATCCGCAATGAGGGAATTGCCATGGCTACTGCACCCGCCACCGTCAAGGACACGGGACAGACAGGGCGTCCCGCCACCGATCCCGCCGGGCCGACCGGCCGGCTTGCCACCTGGGTCGCTGAAACCACGCTCGACGACGTTCCCGCTTCCGTCCGGGACCGGGCCAAGCATTTGGTACTGGATGGCCTCGGCTGTGCCCTGGTCGGTTCGCAGCTGCCCTGGTCCCGCATTGGCGTTGAGGGCGTGACAGCGCTCGACAGCGCCAGCGATGCCGCGCTGATCGGCTGGGACGGCCGGGCCACCAGCGCGACGTCGGCGGCCATGGTGAACTCCAGCTTCATCCAAGGGTTCGAGCTCGATGACTACCACCCGCTGGCTCCGCTGCACAGCAACTCCCTGGTCCTCCCCGCGATGCTTGCCGCCGCCCCGAAGGTTGGCCGCGTCTCCGGCGAGCGCTTCCTGCTCGGCGCGATCCTCGGGTACGAGACCGGCCCGCGGGTCGGTCAGGCGCTCGGCGGCCTGGACATGCTGTCGCGGGGGTGGCACTCGGGGGTGGTCTTCGGCCCCCTCGCCGCGGCTGCTGCCGCGGGAACGCTGTACGGGCTGGACGCCGCCGGGTTCGAGGACGCCTTCGGGATGGCGGCGACCCAGTCCTGCGGGCTCATGTCGGCGATGTACGAGTCGATGGTCAAGCGCATGCAGCACGGCTTCGCCTCGCGCAACGGCCTCACGGCCGCCGCGCTCGCGGCAGCGGGTTACGTCGGGATCAAGCGAGTGTTCGAGCGCCCGTACGGCGGCTGGCTGGCCGTCTTCGGCGAGGGTCACCGCACCTACCCCGAAGAGATCTACGCCGGCCTGGGCATCCTGTGGGAGACCGAGCGGATCGCGGTT
>DATHQE010000159.1:0-10702 GCA_035483035.1 Streptosporangiaceae bacterium | reverse complement strand
CCCGCGAGGACGCCGCATCCGCCGACGCCCGGTCCCCCGACGCTCTGTACCCCGGCGCCCTGTCCGCTATCTAGCACACCTTGATTATCCCAGGTGAGTCGGACAGTCCCACCCCATTATTTGGCCGGGCGGTAGCCGGATCAGGCCGGGCGGTAGCCGGATCAGGTTGTGTCGGCGATCAGCACCGAGCAGGGCGCGCGATGCGCAACCGAGTTCGGCACGCTGCCAAGGACCCGGCGCACACCCGCCATGCCCTTGTTACCGACGACGATCAGGTCGGCGCCGATCTCTGCGGCCACGTCGCAGATGGCCTCGGCGGCCGCGCCGCTCCGGGCGTGCGTCTCCGCTTCGATCCCGGCCGCCCTGGCCCGGGAAGCATGATCAGCCAGTACCGACTCGGCCAGATCGCCAGACTCGAGCCCCTGCTCCTCGCCGCCCGAGGTGCTGAGCTGCTGAGGGCGGTACGCGGACACGATATGCAGCCGACCGCCGGTCAGCTTGACCAGCTCGATCGCCTGCCGGACCGCCTCGGTGGCCGTATCGGACTTATCGGCACCCACGACTACCGTCTGGAACACGGGGACTCCCACCTCGCAGCTGGTTGCTTGAGCCTGCGCCGCACTATAGCCGGTTTATCCGCCGGCAACTGGCTCTGTCGGCACTACCTTTATCGCGAATTGATCGCGATTCGTAGCGGGCTGCCACCACCATCATCAGATCGGCTCAGCGTCAGTGCCAGCTCCACGCCGACGGTCCTGGACAACGACGTCCCGGACCGGAACGCCTCATCGAACGCCACGTCCCCCATCAGCTCGCGCAGCTTGGCGTGCTCTCGCCGCGTCAGCTGCTGCTCTGGCTCCGTCCACTGAATGCTCGCATCGGCCGTAGCGGCGCGCAGATCTGTGTCAGCAGCACCGAAGAGCCGGGCGGCCAGTTCCAGCTGTCCCTGCCATGCCGCGATACACGCCGCGCCGAAGATCACCTGCGACACGTCCAGCAGCGCGCCCGTGCGACGAGCTACGAGCAGGCACTGCCGCAGCAGCGGCGCGGACCGCTGGTAATCCCCGTCAATCAGCAGCATGACGCAGAGGTCGCTGCGGAAGCCGAACAGGAACACCTCGTCGCCCAGCTCCTCGACCAGCGAGATCGCCTGTTCCAGCCACGCGCATGCCGCCGCCGTGTGGCCGTCTACTAGCTCGATGCCCGACAAGCTATGCAGCTCATTGGCGGCCGACAGCACATCCCCGGACGCGCGGAAGTTCGCCAGCGCCTCCGCGTGCGTCTGGCGCGCTTCGTCGCCGACCTCGTCCATTCCAGCGAGGTGCAGCAGCTCGCCAGTCAGCTGAGCGTCACCGATCGACCGGGCGAGAGCGAGGCAGTCCGCTGACAAGCGCTTCGCCAGCTGGTGGTCGCCGGCGATGAAAGCGAGGGCGAACAGCGAGCCGAGCGCGCGCGCCTCCACCGCCGCGTTGCCAGTCTGCCGGGCTAGCTCAAGCGCTCGCTCGGCGTGGCGCCCGGCGTCTCGCAGCTGCGCCGGTGCCTTGCGCCGCAACAGCATGGTCAGCTGCGCCACGGCCTGATGCGCCCGCGCCCGCAGATCGGGCGGCACTACCTCGGCATGATCAAGGTCCGCGCTGGCCACGGCGTCGCTGAGATAGTCGATGACCTCGGCGTGCCCCCGACTCAGTACGAACCGCCCGACCGCTACCCCGAGGCGAAGTACGTCGCCGCTGCGATCGTCGGCGCGCAAGTGGGCGAACGCAGCCCGCAGGTTCGCCCACTCGCTGTCAAGCCGGCGCAGGTACCGGCCCTGCAGCGGCCCGGTCAGCTGCGGCGCGATCGCCTCGGCCAGGGCCAGGTAGTACTCGGCGTGCCGGTCCCGGACCAGCATCGCCTCAGCGTCACCGGCCGCCCGCACAAGTTCCTGCGCGCTGTACTGCCGGATGGTCTCCAGCAGCCGGTACCGCACGGACTCGGTGCCGCGATCGGCGACCACCAGGCTCTTGTCAACCAGAGCGCCGACGAGATCCATGACATCCAGCACGTCGACCTCGGGGCTTGCGCAGATCGCCTCGGCTGCCTCCAGCTCGAATCCGCCGGCGAAGACCGACAGCCGCGTCAGCGCGTCCCGCTCGGCCGCCGGCAGCAGGCCGAAGGACCAGTCCACGGTCGCCTGCAGGGTCTGCTGGCGCGGCATCGCGTTCCGGCTGCCCCCGGTCAGTAGCCGGAACCGCTGGTCGAGCCGCGCCGCCACCTGGGCGAGCGACATCGACGACAGCCGGGCGGCGGCCAGTTCGAGGGCCAGCGGGATGCCGTCGAGCCGCCGGCAGATGGTCGCGACGAGCGGCACCGACCCGTGGTCGAGCACGATGGGTTCGTGCACGCTGGCCCGCGCGACGAAAAGCCGGACCGCGTCGCTGCCGGCCAGGTCGCCGGCCGACTCGGCGTCGCTGGCGGGCAGCGTCAGGGACGGAACGCGGTAGACCCGTTCGCCGTCGATTCCGAGTGGCTCCCGCGATGTAGCGAGCAACCGGACCTTGGCACAGCGGCGGATTACCTGGTCGGAGAGCTCCGCGGCGGCGTCGATCAGGTGCTCGCAGTTGTCCAGCACAATCAGGCTGTCCTGCCCGGCCAGCGCCTCCGTTACTGCCTCCGCTTGATTGCCCTCGTCCGGCAGCCCGAGCACGGCCGCCACCGCGCGGGCCACCTGGTCGCCTTCGGTCAGCGGCGCAAGATCGGCGAACCACACCCCGTCGGGTGCGACGCCAATTAGCTCAGCGGCCGCCTGCAGCGCCAGCCGGGTCTTGCCGCTGCCGCCGGCCCCTGTCAGGGTGACGAGGCGTGCCGATCCGACAAGGTCACGCACGGCCGCGAGTTCGCGCTCGCGCCCGACGAACGCGCTCAGGACGCTCGGCAGGTTGTTCGGCAGCTCCGGATTGTCCAGCGAGGCCAGCGGCGCGAAGGCCGCGGGCAGGAAGCTCGCCTCGAACTGGTACACCTGCTCGGGCCGCCCAAGATCCTTCAGCCGGTGCATGCCGAGGTCACGCAGCGTGACCCCAGCCGGGAGCGCATCTGACAGCAGCTCAGCCGTGACCCCTGACACCAGGATCTGCCCGCCGTGCGCGACCGCCTCGAGCCGCGCGGTCCTGTTGACGACCGGGCCGAAGTAGTCGCCGTCGCGCTCCTCGCACGCACCGGTGTGCAGCCCCATGCGCACCCGGATCGGCCGACTGGTGGACCACTCCGCCGCAGCTAGCTCCCGCTGCGCTGCGATGGCGGCTTCGGCGGCCAGCTGAGCCGTTTCGAAGGCCGCGCAGAACGCATCACCGACGGTCTTGAAGACGTAGCCAGCAGCGTTCTCGATTGCGACGCGCAGGATCGCGTCGTGCCGCCGAAGCGCGATCGCCATCGCCGCCTGGTCGGCGTCCCACAACCGGGTGGAACCCTCGATATCAGTGAACAGCAACGTGACTGTGCCCGTCGGGATCTGCTCGGGCCTGGTCACATCACGAAGGATAGGGAGTTCTGGCGGGCAGGACTAACGGAAATGGGCCCCGTTCCCGGCCCTGGAAGAGATGTGCGCGGGCACCGGAGTGCCAGCTGGCAGCGCCGGGTCGGGCACGGGGCTCCCCCAGCGAGTGTCGAGCGGCAGCTCCCCGGCCCACAGTCCGAGCTCAGCGTCGGGGCTGTCGCCGTCGTCCGGCGGCCCGGTGCGGACCTTCACCGAGGCCTCGGCCAGGGAGAGGGCGATGAGCCGGGTGGCGGCCAGCTCCTTACGACTCGGCTGCCGCACGTAGTCCCACTGGCCAGGGGCTAGGTGCTCGGAGACCAGCCGGAGGCAGCTGAGGAGCTCCGCCGGGTCGTCGACCACGCGCGGCCGGGCGTAGATCATGGCGCTGCGGTAGTTCACCGCGTGCTCGAACACTGACCTGGCCAGGACCAGCCCGTCGACGACCGTGACTGTCAGGGTGACCTCGGGCATGTCGGCGGCCAGGCTCCGGCTCGCCACCGACCCGTGGACGTAGGCGTGCTGGTCGTCGAAGCCATACACGGTCGGGATCACCATGACGCCCTCGGCGGTCGGCACGCCCAGATGCGCGATGAAGCCGGCCCGCAGCACCGCCATCAGGTCAGCCCGGTCGGAGCGGCCCTGCTCGCGGAGCCGTCCGTGCCGCGTCCTAGCGGTCGCCGAAAGGCCGGTATCAGTCATGATTCACGTCCCTTGGCACGAAATAAGTTGCCAGCAGTCTATGCGGCGACTGAATCAGTAGCCAAGTCGGTCGCTCGCAACCTCACGAGCGGGCGACGTGGGCGGCTTGCCGGGTATTGATGACCCGCTCGGGCGGGATGCCCGCCTCCTCGGCCCGCAGGCAGCCGCTGTCGAGCCAGTCCAGCTGACCCGGCGCGTGCGCGTCGGTATCGATGGCGAACTGACAGCCGATCTCCGCAGCCAGTCTCAGCAGCCGGTCAGGCGGGTCCTGCCGCTCGGGCCGGCAGTTGATCTCGACGGCCACGTCGTGGTCCCGACAAGCTTCGAACACCGCCTGCGCGTCGAACTGCGACTCGGGCCGGTCGCGGCGGCCCGTCACCATCCGGCCGGTGCAGTGCCCGAGGACGTCCACGTGCGGGTTCGCCACCGCCGCCAGCATCCGGCGCGTCATCGGCTCGGACGGCATCCGCAGCTGGGAGTGGACGCTCGCGACGACGACGTCGAGCCGGCCGAGCAGGTCTTCCCGCTGGTCAAGCGCGCCGTCCTCGAGGATGTCGACCTCGATCCCGGTCAGGATGCGAAATGGGACCAGCTCGGAATTCAGCTCATCGACCAGGTCAAGCTGGCGCTCGAGGCGGTCTGCGGACAGGCCGTTCGCGACCGTGAGCCGGGGCGAGTGATCAGTCAGCGCGATCCACTCATGGCCGAGCGCGCGGGCCGCTGCGGCCATCTCGGCCACCGGGCTGCCGCCGTCGGACCAGTCCGAGTGCGTGTGGCAGTCGCCGCGCAGGGCCGCGCGCATCGCCGTCCGCGGCGGCTGGTCCGCCTCGTCCAGCAGCCGCCGGAGGTAGGCCGGCTCCTGTCCCGCCGCCGCCTGGACGATGACCTCGGCAGTCGCCGGGCCGATGCCTGGGAGTTCCTGCAGGCTCGAGTCCCGGAGCCGCCGCTGAAGCTCTGGAGCCGGCATCTCCTGCACCACCTGGGCGGCCCGGCGGAAGGCGCGCACCCGGTAGGTCGGGGCACTCGCCAGTTCCAGCTGGAAGGCGACGTCGCGGAGGGCCTGGGCCGGATCCATGCCGATCAGGCTCTCAGTAGCAGGTGCCGTGATAGGGCCCGGGCCCGTTGTAGACGCCGTGGCTGGGGCCGGCGAGGGCCACGGCCATGTCGAGCGGGATGACGTCGGTGCGCGTGAACCAGCCGACGCGCACCCGCAGGTAGATCGAATCGATGGATTGGTAGCCATCATTCAGCATGTTGTTCGACTTCGTGCCGCCCAGGATGCAAACGTCGGTGATCCAGGTGATGCGTAGCAGCCGGTACTGATGCGGCGGGATCGAGACGGGCAGGGACTCGAAGGCCACGTTCCGGGTGAACCCGCCATGTTCAATCGCTCGGTCCGGAGCCGAGACCTCGATCCGAGGCTGCGTACCGCCGTTCGGGCTGTCCCATCGCCCGTCTTCCGTGACCGGCGGCCCGATGATGGTCTCAGTGAAGTTGCTGGAGTTGTAGATGCCGATCCCGAATCCCTGCCACTGGCCCGACCGGATCAGCACGGTCGTCTGCTGCGCGCCGTCGGCAGTGGAGTCAACCTCGTGGTTGTAGTCCTGCGGATACCACCACGCGAATTCACCAACATAGTTCGGCAGCTGCGCGGACAGGAAGATGCTCAGGAACGTGGCCCCGGTCGCAAGCAAAAGCGCGATCAGGACCACGATCAGCTTGGTCCGCAGGCGGGACCTGATGATTCGGACCCAGCCGCGGCGCGCGGCCGCGGCAACCGCCGCGCCAACCCCGGAGGCCGCGCCTGCCTGCGCCTCCCTGGCCAGGTCGGCCGGGCCGCCGAGCTGATGCAGCACCGCCGCAACGTCCTCGTCGCTTGCATCCGGCGGCAGTGCGTCCTCAAGGTGTCCGGCAATCTGGCTTCTCAGTTCGCGTGCCTTGGCGGACGGCAGACTGCCCATCGCGACGTCGAGCTGAGTCAAGTACTCCCGAACGAGCCGGTGTTCGAGCGCGGTGCCGCTCATGGCTTTCCCCTGTCGCGCGGGTCGAGGACGCTTGCGACCGTTGCCGCGAACTGAGCCCAGTCGGTCCGGAACCTCTTGAGGCTTTGGTGGCCGGCCGGGGTAATCGAGTAGTAGCGGCGGGCGCGCTCGCCCTCGTTGTCGCGCCACTCACTGGTGACCAGGCCCGCGTCGCGCAGCCGGTTCAGCAGCGGGTACACGGTGCCGTCACTGGTCAGGAGGCCGTCGGCCGCCGATAGATCACGGACGAGCTCCAGGCCGAACCGCGGCCTGAGCTCAAGCAAAGCCAGCACGCACGGGCCCAGCACACCCCGTCGCAGCTCGGTAAGCCCGCCGCTATCTCCTGCCATGCCTCACATGGTGTCTTGCGACGCAAGATATGTAAATAGCACAGCGGAAGCTGTCGAATCGTTCGGGATCATGACCAAACGCGGTTCGCGGGCGCCACCCGCGCTGGCGGCGCGCCCGCCTCGGTCGGCATCCTGAGCAACAGGGGCGCCACGGATCCGGTTGATTTATGGCCGAAATTCGACCGGATCCGTGGTCCGAATCGCCTAGGCGTATGCCGATAGTCGCTTTCGCAGCATGGCCCTGGCTCGGTGCAGGCGGGACATGACGGTCCCGATCGGTACGCCGAGCATCTCAGCGACGTCCCGGTAGGGATAGCCCTCGACGTCCGCCAGGTACACGGTCGCCCGGAAGCACTCCGGCAGCTCGTTCAGGGCCTGCCGGACGTCGGAGTAGGCGAACTGGCCAAGCACAGCCTCCTCAGCCGAGGGGGCAGCCCGCGCCGGGCCCTCGTCCGCGGCGCCGGGGGCGGCCGCGAGAGAGTCAAACTCGGCGCTGAGCACGTGCTGTGGCTCGCGCTGGCGCTTGCGATAGCCGCTGACAAAGGTGTTCGACAAGATCCGGAACAGCCAGGCTCGCGAATTGGTGCCTGGCGTAAAGTGCCGGATCCCGGCATATGCCCGGGCCATGCTCTCCTGGACCAGATCCTCAGCATCGCTGGGGTTCCGCGTCATCCGGAGCGCCGCCGGATACAGATCACGCTGGTGACCTGCTAGTTCCTGCTCGTAGACGAGATGATCTTCAGATGCGTGCGCGCTCATTAGCATGAGAGCTGTCGCCTCCTTGTGAGGCGACGACGGTCGCCGACCCAGCACTCAACGAGCCGCGCAGGGGTCAGGGGCGCGGGACCGGGGGGTGCCCCACTTCAGTCAGAACAAGTCAGGCGTCGCGGTTACGGGGGGTCAGCGCGTCGCCACCACTTACGTGTGAACTCGAAGTATTTAAACCGCTACTCACCGTCATGTCAACAACGGCCACTCTAGCCACACCCTTCACGACAACGGATTCCGCAGGCTCGCCAGGACGGCGCAGGTCAGCGGCCCGCGAGGGTCAGCGCAGGGCTAGCGCAACGGCCTGCTGCCGCGACAGGCTGGCACCCTGCCGGTAGGCGTCCCCGTACTCGGCCTGCCCGAGGACATCGCGGACTTTGCCCTGCTCAGCCTTCCGCAGCTCTTCCTCGATGGCTGACCAGGTGATGCTGCCGTCGGCCAGCGCGTAGCCGATCCGGACGTCGGCGGCGCCGTGCAGCCGGGCTGATTTCAGCAGGTCGCCCTGCCAGGCGGCGCAGCAGGCCGCGCTGAACAGCACCTCGCATACGTCCAGCCGGATCCCGCTGCGCCTGGCTACCTGGAGGCAGCGGCGCACCAGCGGCACCGCGTCCTCAGGCCGGCCTTCGATCAGGAGCAGGATGGCCAGGTCCTGGCGGAAGTAGTACAGGTACATCTCATCGCCAAGGCTCTCGGCGGCCGAAATGGCCGCCTCGAGGTGCAGCCCGGCCTCGGTCACGCCGCCGGTTGCCATGTCGAACGCGTACAGCATGTGCAGCTCGTTGGCGGCGAACAGCTCGTCGCCGGACTGGCGGAAGCAATCCAGCGCCTCCGCCCGCAGGCGGCGGTTCTCCGCCGCCGACGGCTCGGCCGCCGCCAGGCACCTCAGCATCTCCCCGAGCAGCTGCCGGTCGCCAGTCGTGCGCGCGATCGCCACCGCCTCGCTGGCCAGCTCGCGGACCCGCGCTAGGTCTCCTTCGGTGAACACCAGCTCGCTCAGCTGGCCGAGCGCCCGTGCCCGCAGGGCGGGAACGCCGAGTACCTCTGCCATGGCCAGACCGCGCTCGGCGTAGCCCCTGGCCAGAGCCCTGGCGTTCGGGTCGGCTTGCAGCAGGATGGCAAGGAGCCTGGAGGTCGCCAGCAGCGCGCGAGCGGCCAGCTCGGTGACGCCCGAATCGTCGGCGTCGACGGCGGCGCGCAGGTAGCTCAGGACCTCAGGCTGGGCGCGGCTCACGGCGAACCGCTGCAGCGCCGTCCCCAGCCGCAGCACGTCGCTGGTCCGGCCGGCGTCGGCCAGGTGGCCGAAAGCCGCGCGCAGGTTTTCCCACTCCGCGTCCAGCCGCCGCAGCCAGTGCCCCTGCCGCCGGCCAGTCAGCGCCGGCCCGGCCTCCTCGCCGACCCGCAGGTAGAACGCGGCATGCCGGTCCCGGATCGCAGTCAGCTCGTCTTCGCTGGCCGACTTGAACAGTTCCTGCGCCGCATACTGCCGCACGGTCTCGAGCAGCCGGTACCGGACCGACTCGGCGCCTTCCAGCGTCATCCGCTCGGCGAGCACGAGGCTCTTGTCGACCAGCGAGCCGAGCAGGTCCATCACGTCGATCGCGTCGATCCCGCCGGCCGCGCAGATCGCCTCGGCCGCTTCGAGCTCGAACCCGCCTGCGAAGACCGACAGCCGGCGCATGGTCTCCCGCTCGGCGACGCTGAGCAGGTCGAAGGACCAGTCGACGGTGGCCTGAAGCGTCTGCTGCCGATGCAGCGCGTTCCGGCTGCCGCCGGTCAGCAGCCGGAACCGCTGGTCGAGCCGCTCGCTCAGGTGCCGCAGCGACATCGACGACAGCCGGGCCGCGGCCAGCTCCAGTGCGAGCGGGATACCGTCGAGCCGACGGCAGATGGTCGCAACGAGCGGGGCGGTGGCGTCGTCGAGCATGAAGGCCGGCTCATGGGAGCGGGCCCGCTCGACGAAGAGCGTCACCGAGTCAGACCCGGCGAGGTCAGCGGCGCTGATCGCATCGCGCGGCGGCAGCGACATGGACGGGACCCGGTACACGCGCTCGCCTTCAATGCCGAGCGGCTCGCGCGAGGTGGCCAGGAACCGGACTCGCGGACAGTACCTGATGACCTGCTCGCAGAACCGGGCTGCATCGTCGATCACGTGCTCGCAGTTGTCCAGCAAGATCACGGCGTCCTGCCCCGTCAGGACCTCGAGGATCGACGCGAGCACGGCAGGCCCGGAGTGGTCAGGCAGCTCCAGCGCCGCCGCGACGGCGCCAGCCACCTGCTCCCCGTCGGTGACGACCGCGAGGTCGGCAAACCAGACGCCGTCCAGCGCCACATCCAGCAGCTCAACGGCGGCCTGCAGGGCCAGCCTGGTCTTCCCGCTGCCGCCCGACCCGGTTAGCGTCACCAGTCGCGCCGAGGCAGCGAGCGTGCGCACCTCGGCCAGCTCACGTTCCCGGCCGATGAACGCGCTGAGCTGGCCAGGCAGGTTGTTCGGCAAATCCGGGTTGTCCAGCGAGGCCAGCGGCGGGAACGCCGACGGCAGGAAGTCCGCCTCCAGCTGGAAAACCTGCTCGGGCCGGCCCAGGTCCTTCAGCCGATGCGGGCCGAGATCGCGAAGCCGCACGCCGTACGGCAGCGACTGCCACAGCAGCTCCGCCGTGGCGCCCGACAGGAGCACCTGGCCGCCGTGGGCAGCAGACTCCAGCCGCGCTACCCGGTTGACGGCCGGGCCGAAGTAGTCGTTGTCGCGCTCCTCGCAGGCACCGGTGTGCAGGCCCATCCGCACCAGGATCGGCTGCGTCGTTGGCCAGTCCTGCCCCACGAGCGCCCGCTGCGCGGAGAGCACCGCGTCCAGGGCCGCCTCAGCCGTCGAAAACGCCGCACAGAACGCGTCGCCGACCGTCTTGAACACATAGCCGCCAGCCAGCTCGATCGAGCCGCGCAGGATCTCGTCGTGCCGCCGCAGGCCACGCGTCATGGCCTCCGGCTCGGCCTCCCACAGCCGGGTCGACCCCTCGATGTCGGTGAACAGCAGCGTCACCGTGCCGGTTGGGATCTGGACCGGATTATGCACGCGCATACGATACGCGCACCGCGGGCCCGCGAGGCCCGGGTCAGGATTAGCCGGTGGCGTTCAGCCAGCGCACCGGGGCACCGTCGCCAGCGCGGCGGAACGGCTCCAGTTCGGCGTCCCATGGCTCGCCGAGCAGCAGCGCGAGTTCGGCCTCCAGCGAGCCGCCGAGCGCAGGGTGCCGCGGCCCGTGCAGGTCGCGCAGGCCACCGAGCCGGCTGTCAGCCGTGCTCGCCGACGCCGCCAGCGCCATCGCCGCGCGCAGCCGGTTCTCCGGAATCATCAC
>DATHQE010000158.1:0-3081 GCA_035483035.1 Streptosporangiaceae bacterium | reverse complement strand
GCGGCGTCAGCTCGGCCGCAACCCCGGCCACGACCTGCGAATACGCATCGAGCGGCGCGTCTGATGTGGTGTGATCGTCCATAGCGATTACAAGATTACACCGCAGACTATTCGATGCCAAGCACACCGGAACGGCTGCCGACCGCGTGGTCGGCTAGCCTGAACCGGCCGGAAGCTCACCAGGAAGGGTACGCGGGTGGCAATCGTTGTCCTGGTCCTCTGGGTCGCTGCCGCGGTGGCCGGCGTGACGCTACTGCGAGCTGGCGGGGCGGCCCGACGGCGCGCCCTGGCCGAGCCCGCCGAAGTCGCCATCGAGGTGCCCGTTCGGACCGGTGCTGTCCCGCTCACCGCTGAGGGCAGGCCGCCGCCAGGCCCGCACGTCCGGGTCACCTCCCCGCCGGGGGAGCACCCGCTCCTGGAGTTCTGCCACCCGGCCCTCGCTGTCACCGGCATCGCCTGCTGGCTCATGTTCGTCCTTGTGCACTATCGTCCGTTCGCCTGGATCGCCTTCGCGATCCTCATCGTGACCATGGCGGTCGGCCTCAGCTGGCTGGCGGCTAACCGGCGGGCAGCCAGCCGCAGTGCCACCCCGGCGTGGCAGTTTCCGCCGCGGCTGGTCGCGCTGCACGGCGTGGCCGTGACGCTGGCAATCGCGCTGACCGTCCTGACGGCCATCACGGCCAGCCGCTGACACCGGTGCCGGCAGCCGCAAACCCGTAGGGTCAAAGGCATGAATTCATCAGGGAACGGGGTCGTCAGCGTCGCTGTGCCTGGCGGGTCGCTGGCCGTCGAGCTGGTCACGGCGGCCACCGAGCCGGTGCTCGTCATTCATGGCATCAGCAGCCAGCGCAAGCTCTGGAACTGGCTGCGCGCGGCCGACCCTGCCCTCAGCCTGATCGCCCCGGATCTGCGCGGGCGCGGCGACAGCGTCAGCGTCACCGGCGATTCCTCTATCGGCCGGCACGCCGCGGACATGGTCGCGGTGCTCGACGAGCTGGGCGTGACGACTGCCCACGTCTGCGGCATGTCGATGGGTGCCTTCGTCGCGGTCGAGCTGGCGATCCTGGCGCCGGACCGCGTGCGGAGCCTCATCCTCGTCGACGGCGGCTTCCCGATGCCGGTCCCGGCGGACCTCACGCCCGCTACGCTGCCGCGCATGTTCCGCGACCGGCTAGTCAGGCTGGACCGGAACTGGCCATCGGTGGCGGCCTACGCACGGTTCTTTGTCGCCACGACAGCGCCGCTGCTGGACCCGGCGGACCCGCTGCTGCTGGATTACCTCGCCCACGATCTGGTCGACGGCAGGGTCCGGCTGAGCGGCGATGCCCTGATCACCGACTCGGCGGACATCTTCTTCGGTCCGGCCAGGTGGCGCGAAGTCGCGGTGCCGACCAGGCTGCTGGCCGCGCAGTGGAGCCGCGGACCGGTGACCGCGCCTGCGTACGACGACGAGGCGCTGCGCACCTTCCGGGACGGCTCTACCGTCCTGGTGGAGGTGCGGCGACTGGCCGGCGCTGACCACGCGGCCTCGATCATGACCCAGCCAGGCGCGGCCGCGACTGCCGAGCTGATCGCCGCCGCCCGCACCGGCCGGAGCAGTGGTGGCGACGGATAACAGCGTGCTCATCGAGGCGCTCGGCCGCCGCCTGCCCGCCGAGCGCCTGGTCCTCGACGCTGACGTCCTCACGACGCTGTCGCACGACGACGCCGAGTGGGCACCGGCCGGGGTGGCGGCCGCGGGCGTGCGAGCCCGCACTGAGGCCGACGTGCAGCACGTCGTGCGCACCTGCGCCGAGCTCAGCATCCCGGTAGTGCCACGCGGCGCGGGTACCGGCCTGTCTGGTGGCGCCAACGCCGTCGCCGGGTGTGTAGTACTCGACCTGTCGCGCATGGACAAGGTGCTGGAGGTCGACCCTGACAACCTCCTGTGCGTGGTGCAGGCCGGTGCCATCAACAACGACGTCAAGGCGGCAGTCGCCGAGCACGGCCTCTGGTACCCGCCGGACCCGGCCAGCGCTGCGTGGTCGACGATCGGCGGTAACGTTGCCACAAACGCGGGCGGCCTGTGCTGCCTCAAATACGGCGTGACTCGCGACTACGTGCTTGGCCTGCGCGCCGTCGTCGGCGGACCGGTCGCCTACGGCGACGCCGTCCGGCTCGGCCGGCGCACCACGAAGGGCGTCGCCGGGCTGGACCTCGTCGCGCTGTTCGTCGGCTCTGAAGGCACGCTCGGCATCGTCACCGAGGTCACCCTGCGCCTGCGGCCAGCGCCGACCGGCACGCCCCGCACGGTAGTCGCCGCGTTCGCCGGCCTGATCGCCTGCGGCGAGGCCGTGGCGCAGATTACCCGCCGCGGTCTGACACCGGCTGTGCTCGAGCTGCTCGACCGGGCCTGCCTTGAAGCAGTCGAGGACTGGAAGCACCTCGGCATTGACGCAGATGCCGCAGCGCTGCTGCTGGCCAGAGTCGATACGCCGGGTGACGCCGGCGCCGCCGAAGCAGCGGCGATCGCGGCCACGATGGCCGACGCAGGCGCGACCTGGGTCGAGCAGTCCACCGACGATGCCGAGGCCGAGGCCTTGTTCGACGCGCGACGGCTGGCCTACCCCGCGCTCGAGCGGCTCGGCCCGGTGCTGACCGAGGACATCTGCGTGCCGCGGTCGGCCGTCCCGGTCATGCTTGCCGAGATCGGCGCCATCGCGGCCAGGCACGGCGTCCAGATCGCGACGATCGCGCACGCCGGCGACGGCAATCTGCATCCGCTGCTGATCACGCCGCCAGGCGACGCAGCCGCGCGGGCGGCCGCCCAGGCCGCGTTCGAGGAGTTCCTCGACGCGGCCATCGCCCTCGGCGGGACGGTGACAGGCGAGCATGGCGTCGGCATCCTCAAGCGCGACGGCATGCGCAGGGAGCTCGACCCGGGCTCGCTCGCGCTCCAGTCGGCGATCCGCGGCGCGCTCGACCCGCAGGGGCTGTTCAATCCCGGCAAGGGCTGACCGAACGCGCGCATACTGTGTGCCGTGCGGCCGCCGGGCCCGACCCGAAGAGATGGAGCAGCGTGAACGATTTCACTACACCGCA
>DATHQE010000157.1:0-30454 GCA_035483035.1 Streptosporangiaceae bacterium | reverse complement strand
TGGCCACGATGATGACATCGATCGGCGACGTCACCGACTCACTAGCCCGCACCGTGTGCTGGAGCGCCGCGCTGGACATGGCGATCCAGGGCGAGCTGTCAGTCCCCGGCCTGGTCGCGATCATTGCGGCTGGCATGGGTGCGGAAACCTCGGTCCAGGTCGTGCAGACCGTGCTGAACCTCGCCCAGCGGCTGATCGACATGGCCGCCGACCCGGCCGAGGTGCCCGGACTCCGAGCGGCGCTGGCCGGTCCGGCGCTCGCTCTGCTACGCGGCGCCGAGCCGGGCACCGACTGGCAGCTGGTGTGGGCACAGCTGCTGAGCCGGACCGCGGTCACGCCGGAGCAACTCGACGTGCTGGCTGGCCTACTGGACGGCAGCGCCGGGTTCGATGGGCTGCCAGTCGGCCAGGAGCTCCGCTGGCCGGTGCTGCGCCGGCTAGCGGTGACCGGCCGAGTCGGCGATGAGCAGATCGACGCCGAACTGGCGCGGGACAGCACCGACGCGGGACGGAACGAGGCGCGCGGCTGCCGCGCGGCGATCGGCGATGCGGCGCACAAAGCCGAGGCGTGGCGGCTGCTCGCCGAGTCCGACGAGCTTGGCACCGACGGCATCCTGGAAGTCGCGGCCGGATTCGGCCAGCCTGAGCACGCTGCGCTGCTCGCGCCGTACGCGGAGAAGTACTTCGAGCGGCTGCCGGCCATCTGGAGTACCCGGCCTGGCATGCTGCGCGTCGTACTCGGCCGCCTGCTCTTCCCCTACACCGCTGCCTCGCCCGAGCTGCTCCAGCGGACCGATGAGTTCCTGTCCGCCGGCGACCTAGACCCAGGCCTCGCCCGGGCCGTGATCGAAGGCAGGGACGTCGCCGTCAAGGCGCTGCGCGCCCGCGCGCTTGACTCGCGGCCCGCTCAGGTGTCCTAGCAGTTGGCACGGAGAAGATCGGCCCTTGGCGGCTAGGGGTTGGGCGGGCCGACATAGGGGAAGTGGGCCAGCAGGTCGTCGTGGGGCTTGAGGCCTGACGGCGGGACCTTGCCGTTGGTCAGCCAGGCGAAGCGCAGGCTATACACGTCGTCGGTGGGCACGCGGCCGTTCGGGTAGGTGGCGGGCTTGGTGCGGTCGTAGTGCAGGATGTCGGGCAGGACCTGGAGGGCCGCTGCCTTGGCCTGCTCGGGTGTGTAGCCGCCGGCATTTTGCAGGATCGCCGACCACGCTTCCAGGTAGTTGGCGACGTCGTCGGCGGGCTGGCGGGAGTTGAACAGGTTCTTTTCCCCGTCGGGGTTGATGAACGGGTTGATGGTCGGGTTTCCGCCGCGGTCCATCTGCTCGAGCACGCCGTTGCTGCGCCGGCTGATCGAGGCCCTCACGCCGATGACCGGGCCGCCGAGCATGTCGTCGGGCACTTCCAGCACGATCGAGTCGACGTTGTTGCCGGCGAAGTCGTCGTGCCCGGTCCACACGAAGCCGTGCAGTGCGCCCTCGACGTCGGCGAAGAACGGGTCGCTGCGCAGTCCGGCGAACAGCCGGATCCGGCCTGCCTGGACCGGCTGAGCCGTGCCGTCGAAGCTGACCCGGATGTCCGTGCTGAGCATCTCGCCGGCCGGCTCCGGCTGGCGGGCCTGCGCTCCGGTGGCATATCTGGCGGTCCCGCTCTGCCTGCCGTTCTCGTACTCGGAGAACTCGAAGGTGAACGCGACGTCGGCGTGGTTGTCGCCGTCGGTGTCGATGTTGATCCGGTAGACCGCGCCGGGGTAGAACTCCGGGCCGGTCACCGGAGCCGGGATCGGCGGCGGGGCGCTGGTCGGGTTCGAGTCCATGATTAGCACGGTCGTGCCGGGACTGCCGGGCGCTTGGAAGACGAACAGATCGGTGAGGTCCAGGCGGCGGTCGTCGCCCGGGAATTTGAGGTTGTCGGCGCTGAAGTGGTTCGACATGGGTGTTCTTCCTTCTTCTCGTGGTGGTGTAGTGCTGGGCTTGGGTCAGCAGCGGCGGAAGTCGAGCAGGGCGGCGTTGACCTGGTCGGCGTGCGTCCAGGGGATGGCGTGCGGGCCGCCCTCGACCACGACGAGTCGCATGTTGTTGATCAGGCCGGGCAGGCGGCTGGCCGTCTTGTCCAGCGGCAGGACCTGGTCCGCGTCGCCGTGAATGACGAGGATAGGCACGTCGATATTGGGCAGGTCGTCGCGGAAGTCGGCGTGGTTCTCCTGGCCGACGGTGAACGTGGGCATGGGGTTTCCTTCCGCTGGCGGGGACGGTCGCCGCCTGCGTGACTAGGCGCCGGCCCAGGTGATCTGCGGAGTGGTACTTGTATGAGCATTGCGCTGCAAGGAACCGCGTCGCGCCCGTGAGATTCACTGGCCGGCACCCTGGTCCCGCGGTCCAGGCCACGCCGGTGGGCACTCAGGAGCTGGAGCGCGACCGGCGGGGGAGCCGGGCGACTCTCGAGGACCTAACGGGTGTCACATGGCCAGCTGGCGGCCATTCCCACCAGCCTCAGGCCGGGACAACGCCGAGCAGGTTGCCTTCCGAGTCCTTGAACCACGCGGCCTCGCCGCCACCCGGCATCTGAGCAACGCCGTTCTCGGTCCGGGTCTCTGGCGTGTCGTACTCCTCGAACTCCACGCCGCGATCTCTCATCTCTTCGACGGCAGCGCGCACGTCGGTCACATGGATGACGGCCTGCGTGAACTCCCCTGACGACCTGACCCGGGCGGGATAGACGAAGAGCTGATTGACGCCGTCTCCAACCGTGAGGCCCACCTGGCCATCCTTCGCCTTGAGGGACTGCGACTCGAGAGCCTGAAGTCCCACTTTCTCGGCGTAGAACGCCTTGGCTCGGCCCACGTCCTGGGCCGGGAGGGCGGCCGTAATCGCAGTTGCCTTCATGCCGGGATGGTACGACGCCCGGCTGACGGCGAAGCTCCCGGTCCGCCCCGCCGTTCTCAGCGGACCTGGTACGCCGCGACCGCTCGCTCCAGCAGCAAACGCATCTGGGGCCACTGTGCAGCGGGAGCTGCCGCGACGACGACGCTGCCGCCGCTCTTGCCGTAGACGAGGCAGGCGATCTCCTCGTAGTGATGCGTGCCGATCTTGGTCACGTAGTCGTCGTTCACGCAGGAACCCGTGCCGCCGCGGAAACGGACTCCGCTTGCTGCGCCGTCCTGGTGGACGGACGACGCCTCGTCGGACCGTAGCAACCTGAGCCGGAAGGCGGCCCAATGCGGGAGATTCTCGCTGCCCTGGCGCGGAGTGGCGTTGAGATAAAGGAGGTAGCGACCCGCCGTGCCGAGCCGGGCCACCGACGCAGCATCAGCGTCACCGGCTACAGGGCGCAGTGATGGCGGGTAGGACAGCACGGCGGTGCCGTTAGGCAGGCTCACTGTGTGCCAGGCCGCGGGCGCTGGTGCGGCGGCGGGCAGCAGGACCGTCTGGGCCGGCTGCCCGGTAAATCCGAGGACCAGGGCCGTTGCTGCGATGGCCCCGATGGCCGTTGCAGCACCGAACGCAACCGGGAACCGTTTTGTACCACGCACGCGCACGAGCTCTCCCTGCGTATTCGGTGTCCTTACGGCAAGCGGTTAGACGTTGCCGTCGCCATCGCTCGGGGCACCGTTGTTGTCACCGTCGTGGTCGCCTCCATTGCCCTGTGGGATGGGGTTGGCGGCTGGCGCCTGGGGTGCGACGGAAGGCGACGCGGGCGCCTGGGGTGCAACGGACATCGGGTGGCTGCCCGCGGTGGGGCTCGTGACCTCCATGCCGGCGGGTGTCAGGACGTCCCACCGGGCACCGAACGCCTCCAGACCCTGGCCGCTGGTGCTGCCGGCGCTGTGGTCACCCTGGAACAGGTAGAGCGGGTGCCCGGCGTAGGTAAGCTGGCGAGCGCCACCCGCCCGCGTCGTCTCTCCGACGAGCGACTTGCTGGCGCCGCCAGCGACCGCGACGTTCGTGTTGGTGGTCGTGACCGGCGGCCACTGGGTCGCACAGGCGCCGGAGCATGCCGACGTGGTACCCCTGTCGGCTTCGAACGCATACAGGGTGAAGCCGCGGCTGTCGGTGAGGATCGTGCCGAGCGAGGTCTGGCGCACCGTAAGGGTCGTGGCGGCGGCAGCGTGTGCTGGCGCGGCTGCATGCGGACTGGCCGCTGGCGGAGTGGACCCAGTGGCACCTGGCATTCCGCTGGCGTTGCCGGACGAGCCGCAGGCTGCCACGACCGCCACAGCGGCGCCACCGCCGACCGCCCCTAGGAGCACTCGCTGGGAGCGGCTGAGGGCCTTCAGTCGGGAACGTGGCCTGGTCATCGTTTCCCCCTTAGATGTACCCGGATACTGGCCGTCCGCCCGTTTCGTACTGCTATGCCTGAGCGTGTTGGCGAGTTGTCGGTGATACGACGATGCCGTGACTGCGGGCTTGCTCGCATCGAGGCGAGCCCCCAAACTCGCACCCCAGCTAGCCGGAATCGGCGAGTCTCGCCGTGGGAGATATCGTCGCCGCCATGCCAACCCCGAGATTCGTGTCCGAGCTGCGGTCGCTCGTCGGCCACAAGCCGCTTTGGCTATCGGTCGCCATCGCTGTCGTCCTAGACGATGAGCGCCAGGTGCTGCTAGGTCGTCGAGCCGATAGCGGGAGCTGGGCCGAATGGCGACCGGGTCCAGTATCTCGAGCTCACCTTCCGCTGCCGGGTTGTTGGCGGTGAAGCGCACGTAAACGACGAGGAATCCCTCGATGTGCGCTGGTACGCGTTGAGCGCGTTGCCAGACCTCGACGAAGATAATCACTGCCTGAATCTCCTGACCAGAGCAGTAAGTAGTGACGGCGATGCAGCCTACGGTTTCTCAGGCGTGGCGCAGGTGCTGAGGCTGCCTTCTTGCCAGGACGGTGAGGCTCAACAGCCGACTTAGCTGGCCCAGTGCACGCTGCGTCCGCACACTTCGCGCCGCAGCGGCTTGTGGCGCGATTGGCTATAGCTACCGTTGCCGCGATAGTGCCGTACAGTTCCGCATACGGTGCGTTTGCGTCGCCGCGAGGAGGTGTCCTGAGATGCCCGGTGTCACCATCTCGGCAGGCTACGGCGCTGGCGGCAGCGTCGTGGCCGCGCACGTCGCGCAGCTGCTAGATCTCCCGCTCTTGGACAGGGCGATCAGCTCAGCGGTCGCAGCGCAGCTGCGGGTCTCCGTTGAGGAAGCCCGTGACGGTGCGGTTCATCGCTCGCTGTCCGACCGTTTCCTCGGCGTGCTGGCTCCCCTGGCAGTCGGCGTGCTGGCCGCGAGCAGTAGTGCGGCACCGCGCGACCTAACGGCGTCAGGCGATGAGGCAGCCTGGTTCCGCGATCAGGCCGAGGCCGTGATGCGGGCGGCTCTGACCTCGGGAGCAGTCGTCTTGGGCCGGGCAGGGGCAGCCGCGTTCCAGGGCGAGCCGGGCGTGCTGCGGGTGCGGCTGTTCGGCCCCCCGGATGCGCGGGCGGCTCAGGCCGCCCGGATCGAAAACGTCGACGAGCCAACCGCGCGGCGGCGGCTCCCCGAGGTAGACCGGGCTCGCGCACAATACGTGCGCCGGCTGTATCGTGCCGACATCGACGACCCGGAGCTGTACCACCTGCATATCGACAGCACCGTGGTGCCGCTCGAGGTCTGCGCGGGACTTATCGTGACCGCGTATCGCGACAGTCGAGTAGGTCCGCCAGCCTGACGTCCTGACGCCCAGCGCCGCAAGGGCGCCGGCGAGGGTGTTAATGCAACTCGATTCTGTTAGGAGTGACGGCGAATGCGTACGATCTCGGCCAGCGTGGATATCTCGGCATCGCCGCAGGAGGTCTGGGCGGTCCTCGCCGACCTGCCGTCCTACGGTGAGTGGAATCCCTTCATCCAGTCCGCATCCGGCCAGCTTGCCGAGGGTGCGACGCTCACGCTGCGGATGGTTCCGTCGCAGGGCAGGGCGATGACCTTCAGACCCCGGGTGCTAGTCGCCAAGCCCGGCGCCATGCTGAGGTGGATCGGCCGGCTGATCATTCCCGGCATCTTCGACGGCACGCATCAATTCGCGCTCGAGGACCTTGGCGGGCACACGCGAGTTACCCAGTCCGAGACGTTCCGCGGCATCCTGATCCCGTTCACTGGCAAGATCATCACGCAGACCGAGACCGACTTCCGGAACCTCAACCAGGCTCTCAAGCAGCGCGTCGAGGCGGGACGCTAACTCGCGCGGCGTCCTGGGCTTGGAGTCTCACGCGGCGATGGGCCGGTGGCGTGCCCGCCAGGCGGTCTCGGCCTGGCCAAGAGGAGTCGAGGCCGGTGCCCGAACGGACGGCCAGATCTCCTCGGAGATGGCACGCCAGTTAGCGGTCGCGGACAGCTCGCCGAGAATGGCGAACAAGCCCAGGTTGATGCGCTGCAGGATCACATAGGGCTGAGGGATGGCAATGTACTTAGCGAGCGGGTCTCGCACGTCGAAGAATCGCCGCACAACTGATGAGGCATAGTCGCTGGTGATGGTCAACGGCCCAGGCTCGCGAATAGTGTCGTAGAAGACAGCGAGGTGCTCGACGATCACCTCTGTGCTGACCGGCGTGCTCGGGCGCAGGAATCCGGCGCTCTCCAGGGTACGGCGGAACGCCTCTGGGTCGTTCTCGATGCAGATGTCGCGGTTCATCTGGAGCAATGGCTCCAGTTCGGCCGCCGTGAAGTGCTTGACCAGCCCGAAGTCGAGGAAAGTGACCCGGCCGCCCCGGTGGAACAGATAGTTTCCGGGGTGCGGATCGCCATTGAACGCGCCAATCTCGTACAGGCTGCGGAAGACGAAGCGGTAGATCGTCTCGGCGGCCAGGTTGCGCTCTTGCTGCGGCCAGCTTGCGAGCTCGGCGAAACGCGCCCCGTCCGATAGTTCGCTGGTCAAGACCCGCCGGGTGGACAGGTCGCTGATGATCGCGGGCACGTGGATGGTCGGATGGTCCCGGTAGTAGGCCGCGAAGCGCTGCTGGTTGGCGGCTTCGCTGCGGTAATCAAGCTCCTCGAGAACCCGGTCGCGCAACTCCGTCAGCAGCGCGTCGACGTCCTGGGCCGGGGCAGCTATGCGCAAGATTCGGCGCAGGAGCGCAACGTTGCGCAGGTCCGCTGCCATCATGTCGGCAATGCCGGGGTACTGCACCTTGACGGCGACTGCCTGGCCGTGGAGGGTGACGGCACGATGGACCTGCCCGATCGAAGCGGCGGCTATCGGCTGCGGATCCCAGCGGGCGAATGCCCGTTCTGGCGGCGCGCCTAGTTCTTCTGCCACCACGGCGGCGGCCAGTTCCGGCTCCATCGGCGCGACGCTGTCCTGCAGGCGGGCGAGGGTGCGACGGACAGCAGGGGAGAGCCCGTCGTCGACATAACTGGTCATCTGGCCGATCTTCATCATGACGCCCTTCATTGCTCCCAGGGTGTCGGCCACGTCCTCGGCGGTCCGCAGAGCCAGGTCCGCTCGCAGTAGCTGACGCTGCTCGCCTGCAGCCGCGTAGAGCCGTGGCGCACTGCTGACATATCGGCGACCGCCACGACCGACCAGTCGCAATGCCGCAAGGGCTCGGTGACACCGCAGCCACAGCCGATGAGCGAATGTCGGACCGGCCAAGCTAGCCATCTCCTCACGTAGGCGGCGACGCGGCAACGTCGCCCTGTCTACTAACACGCATAGCAGACAGCTGCAGTTCATGGCCTGGAGCGTGGCGTCTGGGAGGCCCAGGAGGTCACCATGGGCTGGCTGAGGAAAGCGCCGCGGAAGAAGACCTCAGGACGATGCGCTGTGCCGGCCCTGCCGCACAGCTAGGGCCCCGGCGGCGCCGGTCAGGGCTGCGCTGCTGGCAGACGCAACGACTAGCCAGCGGCCATTCCGCGGTAGCTCTCGCCACGATGACAGGCTGGCTACCACGTCGAGACTGTCAGACAGGGCGCCCGCTGCCACCCATGTGAATGCTGATCCGCGCTCGGCGACCGGGCGCTGCAGGGCCGTCAGCGCGCCGAGCCCCAGAGCGATGTCACGCGCTCCGAGAGCGCGTCCGAACACTCGTGCGGCCAGATCATCCGCCGCCGCGCCAACCCACGGACGAGCCGGAACCGATGGCCAGGCCAGGGCGGTCAAGCCGAGTACAACACGCGCGCCCGCTACGGCCCTTGCACCATTTGCCAACAGTGCCGGGATAGCCCTCGGTGTCACTTGCGCTCTTCCTTTCAGCAGGGCAGTGCATGTTGCCCCGAATGATCGTAGCCGGGCGCCATCATTCCGTTCGCCGTCGCCAAACCACCCGCCTTTGGGTCGCCGCGTCGGCGAGGGAGCTTCCCCGCCCGTGATCGCAGCCTGTGCGATTCTTCGCAGCATCCCTTCGAAGATCAGGTGGTGAACCGGGTAGAGCGTGTACCAGTACGCGAGTCCTGCGAGCCCGTGGGGATCGAAGATCGCCGTCTGACAAAGTGTCGCTCCGGCTTGGTCGCCGTCGACCTCGAACTGCAGCCAGATACGCCCTGGGGCCTTCATCTCGGCTCCGAGCCTCAGGAGGCGGTCCTGCTCGAAAGCCTCCACCCGCCAGAAGTCGAGCGTGTCTCCCACCGCCAGCCGAAAGGGATCGCGGCGCCCGCGGCGAAGACCTACGCCACCGACGACCTTGTCCATGAGGCCGCGCAACCTCCAGAAGCCGTTCGCGTAATACCAGCCCGTGTTGCCGCCGATCCGCTGAATCGGTGCGAACGTCTGCTTCGGCGACGCAGCGACCCTGATGCGGCGTGATGCGACGGCCCGCTGGCCGAGTGTCACGCCGCCCCAGTTTCGCCCCTGGTATGCCGATAGCGCATCCGACCACCGGGTCTCGGCGAACTCATGGTCTTCGTTCGCGAGCGCGCGCTCGACGGCCTGGCGGAATCCTCGCGGGCGGAACGGGAACATCTCGCGAGCCGATCCGTCGCGAACGAGTGTGTCGTTGCGCAGGCTCGCGATGAGTTCCCGGCCGATGCTCGCGTATACCGGGGTTACCACGCTCAACCAGAGCCCCGACACGCGCGGTGTGGCGAGCGGGACACGAATCACGGTGCGCCGGAGGCCAGCCTGCCGCGCGTACTCCCGCATGAGGTCCGCGTAAGCCACGCGGTCGGGCCCGCCGATCTCGACGAGTCGGCTCTCCCCGAGCTCGAGGTCGAGGGCGGCAAGCAGGTACGCGAGAACGTCCTCGATTGCAATCGGCTGTGTGCGTGAGACAACCCAGCGCGGCATCAGCAGGATAGGTGAGCGGTCGACGAGCGAGCGCACGATCTCGAAGGAGGCGCTTCCCGAGCCGATGACGACGGAAGCGCGAAACTCCATCGTCGGGACGCCCGACTCGCGCAGGATCCGGCCGACCTCGTGACGGCTCTCGAGATGAGTGGATACATCGTCGTCGGCGCCAAGGCCGCCCAGGTAGATGATCTTGCCCACGCCGCTCTTCCGGGCGGCGGCTGCGAAGTCTTCCGCGCCGCGACGATCGGCGTCCGCGAACGGCCCGGATGCGGCCATGGAATGAACAAGGTAGAAGGCCGTCGCGACGCCCGCCAGCGGCTCGTGCAGAGAGTCGGGCTCAAGCACGTCTCCGCGGACAATCTCCGTTTGCTTTGCTGTCCGTCCCGACAGGGCCTCAGGTCTCCGCACCATGCAGCGCACCGGACGCCCCGACTCCTCGAGCTTCCGCAATAGCCGGCCGCCGATATAGCCGGTCGCCCCAGTCAGCAGAACGCGTCCGCCTGCCTGTTGCATCCGCGTCGATACCCGGTCGTGGCCGATTCGCACACGTCACCCCTCTGTCGCCTCGGGGCCTGAGATCGTCCGGCCGGACGGCGTGTGCGCCGAGCCTGGATGGCAGGTGCTTCGCCGCCCTTCCGCGGTGGGTCGCATTCTGCGCTGCCACGCCATCTCGGCAGTTGTTGCCTGCGCCTGGTCCGGATGAGGCCGAGACTCCCCCCGGCAACTGGCTCGGGCGCCTTTCCTCAGGCGAATCCGACCTTCCACCAGGCTACAAGGCCCTCCTATGGCGCTCACTTGGCAAGGGTGTAGGCCACGGTTTATGTCTGCCCTGAAGACAGGGATCGACCCTGCCGGCTGACGCCGATATCGACGCGCCACCCCCACTGGCTTAGGTTCGCGGAGGTGCGGGGCGGTCGGCAGTCATATCCAGATAGCCGCCCAGGAATTGCAACGGCGCGGACACCAGGAACCACGCTGCGAACCGGTAGCATTTGCGCCGCTCTCGGTCAGTGCCCGCCTTGCGACCGAGAGAGAGCAGAACGAGGCCAATGCCGAGACTAAAGCCGCCGGCGGTAAAGCGCACAGCAGCGAACGCATGGCGGTGCCGGTACTCCCATGGCCTGATCAGACGCCTCATGCCCGTGACAGATCGCGAGGGACTGGTGGTGTCATCGGGTGCGTGCATCGGGATGCCTCCTGCCGTCGGCTGCCGGCTGACCATCTAGATGATATGGCTGGATCGCCAAGGGCGGCGCTAGCCGTCAGGGCGCTCCCACGAGCGACGGGCTTTCTGATTTGAGAGATCCTCGGCGGCTGTTGACGTTGGCGAGAGGCTCTGCCACGCTCACCTGATCCAGGACCTGCTAGGGAGGCGAGTTGAGTCCGGCGAACTCCTGGGCAACGCGGCTGGGATGTCAATGCCGGTAGCAGACCGCGGCCACACTCAGATCTTCTGGGAGGAACGGGGGTCGGGCGAGCCACTGCTGCTGGTGATGGGCCTGGGGTGGCCGCGCCAGATGTGGGCCAGGCACCTCCCGGCTCTGGCCGAGCAGTTTCGGGTCATCACGTTCGACAACCGAGGCGTGGGCCAGAGCGCCACCACATTGTCGCAGTGGGCTCTTTCGGACATGGCCGACGACGCTCTGGCAGTCCTCGATGCGGCCGGCGTGCCGCAGGCACACGTGTACGGGGCATCGATGGGCGGCGGGATCGCTCAGGTGATGACCATCGACCATCCTGAGCGGGTAGGTGCCCTCGTTCTGGGTTGTACTGCAGCCAAAGCCGCCAGGCGGCACGCGCCCGTGGTGCCGGTAATTCGCCATCTCCTTCCGGCCCTTGCCGCGGGCCGCCAGGCGAGGACGGTCGCGCTAGCACGGGCCCTGGTGTACGGGCCGGCAACGGACTCGGCTCTGATCGCTGAGGACCTCCGGCTGCTTGACTCGCTGCGCCGGCCGGCGGACGGGATACGAGCCCAGCGCCGGGCCGTGCTCGATTACGAAGGCTCGCAGCTCCGCCTAGGTTCGGTCCGGTCGCCCACATTGATCATTCACGGATCCGACGACCGGCTCGTCCCTCTTCGCTACGGGCAGGAACTGGCGCGGCTGATACCAGGTGCGGAGCTCGTCGTGCTGCCAGGAGCAGGTCACATGTACCTCACCGACGCGACTCAGGCCGCGGACTCCGCAGTGTTGTCCTTCCTGGCCGCGCACTCGCTCCAGCCGAAGTGACAGTCAGCCCGTTCCCGATACCGACTCCCAGATGCGATAGCACATCGCTCTGCCAGCGCGCCACCGGGCCGTCAGCCTAATCCTCCGGTGAACGCGCTCACTGGGGAGCAGCCTGGCGACGCGGTTCACACCGCGCCGGTTGTTCCGGTCAGCCCATCAGTCTGGTCGCGGCCACGTCGTCCAGGCCTCGCTGTCCGTGTTCTGACTCCACTCCAGCGTGCGGGGCAGGCCGAACTGGGGGTAGAGGCTGTTGTCGCCGAACCGGGTGATGGTGCAGACCTTGTCCCCGGCCAGCGTGAGCACGATGAGACCGTTGGCGTGGCCGATCGGTGCGTGCGCGTCCTGCAGGTAGTAGCCGAACGCGGGCTGGCCGTTGGCGCGGGTGGGCACGAGCTTGATGGGCTGCGCTCCCCACCAGGTCCTGGTCACGTAGAACTCCGCGATCGCGGCGTGACCCTGGTATTCCAGCGGCTCGGGCGGCATGGACATCCATGCGTCGTCGGTGAGCACGCTGACGAGCCGCTCGATGTCGGCGGCCTCGAAGGCATCCACGAACCGGCTGACGATCTCCCGCTCGCGCGGCGAGCGCGGCGCGGGCGCGCGGTCACGGCCGGGCGAGGGGAGCTGGCCGCCGAGCGAGGCGCGGGCGCGCTGGAGGGCACTGTTCACCGAGACCTCGCTGATCTCCAGCATCTGGGCGGCCTCGGCCGCAGGGTAGCCGAGCACGTCGCGCAGTACCAGGACGGCGCGCTGCCGCGGTGGCAGGCGCTGCAGCCCGGCCACGAACGCCAGCGCGAGCGCCTCCCTGGACTCGTAGCGGGCCTCGGGTCCGGGCGCGACGTCGGGCAGATCTTCCAGCAAAGCATCCGGGTAAGGCTGCAGCCACAGCGGCTCGCCCCGCCGAGTGGGCTCGGGTGGGGGGCTCAGGAATCCGGATCCGGCCGCGGTCTTGGGGCGTCGGCCGGAGTCGCGCAGCGCGTTCAGGCTCCGGTTCGTCGCGATCTTGTACAGCCAGCTGCGCATCGAAGCCCGCTCCTCGAACCCGTCAAGCCCGCGCCAGGCTGCCAGCAGGGTTTCCTGCAGCATGTCCTCAGCGTCCTGGACCGAGCCGAGAATCCGGTAACAGTGCAGCTGCAGCTCGTGCCGGTAGGGGTCGGTGAGCTCGCGGAATGCCTCCCCGTCGCCCGCCCGGGCGCGAGCCAGCGCCGTCGTGGTCACCATCGCATCCTCGCATCGCCTCGTCCTTCGCCTGGCCTTAAGTGTCACGACACCGGCCGGGCCGGAAACTCACCGGTGATTTCGCGGCTTCGCCCGGTGTCTGAATCAGCGCAATCACCAAACGCTGATCTGGAGGACACGTGGTTACCACGAGCAGGCAGGCGGCTGTGACCCGCGCTCAGGGCTGGGCCTTGGCGCTGTCATCGCTGGCCTCGTTTATGGTCGTGCTGGACCTGCTGGTCGTCGCGACTGCGCTGAACACGATTCACCGTGACCTGGGCGCCTCAATCGGGCAGCTGGAATGGACGGTCAACGCCTACACCCTGGCCTTCGCGGTGCTGCTGATGACCGCGGCCGCCGTCGGCGACCGATTCGGCAGGCGGCGGGTCTTCGCCATCGGCCTGGGTGTATTCGCCGCGGGCTCGGTAGCGTGCGCGCTCGCCCCCGGAGCCGGCGCGCTGATCGCGGCGCGCACGGTGCAGGGCGCCGGAGCGGCGATGATCATGCCAGTCGCGCTCGCGCTGCTGAACGCGGCCGTGCCGCCGCAGCGCCGCGGCTGGGCGATGGGGATCTTCGGCGCGGTGACCGCGCTGGCGGCCGTGGTCGGCCCGGTGCTGGGCGGCGCCATCACCCAGGGCATCGCCTGGCAGTGGATCTTCTGGGTGAACGTCCCGATCGGCCTGCTCGCCATCCCGCTGGTACTGCGCCGCCTGGAAGAGAGCTACGGGCCGCGCGCCCCGCTGGACATTCCCGGCCTGGCGTTGGTCACCGGCGGTGCGCTGGGCCTGGTGTGGGGACTGGTGCGCGGCAGCTCGGCCGGCTGGGCGACCCCCGAGGTCGCCGGGACGCTGATGGCCGGCGGGCTGTTGCTGGCCGCATTCATCGGCTGGGAACTGCGTACCCCCACGCCGATGCTGCCGATGCGACTGTTCGCCTCGCGGGGCTTCTCCGCGGGCAACGCCGCCGTCTTCCTCTGGAACGCGTCGCTAACCGGTGCGATATTTTTCATGGCTCAGTTCCAGCAGGTCAGCCTCGGGCAGGATCCGCTCAGCGCCGGGCTGCGGCTGTTGCCGTGGGGCGCGGCCCCGTTCCTGATCGCGCCGTGGTCCGGGAGACTGGCGGACCGGATCGGGGAACGGCCGCTGGTGGTCTCCGGCCTGCTGCTGCAGGCCGCCGGATTCGCCTGGATTGCGACGGTCGCCAGCCCCCAGGTGGGCTATCCGGCTTTGCTCGCGCCGATGATCATCTCTGGTACCGGGATCGCGCTGGCGCTGCCGGCGCTGACCAAAGTCGTGGTCAGTTCGGCCCCGCCCAGTGACATCGGCAAGGCCACCGGCGTGTTCAGCACGATGCGCCAGCTTGGCGGCGGGTTCGGCGTCGCGATCCTGGCCGCCGTCTTCGCCGCCTCTGGCAGCTACGCCTCCCCGGCAGCGTTCAGCAACGGGTTCGCGCCCGCCAACTACGCCGCGGCCGGCCTGGATCTGGCCGCTGCGCTCGCCGCCATGGCCCTGGCCAGCCGACGCCACTCAGAGCCGGCCGCCGCTGCGCAGGTGGCCCCGGCGCTGCCACGGGCCGGGGCCGGACGCTGAACAGCCAGCGGCCTACATCACGCTGGAGGTGGCAGGGAAACGGCGATCTTGCCCGCGCACCGGACCAGGTCAACGTTCGGCCAGGTACAGGCGGCAAGCCCTTCGCAGCGGGAGACCTGTCCGTCGCGTCCTGGCGATCGGGGATAGCGCCCTAACGGACGGGGTACCAGGTCGGATGAAAGGTTCGCTCGACTCGGCGCGACTGGCGAGAACCGGCACACCCAGGGGGAAGTCATGAGTGTTATCGACGAGGCGCTGAGCGCCAATGCGACCATGTCCAACGGCTACGATCCCAGCCGTGGGAAGCCGCCGGCACCTCGGATCGCAATCGTCACCTGTGCGGATCCCCGGCTAAGCAACATCGAGCAGATGCTGGGTCTCGCCGACGGCGAAGCAGACATGATCAGGAACTTCGGCACCGTGATCGATGACGACTCGATCCGATCGCTTGTCCTCTCGACCAGATTGCTAGGCAGCCGAGAGATAATGATCATCAATCACACCGACTGCGGGATGCTCAGGTTCACCGACAGCGAGATGGAGGACCGGCTTCGCAAAGAGACAGGGCGGGCGCCGATTGCCCCGGCCAAGTTCTACAGCTTCACCGACGCCGTGGCGAACACCAAGGAGCAGATCCAGAAGGCCAGGTCGCATCCGTGGATCTCACCGGACGTCCCAGTCCGGGGGTTCGTCTATGACGTCAACACCGGGCGGCTTAGTGAGGTGCTCCCGGACCGGGAGACTGTCGCTCGTTAGTCCAGGAGCCCTCCTATTCACGCGGTGGATCAAGATGTAGACGGGGTGCGAGACCAACCAGTGGAGGTGCCAGATGGCCCAGCTCCCACCGCCCCCTGAGGGAATGGTGCTGACCCACTTCATCGTCTCGGACGATGTCGACCGCTCTCGGCGCTTCTACACCGAAGTACTCGGCGGCCGGGTGGAACGTCCCGGAGATCCAGTCAATGTTGCGCTGGCCAACAGCTGGATCGTCATCAATGCCGGCGGAGGACCGACCGACGACAAGCCGACGGTCATCCTGGAGACGCCACGTGATCCCGACCGGGTCAGCAGCTTCCTCAATATCCGGGTTCAGGACATCGACGCCGTGTACGCCGAATGGAGCGCGCGAGGTGCCCAGTTCCTGACGCCGCCGAAACAGCACCAGTACGAGAAGCGCTGCTACATCCGCGATCCTGACGGTCATCTGATCGAAGTGGGGCAGACCACGGACCCTGAGGGAGACTGGTCGCCAGCTCACTGGCCATCGAGTACGTCCGCCGGCGATTCCGAGTGAATGCCGAGATCACGGCCTGAGTCTCGATGCACCGCGTGACGCCGAACACCGGTTCAAAGCGCGGAGCCCGCCGCGGCTGGAGGCTCGGGCCAGCTGTGGATCGCATCTGGTTTGGATGGCGCCGTGTTGCCTGCTCCAGATGGGGTGGATGTACCGTCGATGAACGGTGAAGATAATGGTCCGACGCGGCGCCGAGCGCTTGGCGAGGTCTGCGGTCCCGCTCGTTGCGGTGGGGTGCGGGCTTGTCCTTGCTCTCGGCGGCTGCAGCAGATCCTCAGGGACAGGCGCGGCGGCCGCCGCGCGGCCGTCCGCGGGCTCGGCCTACACGTTGCTGCAGATGAACCTGTGCCTGTCCGGCTTCAGCGGTTGCTATGCGAAGGTGGCATACCCCGCTGTGGTGCAAGAGGCAACCACCCGGATCCGTGAAGCGCGCCCGGACGCGGTCACGTTCAGCGAGGCGTGCAGCGGTGACGTCGCGCGGATCGCCCAGCGGACCGGCTATCACCTCAGCTTCGCGAAGGTGATCTACTTCGGCAAGCCCCTGCCCTGCAGACGACCGGGCGGCCGTGGATTCTACGGTAACGCCGTGCTGTCGAAGGCATCCATCTTGAGCGCCGCCAGCCAGCCTTTCGAGGCACAAGCCGGTCCGGAGCGGCGCGTGTGGCTATGCGCCAGCACCGCGATCGGCGTTGACGTATGCACTGCTCAACTTGCCACGCACGAGCCCGTTGAAGCGGCCGCGAACGAGCTGCAGTGCGCCGAGCTGGGAGCGGTCCTTGCACGCCGCGCGGCGGCCCGCGCCGTCATCTTCGGAGGCGACCTGAACCGTCACCCCTCCTGCGCCCCGCACGGCTTCTGGACCCGCACCGACGGTTCCGCGCATCAGGATCCAGGCAGTCAGCAGGTCTACGGAACAGGCGCGTTTCGCTCGCCCTCAGCGCGGGTGGTGCCCGCCATACACACCGACCATGACGTCCTGCTGGTTCGTGCTTATCTGACGGCACACTAGGTCCTCTTGGGGCGCGGCAACCCATTTCCGGTGCCCAAGATCGTCACGCCGCTCGCCGGGGGGGTCATCTGGAGGGTCTTCGCGAGACCTCGGGTTTCTTTCTCCCGTTCTCTACGATTGCCTGGAGAGCAGCAACATGTCCCTGGTAAGCAGCGCGTCCAGCCGTGGTCAGCGACAGGCTGGTCCGGACCCGTGAGGCGCACGTGGCTTTGTGTATGGTCACGTAGCCCGCTTCATGCAGGACCCGGACGTGCTTGGACAGGACCGAGTCAGCGACCCCCAGCCCTTCCCGCACGGTGGGGAAGTCGGCGGACTCGACGGCGGCGAGCATTGCGCAGATCTGGAGGCGGTTCGGCGCGTGCACGATCTCGTCGAAGCGAGCGGCGGTGGTCACCGGCGGGCCTGGAAGTCGGCACGGAGCGCCCTGTCGGTCCAGCGCCCGAACACGATAGTGATGGCTACGGCCAGCACCCCGGCCACCAGGAACGTACCCCTCCTCCCGCGGTCCAGGTCGAGCCAGCAGGCCACCGCGACCAGCGCACTGAGCGTCAGGACCTGCGCCGCGAAAATGATGCTGACCCGCCTGCGGAAGTACTTGACCGCGACCCCGACGCGCCGCTGGTTCATCCACATGAGCGCGCCGCAGCCAGCCGAATACCCCGCCACCGCCCAGTAGAACAGCGGCCAGTTACGCGTCTCCGCCACCGCGATGAGGGCTCCCGCGAGCACGCCGAGAGCCGGGTGGTACCAGCAGGGGGCAATGAGGCGGTCGGCCAGCCACGCACGGCGATCGTCGATGGCAGCCATCGCGCTGGCGGCTTCCTCAGGCGGGATCGCGGCACTCACCGTGACCGGCCTCCTTCCCGTTACTTTCCATGGCGGAAAGCCTAGCTCCTGACTTTCCGCCATGGCAAGTCACTGCCGCAGCGATGCCAGCTATGGCGCAGCGACGACGCGCGTGTCGATGCGACGATCGCCCGCAGGCGGTGCGCCTTGCGGTCACTGCCTGCGGACGACGACGCCAGGACGGGTTGCAGGTCAGGCAATCCAAGTCGGGGGAGCGGCGTGGTGTCGAACACCATGCCGACATCTCCGGCGAGATCGTGCTCGCCACCTCTGAGCACTGGTGGTTCCCACTAGTGCCCAGCAGACACGGCGACGGCCGTCAGTTGGGCAGTGCGGTCGTGGCAAGGTGGCCTCTGCACGAGGCAGCTAATGCCGAGATGCACTGCACAGCACGCCGTCGATTACTACGTCAATGGCGAACCGAAACCGTTCGTCGACGTCTCCAGCGACCAGCTGAGCGGCGTGGGCAGTTATTAGCGGAAAATCGTCCGGCGGTAGGCGGGCGAAGTTGGCCGCGACTTTGGCAGCCAGCGCGCTGGGGTCTGTGCGCCGGAGTTCGGCCTCGATAGCCGCGTACGTCACCTGGGCCGCGAGGATGTCGGCCGCCCATGCGGCAACCTCAGCGTCCAGGCCGCCAGCAAGCAAGATTCCCAGGAGGTTCTCCAGCAGCCGCATAGCCGTCTCGGTCCGAGGCGGGTCGACCATGGTTGCTGCGGCCATTCCGGGATGCGTGACGAGTTCCGCGCGCAGCCGCTCCAGAAGGTTGTGCAGTTGTGCACGCCAACGCGACGGATCGGGCGTTTCCAGCGTGACCGCCGCGATGATGCGATCAAACATCGCCTCGAGCAGGCCGTCACGACCGTCGATATAGACGTACAGTGAGCCGGCTCCGGTGTCCAAGGCGGCTGCGACACGACGCATCGAGACGGCTTCGAGGCTCTCTGCCTGGAGGATCGCGAGGGCGGCGTCGACTATTGCCTCCTCGCTCAGCGGCGCCTTTGCTGGGCGATCACGAGTCGAGCGGGGTCGGCTCGATGTCTTCATGTGTGACGGACCTCCAGGTTCTGTACTCGAGGGCAGCGATGGCGCTTGACCTTGACGGTGGACCCTACGTACAGTGTACGTCACGAACACTGTTCGTGACAAACACTGTACGCGCAGCTGCCGAACGGGTCCGCTCCATCTCTAGCCAGAAGGTCATCATGGACACGGCTTCCACCACCATCACCAGATCCTCCGCCGGAGCGAGCCTCTACAGCATGCGCTGGATGGTGGCGGCCGTGGTGCTGGTCGCCAACACCATGGATCTGCTCGACGCCACGATCGTGAACGTGGCCGGTCCCTCTATCCACCGCGCACTCGGCGGAGGTGCCAGCACGATCCAGTGGCTGAGCGCCGCCTACACGCTGGCTTTTGCTGTCCTGCTGATCGCGGGGGCGCGGCTGGGAGACATTTTCGGCCGCCGCCGGATGTTCCTGCTCGGCTTGGTCGGGTTCGTCGTGTTCTCCGCCGCCTGTGCAGTGGCGCAGGACATCGGCATGCTGATCGCCTTCCGCGCCCTGCAGGGAGGCTTCGGCGCGCTGATGATCCCGCAGGGCTTCGGCCTGCTGAAGGAAGTCTTCGACGACGAGGAACTGGGCCGCGCAACCCGCCTGTTCGGTCCGTCAACGGGTCTGGCGATGCTCGGCGCACCGATCCTCGCGGGCGCACTCATCGACGCCAACCTCTGGAACGTCGGCTGGCGACTGGTTTTTCTCATCAACGTGCCGATCGGCCTCATGGCGCTTCCGTTCGCAGTCCGATCGCTGCCGAGCGGGGTCAGTCACCCCAGCCTCAAGCTCGATATCGGCGGCGTCTGGCTCGTCGGCATCGCGCTCGTGGCGATCATCTACCCGCTCATCCAGGGCCAGGCCGCCGGCTGGCCGGCCTGGACGTTCGCGCTCCTCGCGGCCGGCGCGATCCTGCTTTACGTCTTCGTGCGCTACGAGCGACGCCGCAGCCACAACGCCTTGATCGAACCATCCCTGTTTGCTAACCGCATGTACCTGAGCGGCATCGCGGTCATGCTGTCCCTATTCGGCGCTTTCGGCGGGCTCTTGCTCTGCGTCTCGCTGTACGGCCAGCTCGGCGAAGGGTGGTCGCCGATCCACGCCGGGCTAACCCTGACTCCTATGGTCGTCGGCATGATCGGCGGCATGCTCGTGTCGGGCGTGCTCGTCAAGAAACTCGGACGCCACTTGCTCCACATCGGCATCGTGTTTATCGCCGCTGGTACTACCGCGCTCGCCCTGACGCTAACTGGCGTTCCTAGCGCCTCGACCTGGGATCTCGTTCCCGGCCTGGTACTTGTCGGTGCAGGAGTCGGCATCGTGCTTGGCCAGCTCATACAGTTCATCCTGGCCGCTGTCAGGATGAACGAGGTCGGATCTGCGTCCGGCGTCATGGAAGCCTCGCAGCAGCTATCGACCTCGCTCGGCGTTGCCGTTCTTGGCACCATCTTCTTCGCAATGTTCAAGCATCACCCTGCGACCGACGCTCTCCGGATCACCTCATGGGTGTGCCTCGTCCCGCTGACGGCCGCTTTCATCTTCGTATTCCTGCTGCCCAGGCACGTTGCCCGCAGTGAGTCCACTGCTTTCACTAGGGACTCAGTGCCGCTCCGCGAACAGTCAAGCCCTACGCCATCGGAGAGGCATTCAGAGACTGACGACGCGACGGGCGCGCTCTCCCGGTAGATGTAGCCGCCGTTGGTGTATGGAATGCGAGTGCCGGTCACCTGTCCGTCGACGGCAACGCCGTGGCTTACCAGTAGTCCCACTATCAGCGGCACAGCCGCAGGCCCGGCGAAGAAGTACACAGACCCTGACTCGCCCGCTCGCTGGAGTCGAATGCCTCGGCCACCCGAGCCGGTAATAGAAATCAGCACGACGAGCTGCGTGATTTGCTCGTAGCCGACATCTCGCGTTTCAACCAACCGCGCAGTCAGGCCTCTGCCACGGAGCCTTACACCCCAGTGATAAAACTCAAGCCACAGATAGGGGACCCTGACCCGGTTGCTCTCCAGCGCCCCTTGATACAGCGCGGCCTCTCGCTGGCTGGCGGAACTCCCGGCGAACCGCGCTTCGCGGGCCGACGCCAGTGCGTCCCTCATGCAGGCAGGATCAAGAGCGAGGATCGGCCCGTCGACCATCTCATGACGACAGCGTATCCGCGCAGTTGCGTGCCGGGGCGGAACCTCAGTTGGCTTGACCTGACCGCTCAGCCGGCTCCGATGAGTGCGTCTGGGACTTCGCGCAGGAAGATTTCGGCGGTCTTGGGCCCGACGCCTTTAATGCGCTGCAGCCGCTGGCTGATGTCTTCTCGCGTGCTGGCGGTGCGAACCAGCCGCGCGACGGAGCCGTCGTAATCCGCGATGAGCGCGCGCATCACGTCGCGTAGCTCCTCGCTCATGACTGAGCTCATGCGGTGGTAGTTGCCCTCCCATAGCTCGTGCCAGAGCGGGTGTTGGTCGTCGGCGGTGAAGTGCTCTGGGGTGTCCCAGCCGTCTTCCCTGAACTTGCGAAATGCGTTCGCGGCCGTCTGCTGCGGCACCGGCCGCCCGAACAGCACGCTGGCGAGCAGCCAGTCGAACAGGCCCTGGTCGCTGGTGGTGTCGATGCCGAGGTCGGCGGCAGTGATCAGCGCAGCCATGGCGCGTTCCCTTCTCTAAGTGGCCGCTGGGGGAGCGGTCGGCGCGGTCAAGTTTGGCTTCGAGCTGCGCGAGGTCCTCGTGGGCGATGAATGCGCTGTGTGCGATAGACGCAGCCGGGCCTCGTCGAGGAGGCCTAGTTCCAGCGTGTCGAAGCCAACAGAATCCTAGATGGCGGCCACGGCATCTTTGGCCCGCTGGTCGTTACAGGCGACCGCCAGCCGCGACGGTGCGGCGTCCCGGCCGCTTGCCGCCTCGATAGCGTAGGGCAGGCCCCCCAGTCCGTCGCAGGAGATGAACAGCGCGTTTCCTCGGAGCCGCGGCGCCGGTACGAGCAGCTGTTCAACCTCCGCTGGCCGCCTGCCTAGCGGCCCAGCGCGCGGCTGGCGCTAGGAGATCAGCGCGTTAGCCAGTCGGGAGGCTTGCCGCCGGTCTCGGTGTGTTATACGGCGGCGAAGTCGTCGGGGTCGGCGTCGCAGGTGGCTTTGAGCGCTGGTACTTGGCAAGAGGTGATTGAACTGGTTGTCGGCACCAGAAGACAGCTCATTCCTCGGCGGCCTCCGGGCATACGAGTGCCGTCGATAATGGCATGGCCGCGCTTCTTTGACGTCACTTTCCACGACTAACGCGCGGCGCATGACAGTGCATTGGTCGCGGGTCTGGGCGATGGCTGACTGTCGCCGCCGTTGCCTGGCGGCGTCAGACCCAGCCGGCGTCGGCCATGATTTCGCGTGCTATCACGGTGACGGGCCGGTTGTTGCTGATGGCCACATGCTCGAGGCCGACTCCTTCGTCCGCTGCGATCGCGGCTGCCGCCGCCCGCATGTCATCACCGCGGCCGGTAGTGACATCGGCAGTTAGTCGCTGCTGGATCACAGGCAGGTCGGCGATCAGCCGGACCACCGTGACTGAGGCGCCCAGGGCCTGCTCAATGGCCTGTACCTCGGCGGCAGTTCGGACAAAGTAAGCGAGCACGAAGTTCGGGATACCGGCCCGCCGGTAGTTCGCCGCCACAGCTGCCAGATTCGCCAGCATCAGCGCGAACTCGCTGGCCCGATCATCCTCACCGGCGCCACCCCAGCTCAGATAGTCCAGATCGAGCAGCGCGTAGGGCTCGCCGGCCTGCTCAAGTAGATAAGCCATCTCTTTCGCGACCGTGCTCTTGCCCGAGCCGTACACCCCCGTTAGCAGTACAGCCTTAATCCCGCTCCCATTCACCAGCCAAGGCTAGAACCCGGCACAAAACCACGCGGGGCCGAGCCAGATCCTGCTGGCCGCCGATTCACAGGTTCCCGGCCGGCGGCACCAGTGTTCAAGGCGCTCGCCGACCCGACCCGCCGCCAGATCCTGTCTGACTTGCGCGGCGGCGAGCTGCCCGCCGGGGAGATCGGTGCGAAGTTTCCTATCAGCGGTCCGTCGATCTCACGGCACCTGAGCCTCCTGCGCGCTGCCGGGCTGGTGACCGAACGCCGCGACGCCAACCGGATCCTGTACTCGCTCGTGCCTGACCGGTTGGCTGTTTGCGTGGGGAGCTTCCTATCCGCTGTCTGCCCCGAGCAGGTCGTGCTTCGCCAGCGTCGCAACCGCGCGTCGGCCCGCATGCCGAAGGAGTCCCAAGAGTGATCACCAGGATCATCGACTGCATCATCGAGCGTCGGCTGCTCGTGAGCTACCGCATCGACCCTGAACGAGTGGATGCGCTCCTGCCCCCGCCGTTCCGCCCGCAGCTCGTCAACGGTCACGCCGTCGGAGGCGTGTGCTTCATCCGGATGAGGGCTCTGCGCCCGGCACCTCTCCCGCGAGCGGCCGGAGTGACAACCGAGAACGTGGCTCACCGGTTCGCCGTCGAATGGGATGACAAGCAGGGAAGCCACAGCGGGGTCTTTATGCCGCGCCGCGATACAAGCTCCCGGATCACGGCGGCACTAGGTGCCAGCATTTTCCCTGGCGCCTATCACCTTGCCCGGTTCGACGTCGCCGAGTCGGCAGACTTGATCCGCATCGGTGTCCTCTCACGCGACGGTGCAGTGTCGCTTTCGGTCGCGGCCGAGCCCGCTGCCGCGCTGAACAGCGGCCTGTTCGCCAGCATGGATGAGGCGACAGGCTTCTTCCGGCGCGGCGCGCTGGGGTTCTCGCCGTCCGTCGCTGATGGCTGCATTGACGGAGTGCGCCTTGACAGCACCAACTGGGCCGCCAGACCGATGACGATCTCCGCAATGAGCTCCAGCCTGTTCGTTAGATGGGACTGCTCTGCAACGCGCACGACGCTGCCGCTTGGCGTGTGGTCCCCAGATGGTCCCCAGGGGCCGGGGCGTGAGCGCCAGTTAGTCACGTCACTGATCCTGACGTCCAACAGGGCACCGCAGGACTGGTACCCGCTGTTCCCCAACCCGGTCGTCGCCGAGTCCCTGCTCGACCGGCTCATCAACAACAGCCTCCAGCTCTTCGTGAACGGACCCAGTTACCGGCCCAGAAACGGCCCGGTCAGCCGAACAACACGACAGCCAAGGAGGCCAGCCAGTAGAACAGGTACAGACCAGGCCCTGGTCAATTACCTGAGCAGCACCCCTGCTCAATAACGTGAGCGCCGACAGTCAATTACGCGAATCCATGCACCTGGTTGGTCAGTGTCCGTCACTGACGGTAAGTCTGGGGTCAGTGCTGCCTCGTAGCCGCCGACCATTCTCGTGACTTAGTCGGGAAGATCTAGTGATCCGCCAGGCCAGCGGCAGCGACGACGGCCCGATGCAGGCATCACTCGGATCGACATGGCGGCCCAGCTGGGTCAGCGAGATCACCGCAGCCTTGCGCAGCAGCGAGGCCGGCCTGCAGGTTGCAGTCCGTGACAAGCACTACGTCGGGTTCTGCGCCTACGGCCTCAACCGTCCCCAGGAAGTCGGCCCCGTGCGCACGGCGCCGGAACAGCGCCAGCTCGGTATCGGAAGCGTTCTCCTCAAACGATCCCTGGCCGACCAGCGAGACCGCGGCCTCACCGCCGCCGAGCTCGTCTGGGCAGGCCCGCTGTCGTACTTCTCCCGAACCCTGCACGCCACGATCGGCCGGGCATTCTGGCTCTACGCGAAGGACCTCACAGCTACGGAGCAGGCTCCGGACTGGAGGGACACAGTGGGCCTCCTGTGAGGCGCTCCGGCGGCACGTGTCGCAGCCCGGTCCCAGCGATTCCGCACCGCTAGGCGCCAGGTTGCTGCGGCCACCCGGTCGCTTCGGCGATCAATCCGGCAGCTTCCTCGGGCGAGTGTCCGTCAGTTTCAATCCGCACGGCACCGATGCGGTCTCGTTCGAAGACGCTGTCTGCCGATATCGCCTGGCCGGCAACGGTCCGCAAGTATTCTGCCGACTTCCCCCGGAGCTTGCAGACCGCCGCCAGGGCACCGAATGCCTCGTCCGGCTTATTCCCGCAGGCTTCGGCCAGTGTGCCCGACCGCCTTTCTCGGCTCGAGTGATCCTTGTGCTGATCAACGGCGTGCCGTTCGCCCTGCCGATGCTGCCCGGCGATGTGCTGCTCACGGGACACCCGAGGCATCGGCCCGCCCGTGGCAGGCGACAGCGGCTGCGTCGAGATCGAAGGCAGGCGGCGCGCTCACCAACCGGGTCGTCGACAGCAGCTGAGCCGGCTAGCCATCCCTGCGTGACCGTAGCGAATCAAGGAAGCTGCCGACCTTCGCGGCCCCAGTGAATGCCTTGCCCGCAAGCTGGATGGCTGTCTTAACCGGGGCCGGGACCTCCGCTTCGTCGAGCAAGCCGCCAGTGTCCTTGTCGACGCGGGTTCCGGCCGGGATGTCGATCGTGAAGTCGTGGGGGCTGCGCCCCGCTGGGACCGTGACATCCAGCTCGTACTCCAGGCCGAGTCGACTTATGGGTGCTCCCCTCAGGCGCAGCACGATGCCCAGGTCGGCATCGATGACAGCCTCAGCCAGCGGCAGGCTGTCATCGGCCGAATCATGCTGCCCGATCAGTATCAGGAAGCCGCGACGGCCGGCGCAGGTCACCTCCGCGCCGCCGGTGAGCCGCCAGTCGAGCAGCCAGGCCGGATCGGCCAGCCGGGCCAGATCGGCCGGCAATGGCGTGGCCGGGCCAACGGAGACGTGATCCCGGTAGATCCGCCACCGCTGCCGTCCATCCGAGGCGACCGTCGTGCTCTTGCGCGGCTTCCGTCCGTCCAGGTGCTCTATCCGGTAGCGGTCCGGCAGGCCGATCTTGACCGCCTCCCGGCGCTGCCACGACGTCTCGTTCATGGTGTCGGCCAGGCGTCCGACGCCGGGAAGCCGGTTCCGGTCGGCGGCTGCGGCGAGCGCCTGTGCGGCGACGGTGCCGTCGAACCAGGTCCGCAGTTCGCCGTCGAACTCGGTCCGACGCAGGCCAGCCCCATACAGCAGCGTCAGGATCTGAGCACTGACCGGCTCGTCCTGACTCGGCTGGCCCTGCTCTGCCTCGTCGGCTGTCGCGGCATAGTCCACGGTCCAGGCTGGCTTGCTGTGATCCGACGGATTCCGGTGCTGCCCGCGGCGGATAGCGAAACTCAGTGCTGTCGCGCCCAGGTCGGCGGCATTCTTTGCCGCCTGCCAACCAGGTCCTGAGAACGGTGATGCGTGGCCGGGGTCGGCCGACTCGTGATGCGCCGGGGCCTCGAACTGGGCCGGGTCGCTCGCCTCCGGCGGATCGATGGTGATGCTGGTGACTTCCTGGCGGCTGACGATCTGGCCGTCGCAACGCCACTCGCACCGCAGCACGATCCCGAGCTCTGAGTCGACCAGCGCCTCGATCTGGTCGACTAGCTCATCGGCCGGCGGAATGTGCCGGTGCGCTGGGCGCGGCGCGGCGCGGCCTGGCCGCAACCGATCTGGTCCAGCCTCGGTTCGCCGGACCGGCCTGGGTCTGGCCAGCACTCGGACGGCGTGGCGGCCGGCCACGACCTCCGAGCCCGCTAGCTCCAGCGCGAATCGGGCGGGCAGCCAGGCGGGACTCAGCAGCTCAGTGCACGATGGCTGCGCTGGGCTTGCGGATTGCACGATCACGGGCGAGTGCGGGTCGTCATCGTCATCGTCTTCGTCGGCCGTGGACCAGTTGTCGTGGCCATCGGATCGGTGGGCGGATGCGGACCGATCGGGGTAGGTCGTCTCCTGCCGGAACCGGCCGTCCCCCGCGAGGAGCAGCAGGACGGAATGAGCGGTGGGTCCCCGCGAGGCCCGCTCGCCTGTTTCCTCGCCTGTTTCGTTAGCGGTGTCGGCTGGCCATCCGGACCGCTGCCGACGTGCTCTCCCCATCATGTGGCTGAGGAGCTGATAGTTCCGGAAGTCAGTGATCTCGGCGGCGAAGCTGATTCTGGTCCAGTCGACCCGGTACAGGAGTTCAATCAGCTCAGGCAGGCCGTCCGGCGGTTGATCACTGGATGCTGTCATGCGGTGAGTGTAGGCGAGTGAATTGTCCGATGCTGGTTTGCTACGAGCAGGCGGGCGGTGAGCCGGTGCCGGTGAACGCGCGATCGCATGGCGCCTCGATGCTGTCGGCCATAACCCGGAAGCCTGCATCTTCACCGGACCGCGCGGCGGCAGGATTTCAACGGCCGTGCTGCGCGACGCCACGCATTGGGACGAGGTCGTCATCCAGCTCGGATACGAGCGTCTGCGCGGGCACGATCTGCGCCACACCGGTCTTACCTGGATGGCCGATGCAGGGGTCCCGGTCCACGTGCTCAGGAAGATCGCCGGGCACGGCTCGCTGGTCACTACCCAGCGCTAGTTGCACCCGGACGCCCAGTCCATCGCGGATGCGGGAACCGCGCTCAGTACTCACCTGGCAGCAAATTGGTCCCCAAATGGTCCCCAGCTGCGCCTGGTGCAAGGAAGCGAACGGTGACTCACCAAGGCACAATAAACCCGCTGACCTCGGCTTTCACCGTGGTCAGCGGGCTTGAGTGATCCGTCGGGACGGCGGGATTCGAACCCGCGACCCCTTGACCCCCAGTCAAGTGCGCTACCAAGCTGCGCTACGTCCCGGCACTGCTAAACCCGCCTGGTCAGCGGCGGGCCACACTACCTTAGCGCAGAACGGGCACCAGCTTCCGCCGACGTCGGCTCGCCTGAGCCAACGCCGCCGCCCCACGCCCCGGCGAATCAGGCCGTCGGGATGTGATAGCCCGCTCCCGGCCAGTTCTCCGGCGGCGGCGCATGCAGTTTGTTCGTCACCGAGACCACGCCGTCGATGCCTTCGATGAGCCGTACCGCTGTTTCGACCTGGTCGTAGCTCGGAAGCCGGCCAAGGACCGTTACCACGCCTTCACTCGCGGTGATTCGGACCGCGGCTGGATCCTGCAGCACGACGCTGGTCAGCAGATCGACGGCTTCTGCCACGAGCTCTTCGTCGGGGCGTAGGTACACCGACAGCAGATCCTTGCGGCTGACAAGCCCCACTATGGTGCCATCTGGACGAACCACTGGTAGCTGCCGGACGTGGTGAGCGCTCATGACCCTCGCTGCTGTCCCCAGCAGTTCGTCAGGCCCGATCGTGACGACCGGAGACGTCATGAGCATTTGCGCGGTCCGCGCTTCCGCTCTTGTCCGGTCCCGCGAGCGCAGTTGCCAGCCAGGCGTTTTGTCCGCGTACGCATGCCGTTCCTGCTTCCGCAGCAGGTCCGCCTCTGCCACGACGCCGATCACCCGTCGGTCCGGTGTGACGACGGGCACCGCCGTCTGGCGACGCTCCTGCAACAGCCCGGCGATCTGCTGGTAGCGAGTGTGCTCGCCGACTGCGACGGCTCTGGTGGACATGACGTCGCGGACGTGCCAGCGCCTGGTCAGGCCCACGTTAGTGGCCCCTACGGCAGAAGCCGACCGTTGGTGAATTAGCGCATCGAAGTGAGCGTCCTGACGTGTCATCGTGTCCCCCCGTGACTGATATCCGTCGCCTGATCGAAGGCGTCCGCCCAGCTCATTCCTAGTATCACTCGCCTATTACTCCCGCAGCCGTCGGCGGGCTGCGAGCGGGCGCCGGGCGCGCTGCTAGTGTTCCGGCGACAAACCACTGCCGACCGGGACGACTAGGAGCACACACCCCGATGGACGACGTCCTGGGCAGCCTGATCCCGCAGCCGGTGTCGGTCCGTCGGCGGACCGGCTCGCTGATCCTGACCAACCTTCCTGACGTCCATCCGGTCGGCCAGGGCCACCAGGCCACGACGCAGCAAGCGACGGCGACCGTACGCCACCTGCTGGCCGCCGTGCCCTGGCCAGACAACGCCGCGGCCGGGCCTGCGTGCTCCGTCGGCATTGACTCCGAACTAGGCCCTGAGGCCTATCACCTCGAGATCCAGCCAGCGGGCATCGTCATCCGAGCCGGAGACGCGGCTGGCGCGGCCTACGCGGCGCAGACCATCCGCCAGCTGCTGCCCGATGAGGCGTGGCGCGCAGCGCCGTTGACCGGCGTAAGCGACTGGCAGCTCCCGTGCGCGGAGATCGAAGACAGGCCGGCGCTGAGCTGGCGCGGCGCTCACATCGACGTGGCCCGGCATTTCGTGACCAAGCGCGAGCTGCTCGCGGTGATCGACGGCCTCGCCGCCCTCAAGCTGAATAGGCTCCACCTCCATCTCACCGACGACCAGGGCTGGCGGATCGAGAGCCGTTTGCACCCGCGGCTGCACGAGGTTGGCTCGCACCGGGCGAGGACCAGGATCAGCCTCAACAACGAAGAGCCGAAGGTCTACGAGGACATCCCGCACGGCGGCTACTACACCCTCAACGACCTGGGCGAGATCGCCGCCTACGCCGGGCAGCGCGGCATGGCGCTGGTCCCGGAGATAGACCTGCCCGGCCACTGCACGGCGCTGCTGGCTGCGCTGCCCGAGCTCGGCTCCGGCCCAGCGCCCGACGGGGGCTACCAGGTGAGCCCGGATTGGGGCATCTTTCCCTACCTGCTCGCCCCGCTGCCCGAGTCGATGCGCGTGCTGCACGACGTCTTCGGCGAACTGCTCAGCGCGACCGGCTCCCGCTTCGTCCATATCGGCGGCGACGAGTGCCTGCTCGATCGCTGGCGCGACGATCAGCGCATCGAGGCGGTCCGACGTGACCGCGGCCTGGCGACGGCAGATGATCTGCATGCCTCGTTCCTGCGTGACGTCGCCGACATGCTGGCCGCGGATTTTGCTGCCAGGTCAGTCGTCTGGGACGAGGGTTTCAGCAGTTCCGGCGGCCGCGGCGGGATGCTCCGGCCGGACACTGTCGTGATGGCGTGGCGCGGCATGCAGATCGCGCGCCAGGCGGCCCTGGCCGGACACGAAGTCGTGGCGGCGCCGGTGCTGCCGACGTACTTCGATTATTACCAGGAACGGGCTGAGACCGAGCCGGTCGCCATTGGCGGGCCGGTGCGGCTTGCGGATGTGGCGGCGTTCGCGCCGGTGCCGGCGGACTGGCCGCCGTCGGCGCGCGAGCACCTGATCGGCGCCCAGTTCCAGGTGTGGACCGAGTACATCCGCGATGGCCGGTCGCTCGAGTACATGATCTTCCCGCGGGCCTGCGCGCTGGCCGACGTCGCCTGGTCGGGTGGTCTGGTCCCGCTGGCCGGCGAGCCGGGCCGACCGCCGCTGACGGATCGGATCGCGGCACATTTGCGCAGGCTGGACGCGGCCGGCCTGGAGTACAGGCCGCTCGACGGTCCGCGGCCGTGGCAGCAGGGAGGCGCCGGTCCGAGGCGCCACCGGCCTGGCTATCTCGTCCAGGATGTCGCCGTCCACCTCGATCAGCTGGCCGCCGACGATGGCGCGTAACGGCGCTCGCCGCACCGTCGGCACACTCGCAGTTGACCAGGCGGTACCCGCGTGCCTAACTTAAGACCGACCGGCCGGTATGATGCTGGACGGAGACGAGTTACCCCCGGAGTGTGCGGCATGGCGGTGCGGTCAAAGGAGTCCACCGGACGGGCTGCGGGGAAGGCACCCCGGCCGCCGGTAAAAGAGCGTCTGTTGCACGTCGCGACCAGGCTATTTGCCCGCCACGGCTTTGAGGGCACCTCGGTGCAGGACATCGTTGATGCGGCCGGCGTCACCAAGGGCGCGATGTACCACTACTACGGCTCCAAGGACGACTTGCTGTATGAGGTCTACCACCAGGTGCTGACGATGCAAACCTCGCACCTGGAGGAGATCGCCGCCGGGCCGGGCAGCCCGGAGGAGCGGCTGCGCGCTGCCGTTGTGGATGTCGTGACGACCAGCCTGGACAACCTCGACGACATGATCGTGTTCTTCCGGTCGCTGCACATGCTGCCCGATGACAAGCAGACTCAGGTGCGTACCGAGCGGCGGATTTACCACGACAAGTTCAAGGCGCTGGTCGAGGAG
>DATHQE010000156.1:0-13784 GCA_035483035.1 Streptosporangiaceae bacterium | reverse complement strand
AACCTTGAACATGGTGACTCCAGGCTCGGCACCGCCTACGTGCCCGGTGACCGGGTCAGTGCGCGGGCCTTTGCATCGTTCGGCGAAGCGACGTTTGTCTCCGTGCCAGCAAATACCGAGTCGGACGTCCCAACGCACATTTCGGTTCGCGGTGAGAGCGCGGATGGGGCCGCCTTCGGGCACACCTTGATCGATGTGAAGCCGAATGCGCGCGCGGTCGTCGTGCTCGAGTACACCGGCTCGGCCACCTATGCCGACAACGTTGAGCTCGTTGTCGGTGATGGGGCTTCGCTCGTCGTCGTCAGCTTGCAGTCGTGGGCCGATGATGCGGTGCATTTGTCGCATCATCATGCTCAGCTCGGGCGGGATGCCAAGCTCGTCCATACTGCCGTGACGCTGGGTGGGTCGGTTGTCCGGCTGGCGCCGTCGGTGCGGTACGCCGGACCCGGTGGGGACGCAGAGCTGCGCGGCTTGTATTTCGCCGATGCCGGGCAGCACCTGGAGCACCGGCTGTTCGTCGACCACGCCGAGCGCAACTGCCGGAGCCGGGTGACCTACAAGGGAGCGCTCCAGGGGGACGAGGCGCACGCGGTGTGGATCGGTGACGTGATCATCCGGCCCACCGCCACCGGTACCGACACCTATGAGTACAACCGGAACCTTGTGCTGACCGACGGCACCAGGGTCGACTCCGTGCCAAACCTGGAGATCCTGACCGGCGAGGTCGCCGGCGCCGGGCACGCCAGCGCTAGCGGCCGGCTCGAAGACCTGCACCTGTTCTACCTAATGGCCAGGGGCATCCCGGCCGACGAGGCGAAGAGGCTCGTGCTCCGCGGCTTCTTCGGCGAGCTGATCGGCAAGATCGAGGTGCCCGAGCTGCAGGAGCGGATCATGGCGGCGGTCGAGGCGGAGCTGGCATGAGCGAATTCCAGCGGGCCTGCGCGCTGTCGCAGCTGCCGGACCAGGGCGCACTCGGCGTCGAGGTAGCCGGGGTGCCGGTCGCGATCGTCCGCGCCGAGGGCGAGGTCTTCGCGCTGCACGACGTCTGCTCGCACGAGGAGGTCCCGCTATCCGAGGGCGAGGTCTACGACCACACCGTGGAGTGCTGGCTGCACGGATCCTGCTTCGACCTGCGCACCGGCAAGCCGACCGGGCCGCCGGCGACCAAGCCGGTCACCACCTATCCCGTGAAGATCGAGGGCGACGACGTCCTCGTCGAGCTTTAGCCACAGCAACCAGGAGACAACCGATATGTCCACGCTTGAGATCCGTGACCTGCACGTCAGCGTGACGACTGCCGCGGGCGAGAGCAGCGAGGTCCTGCGCGGCGTCAACCTGACCATCTCGGCCGGGGAGACACACGCGATCATGGGGCCGAACGGGTCGGGCAAGACGACGCTGGCGTACGCCATCGCCGGGCACCCCAAGTACACGGTCACCCAGGGCTCGATCACGCTCGACGGCGAGGACGTGCTCGCGATGAGCGTCGACGCCAGGGCGCGGGCCGGGCTGTTCCTGGCCATGCAGTACCCGGTCGAGGTGCCAGGCGTCTCGGTGTCGAACTTCCTGCGCACGGCCATCACCGCCGTCCGCGGCGAGGCGCCGAAGATCCGCACCTTCGGCAAGGAACTGCGCGAAGCCATGGACCAGCTGTCGATGGACCCCTCGTTCGCGCAGCGGAACCTCAACGAGGGCTTCTCCGGCGGCGAGAAGAAGCGGCACGAGATCCTGCAGCTGGAGCTGCTGAACCCCAAGATCGCGATCCTGGACGAGACCGACTCGGGCCTCGACATCGATGCGCTCAAGGTGGTCTCGGCAGGCATCAACCGGTTCCGCGAGGACCCTGCCCATGCGCTGCTGCTGATCACCCACTATCCGCGGCTGCTGCGCTACGTGGAGCCGGACTTCGTGCACGTGTTTGTGGCCGGCCGCATCGCCGAAGAGGGCGGCATGGAGCTAGCCGAGGAGCTGGAGACCAATGGCTACGAGCGCTTCCTCGGTATCGATGCGACCAGAGCAGGCGCGTCGGCGTGACTGCCGCTGAGGTGACCGCGGTAGCGGGTGGCACGCGGCGCGGTGATCCGCTCGATGTCGAGGCGATCCGGTCGGACTTCCCGATCCTCGGCCGGGCGGTTCGCGGCGGTCGGCACCTGGTCTACCTGGACTCGGGCGCGACGTCGCATAAGCCCCGCCTGGTACTCGACGCCGAGCGCGACTTCTACACCACGCACAACGCGGCCGCGCACCGCGGCGCTCACCTGCTCGGGGAGGAAGCAACCGACGCCTACGAGGGCGCCCGGGCCAGAGTCGCCGCGTTTCTGCACGCCGACCCTGGCGAGATCGTCTTCACCAAGAGCGCCACCGAAGCCGTGAACCTCGTCGCCTACGCGATGAGCAACGCCGCGACCTTCGGGCCGGAGGCCGGTCGGTTCGCGGTCGGTCCTGGCGATGAGGTGCTGGTCACCGAGTCCGAGCACCACGCCAACCTGGTGCCGTGGCAGCAGTTGTGCGAGCGCACCGGCGCGACGCTGCGCTGGTTCGGCGTGACCCCGGACGGGCGGCTGGACCTGGCCAATATCGACGAGCTCATCAACGACCGGACCAAGATCGTCGCGGTGACGCACCAGTCCAACGTGACCGGAGTCGTGCCACCGGTAGCACAGATCGCTGCGGCAGCACACGCCAGCGGCGCGCTGGTCCTGGCCGACGGTGCCCAGTCGGTGCCGCACCAGCCGGTGGACGTGACCGCACTCGGGGTCGACTTCCTGGTGTTCTCGGGGCACAAGATGCTAGGCCCGTCGGGTGTCGGGGTGCTGTGGGCCCGACGTGAGCTGCTCGAGACGATGCCGCCCTTTATCTATGGCGGCTCGATGATCGAGGTTGTGCGGATGGAGGGCTCAACCTTCCTGCCGCCACCGGACCGGTTCGAGGCCGGTGTGCCCGCCGCCGCGCAAGCCGTCGGGCTGGCCGCCGCGTGCGACTACCTCGATGCGCTCGGCATGGCCAACGTGGCGGCGCACGAAGAGGCGCTGACCGCCCATGCCCTGGACGCGCTGGCCGGCATCGAGGGCCTGCGGGTCCTGGGCCCGCTGGACACCAGCGAGCGCGGCGGAGCGGTGTCGTTCGTCCTGGACGGCATCCACCCCCATGACGTTGGGCAGGTGCTCGACGAACTCGGGATCGCGGTGCGGACCGGGCATCACTGTGCCTGGCCGCTGCATCGCGCGCTGCACGCGCAGTCCAGCACGCGGGCGACGTTCTACGTGTACAACACCCACGACGAGGTCGACGCGCTCGCTGACGGAATACGGCAGGCGCAGAAGTTCTTCGGGACGGTGTGATGGAGCTCGAGTCGATGTATCAGGAGATCATCCTGGAGCACTACCGCCGCCCGCTGCACGCGGGCCTGCGGGAGCCATTCGACGCGCAGGTGCAGCACATCAACCCGACCTGCGGTGACGAGGTGACCCTGCGGGTCAGCCTCAAGGACGCCGGCGCTGAGCCGGTCCTCGCCGACGTGTCGTACGAGGCGCTCGGCTGCTCGATCAGCCAGGCCAGCGCGTCGGTCATGGCCGACATGATCATCGGCAAGACGGTCGGCGAGGCCATGCAGATCAGCGACGAGTTCCTGAAACTGATGCAGTCGCGTGGCGAGGCCGAGCCAGACGAAGACGTGCTGGGCGACGCGGTCGCCTTCGAGGGCGTGTCGAAGTATCCGGCGCGGATCAAGTGCGCCCTGCTCGGCTGGATGGCCTGGAAGGACGCTACGGCCAAGGCGCTGGGCGAGCATGAGACAGGGGAGCAGGCATGACGGAAAACAGCACCGAGATGGCCGAGAGCACCGGGCTGGCCGAGAGCACGGGGCTGGCCGAGAGCACCGGGCCGGCCGAGAGCACCGCGCCTGCCGAGAGCACCGCGCCTGCGGCGGAGGACGGACTCTACGCGGCCAGTGATCCGGAGACCGAGGACCTCCTCGAGGCGCTGCGCGATGTGGTCGACCCAGAACTCGGGGTGAATGTCGTCGATCTCGGCCTGGTCTACGGCGTCACCGTAGAGACCGACCGCACGGCCACCATCGACATGACGCTGACCAGCGCGGCCTGTCCGCTGACCGACGTGATCGAGGACCAGACCAGGGTCGCCCTCGATGGCCTCGTCCAGGACTTCCGCATCAACTGGGTCTGGCTGCCGCCGTGGGGTCCGGAAAAGATCACCGAGGACGGCCGCGAGCAGCTGCGCGCCCTCGGCTTCAACGTCTGACGCATTCACCGCACATCTGCCCAGCATGGATGCGGAGATCATCTGATCTTCGCGCAGTGGCTGCGGCCTGCCCGAGTTGCGACCTGCCAGGCTGCAGGCATCGGGTGTTTCCGAATTGTAACCAGGCCAGTGCTGGCACTCATCGGATCTTTCACGGTCTGGACGTCTTAGTTGACGTGCTAAGACGTGCATGAGATCCGGTTTAAGTAGTTTCTGCGGCCAGTAACGGTCGGTTCTTTTTGCGTAGTGGGCCTTGCCCTTGAGATCGCAGCTGGTGTAAACATCCGATCAATAGATCGGATGTTTACAGAATGCTCAAGGAGCGCCCGTGACGCAGGTCCAGCCAGAGGATTCCGCGACGATCCCGGCACCGCGGGCCGATTCCGCCCGCTCCGGCGCCCGGATTGTCGCGCTCGACTGCTTTGACGTGCGCTTCCCGACCTCGCTCGAGCACCACGGCTCGGACGCGATGAACCTTGATCCGGACTACTCCGCCGCCTACGCCGTGCTGCGGACGGACAGGGACGGGCTGGAAGGTCATGCCCTCTGCTTCACGATCGGGCGGGGGAACGAGGTCGTCGTCGCGGCAGTGCAGGCCCTGCGCGCGCACGTGGTCGGCCGGTACGCCGAGGAGATCGCGGCCGACCTGGGTGGATTCAGCGCGGCGCTGATCAATGACAGCCAGCTGCGTTGGCTCGGGCCGGAGAAGGGCGTCATGCACATGGCGATCGGCGCCGTGATCAACGCCGCCTGGGACCTCGCCGCCAAGCTCGCGGGCAAGCCACTGTGGCGGCTGCTCGCCGACATGACCCCGGAGCAGATCGTTGCGCTCGTTGATTTCCGCTACATCGATGACGCCCTCACCCCGGATGAGGCGCTGGCGATTCTGCGGTCGGCCCGCCAGGACCGCGATGACCGCATTGCCGAGCTGCAACACCGCGGCTACCCGGCCTACGACACCACGCCGGGCTGGATCGGCTACTCGGACGAGAAGCTGGTCCAGCTGTCCCGGCAGGCGGTCGCTGACGGTTTCACGCAGATCAAGATCAAAGTCGGCGGCGACATCGGCGAGGACGCCAGGCGCCTGGGGCTGGCCAGGAATGCGGTCGGCCCGCAGGTGCGGGTCGCGGTGGACGCGAACCAGCGCTGGGGGATAGCGCAGGCGGTGGCCGCCATCGAGGCGCTGGCGCCGTGGGACCCGTACTGGGTCGAGGAGCCCACCAGCCCGGACGAGATTCTCGGCCTCGCTGCAATCAGGGCTGGCATCGCGCCGGTCAAGATCGCCGCCGGTGAGCACGTCGCAAATCGGGTGATCTTCAAGCAGCTGCTCCAGGCGGGCGCGATTGACTTCATTACTCTCGACGCCGCCCGCGTCGCGGGTGTCAACGAGAACGTGGCCATCCTGCTGCTCGCCGCCAAGTTCGGCATCCCCGTATGCCCGCACGCTGGCGGCGTCGGCCTGTGCGAGATGGTCCAGCATCTGGCGATGTTCGACTTCGTGGCGGTCTCGGCGACCATGGCCAACCGCGTCCTCGAGTACGTCGATCATCTGCACGAGCACTTCACCGACCCGGTGCGTGTCACCGGTGGCCGGTATCTCGCGCCGACGGCACCGGGTTTCTCCGCCACCTTCCGGCCTGGATCGCTGCGCGATTACGAGTTCCCGCACGGCTCCATCTGGCGCCAGCTAGGAGGCGGATAAGAGATCGAAAAGCGAACAATCCCACCGTCTGTCTCATAAGCTTCGAAATTACGTTAGGAGAGCCATGAGAGTTAAGGGCCGTTTGCTCGGCACGGCGGCAGTGGCCGCCGCCGGCATCCTAGTGGCCGCTTGCGGTTCCAGTGGGACCTCCGGGTCCACTACAGCGTCCAAGTCTTCTGGCCAGGTTGCCATCGGCATCGACCTGACCTACAACAACACCGCGTTCTGGGCCGCCTACATCAATTACGAGCAGCAGTACGCCACGCAACTCCACATCAAGCTGCTCGGCCCGTTGCTGGCGGGCGCCAACGCCAGCTTGCAGAACCAGCAGATCGAGAACCTGGTTAACGAGGGCGCTAAGGCCATCGTGGTGAACCCGGAGACGGCAACCAGTCTGGGCCCGGCCATCACGTACGCCACCGCGCATCATGTCCAGCTCGTGTCCGTCGACACGATCGTCGGCGTCGGCAAGGTCTACATGGTGGTGCGGGCGTCGAACACGTTGTACGGGCAGGATGCCTGCGCCTACATTTCCTCGCAAGTGAAGTCCGGTTACGTGCTCGATCTCGAAGGCGACCTGACCTCTTCCAACGGCGCCGACCGCACGAACGCGTTCAACTCCTGCATGGCCGCGAACGACCCTGGCGTGAAGGTTCTCAAGGACCCGACCGTCTGGACCGACGCGACTGCTGTTACCGATGCCCAGAACGCGATCAACGCCTACGGCAGCCAGCTGAAGGCCATCTACTCGCAGTGGTCCAGCCCGGACACCGGCATCATCCCGCTGCTCAAGAGCAAGGGCCTTGGCCCCGGCTCGACGAGCCCGGTCCTGCTGGTCAGCGACGACGGTGTGCCGTTCGAGATGTGCGACATCAGCAACGGCACGGTCTCCGCGTCGCAGTCCCAGCCGGCCAACCTGTACGCGCAGTACGCGCTCACCTACGCGCTCGATGCGGCTAAGGGCGTCAAGCTCGCAGTCGGCCAGCCCGGCGGCGGCGCGCCGACGCTCCAGAACGTGACGTACCAGGGCGACACGAACCTGGCCGACCCCATCGTGGCCCCGTTCGTGACGAAGAGCCAGGCCGCGCTCACGGTCTCCTCGCCAGTCGACGGACTCCCGGGCAGCGTCACGAGCACGCCCGTCACGGATTCTGCCCTGTGGGGCAACGTGTACGGGGCCGCGCACGGCGGCGTCTGCTCCTCCTCGTAACCGTCAGTGGCCGGCACCGCAAAGGTGCCGGCCACTGACCTCCGCCTGAACGGACATGCTATGACCTCTCGCGGGCCGGCGCTCGTCGACATGACCGGCGTGGATAAGCGGTTCGGCAGCACGCTGGCGCTGCGCGGCGTCGACCTGTCCATCAGCGCCGGGCAATGCCTAGGACTCGTCGGCCGCAACGGCGCCGGCAAATCAACCATCGTGTCGATCCTGTCTGGCCTTGAGCCGCCGGACGCTGGCACGGTGCGACTCGCCGGCGAGCTGGCGCCGCGAGTTGGTGACGTCAACCGGTGGCGCAAATGGATCGCCACGGTGTTCCAGCACTCGATGGTGGTGCCCGAGCTGTCCGTCGCGGAGAACGTCTTCCTCGGTGGCACCGACCGGTTCGTGAGCTGGCGGGAGATGCGCGCCAGGACCCGCGATGTCATGCGCGACTGGGGCTATGACATCAAGGCTGAGGCGCTGTGTCGCGACCTGACGGTGGAGCAGCTTCAGATCGTCGAGATCGCCAGGGCGCTCGCCCGCGGGGCCAGGTGCGTGCTGCTCGACGAGCCAACTGCCGCGCTCGAGCGCGACGCCGTGCGCCGCCTGTTCGCCCGCGTGCGGCAGCTCACTAGCAGCGGGGTCGCGGTCCTGTATATCTCGCACCATCTAGAAGAGGTTTTCGAGATCTGTGATGACGTATCCGTGCTCAGGGACGGGGAACTGGTCCTGACCGCCGCCGCCGCACAGCTCAGCAAAGAGGACCTGATCGCGGCGATGGTGGGATCGGCGTCCGTGACCGCGAGCGCCACCAGCGCGAACGTCACGACCGCCCAGCACGACGCACGTGACGCCGCTGAGCCGGTGCTAATGGTCGAGCACCTCACCGCGAGCTCGGCTCGTGGCCGTCTGGACGGGGTGTCAATCCAGGTCGGCCGCGGTGAGGTCGTCGGCGTGACTGGTCTTCTGGGCGCCGGCGTCGCGACCCTCGGCCGGGCAATCGCGGGGGCCGAAGGCCATGACAGCGGCCAGATCCGCCTGCACGGCCAGGTCATTCCGGCCGGACGGCGGGCAGCTGCCCAGCGCGCCGGAATCGGCTACATCCCGGAAGACCGCAGGGCCGAGGGCTTCGTCGCGCACCTCGGCGTCGCGGAGAACGCCACGATGACCATCACCGACCGGCTGGCAGACCGGCTTGGCCTGCTGCGGCCAGGGCGCCGCGCGGCTGCCGCCGCGCCCGTCACCGCGGCGCTGTCGCTGGTGTCGTCGGGTCCGGGCCAGCCGGTCAAGGAACTGTCTGGCGGCAACCAGCAGAAGGTCACCGTCGCGCGCACGCTCGCGCATGACCCCGGCCTGATCGTCGCGATCACGCCGACGCGCGGCGTTGACGTCGCCTCGAAGGCGCTCCTGCTGGACGCGCTGGCCGGGGTCGCGAGGCGCGACGGCGCCGGGGTCCTGCTGTGCAGCGACGAGCTATCCGACCTCGTGATCTGCGACCGGGTGATCGTGCTGGTCCGGGGCGAGATCTTCACCGAATTTACCGAGCCGCCCTTCGACCGCGACCAGCTCATCGTCGCGACCGAGGGCCTCACAAGCACGGCAGAGGGCACCGCCGAGGAGGCAGCGAAATGATCTCGAACCAGGCGCCGGACGGGACCGCCGGAACGGTCACCACGCCCGGCGGGAGCGCGGTCGTGCCACGAGGCAGCGTGCTCGTCGCTCGCCTGCGCGGCATGAACGTCGGCCTCCTCCGGGAAGTGGCGCTGCTTCCCGTCCTCGTCCTGCTGCTCGTGGTCGGTGCCATCGTCAGCCCGGCGTTCCTGACCGTCTCCAACCTCGCTGGCATCGGCCAGCAGATATCCGCGCTCGGCGTTGTGGTGGTGGGCGAGAGCCTGATCCTCATGATCGGCGGCATGGACCTGTCGCTGGAGTCCACGTTCGGCCTCGCGCCGATGGTCGCAGCCTGGCTGATCCTGCCAGTCAGCGCCTACGGCAGCGGCGCTCAGATCAGCCCCTACCTGGGCTTGCTGGTCCTGCTCGCCGTCGGCGCAGCAGTCGGGCTGGTCAACGGCGTGCTGATCGTGAAGGGGCGGCTCAACGGTTTCATCGTCACCCTGGGCATGACCATCGTCCTGGCCGGGCTGCAGAACGGGATTGTCAAGGCGCAGACGCTGTTCAACCTGCCGAAGGCATTCGGATACCTCGGCTCGGCCTACTTCGGCCAGGTGCCGGTGTCCTTCGTCCTGGCCGCGATCATCTTCGTGCTGGTAGGCCTTTTCCTGCGCTATCACCGGACCGGCCGGGCTATCTATGCGGTAGGCGGGAACCCGGCCGCCGCGCGCGCGGCCGGCATCAAGGTCGAGCGCATCAAGATCGGCGTCTACGTGGCGGGCAGCATGCTGGCTGCCCTCGGCGGGCTGATGGAAGCGGGCCGGGTGTCCGCGGTGACTGGCCAGCAAGGCTACGGCGAGGGCATCATCTTCTCGGTGTTCGCCGCTGCGGTGATCGGGGGCGTGAGTCTGCGAGGCGGCCGGGGCAATATGATCGGCGCTGCTTCCGGCGTGATCCTGCTCGGCTTCGTCCAGGACATTCTCGACCTGGCCAACGTGTCGAACTACTGGATCGAGGCTATCGACGGCGCCGTGATCTTGTTCGCGCTGTTCCTGGCTCGCATCGTCGGCGGCGAGTCCACGGCAGAGGAGAAGTAGTGGCTGCGGAGCTGACCGGCCTGTCGGCCGTTGTCACGGGTGGCGGGTCGGGCATCGGGCTGGCCGCTGCGAGGCTGCTGGCAGCCCGCGGCGCTCGGGTGGCAGTGCTCGACCTTGCACCCGGCGAAGAGTTCCTGGGGTTGCACGCTGACGTGACCGACGACGCGTCGGTGCGCTCGGCTGTCGACAGCGCCGTTGATCGCCTCGGCGGCATCGACATCCTCGTGAACAACGCCGGGATCGGCGCCATGGGCACGGTTGCCGACAACACCGACGAGCAGTGGCACCGCGTCTTCGACGTGAACGTCGTCGGCATCGTGCGGGTGAGCCGGGCCGCACTGCCGTACCTGCGCGCCTCGGCGCATGCCGCCATCGTGAACACCTGCTCGATCGCAGCCACGGCCGGGCTGCCGCAGCGCGCGCTGTACTCGGCGACTAAAGGCGCTGTGCTGTCCCTGACGCTGGCGATGGCCGCCGATCACATTCACGACGGCATCCGCGTGAACTGCGTCAACCCGGGCACCGCCGACACGCCGTGGATCGCACGGCTGCTCAGTCAGGCCGAGGATCCTGCTGCCGAGCGCGCGGCGCTGGCGGCCCGGCAGCCGATGGGACGGCTGGTCAGCGCCGAGGAGGTCGCGGCCGGCATCGCCTACCTCGCCAGCCCGGCTGCGGCATCGGTGACCGGCACGGCGCTGGCGATCGACGGCGGCATGGCCGGGCTGCGGATCCGACCCCAGAAATGATCACACAGACATGATCACAGCGCCATGAACACGGGGCCGATGAGCACGGGGCCGATGAGCACGGGGCCGATCGCGCAGCGTCAGCTCGGCAGGTCACCCGTACTCGTCACCGAGCTGTCGTTCGGTGGCGCGGCTCTCGGCAATCTGTTCACCCCGGTGGACGATGAGGCGGCGTCTGCGGCGATCGACGCAGCCTGGGACGGAGGCATCCGGACCTTCGACACGGCGCCGCACTACGGACTCGGACTATCGGAACGGCGTCTCGGCGTCGCGCTAGCGCGCCGGGCGCGGGCCGAGTACGTGATCTCCACCAAGGTCGGCCGGCTGCTCGAGCCCGTCGCGGAGCCGCACGGCACTGATACCGAGGGGTTCGCCGTGCCCGCGCACAGCCGCCGGGTGTTCGACTTCAGCGCCGACGGAGTACGGCGAAGCCTAGAGGCCAGCCTGGCCCGGCTCGGCCTGGACCGTGTCGATATCGCGCTGATCCACGATCCCGACGATCACGGTGAGCAGGCATTGCGCGAGGCCTATCCGGCGCTCGAGCGCCTACGGTCCGAAGGCTGCGTGCGGGCGATCGGCGTCGGCATGAATCAGGCCGCAATGCTCACCAGGTTTGTGACGGATACCGACATCGACGTGGTCCTCGTGGCCGGTCGCTATACCCTGCTTGACCAGTCAGCGGCCGACGCGCTCCTGCCGAGCGCGCTGGATCGCGGTGTCAGCGTCATCGCGGGCGGGGTGTTCAACTCCGGCCTGCTCGCGGCGCCCGGTGTGGGGGCGACGTACGACTACCAGGCGGCACCTGACCGCCTGATCGCCAGGGCGCAGCAGCTCGCGACGATATGTGCCCGATTCGGAGTACCGCTGCGCGCGGCGGCGGCACGATTCCCGCTTCGCCACCCCGCCGTCGCGAGCGTGCTTGTCGGTGCACGCAGCGCCGCGGAGATCACCGATGCGATTCAGCTTCGCAACTCCGATATCCCGGCGGCGCTGTGGACCGCGCTCGCGTCGGTCGGGACCGACGGCCGGGGAGGCGCAGCATGAGAATCGCGCTGCACACCCGGGTGCGCGCCGACCGGATCGAGGACTACGAGCAGGCGCACGCGGCTGTGCCGGCGGAGCTGACTGACGCAATCCGGGCTGCCGGAGTCGCCAGCTGGACGATCTGGCGCAGCGGCACTGACTTGTTCCATCTCATCGATTGCACGGACTACGCGACGATGCTCGCTGCCCTAGCCGGGAACCCGGCGAATGTCGCCTGGCAGGACCGGATGGCAGAGCTGCTGGAGACTGTGCACGACTACTCCGGTGGAGGCACTGACGCCGCATTGCCGGTGGTGTGGCAGCTGTGAGGGTCATCGACGCACACCACCACGTCTGGGACTTGCAGGTGCGGGACCAGGACTGGATCACCGGTCCGGACATGGCGGCCATCCGGCGCAACTTCTGCGTCGACGACCTGCGGCCGAGCGCGCAGGCCGCTGGCGTCGTGGCGACCGTGGTCGTGCAGACAGTGACGGCCGCAGCGGAGACCCCCGAGCTGCTCCGCCTCGCCGCCGGCGATCCGCTAGTGGCCGGGGTGGTCGGCTGGGCCGACCTCAGCTCGGCAGCTGTCGCTGAGGAACTGGCGGAACTCCAGGCCGGTATCGGTGGCGACTATCTCGTCGGCATCCGGCACCAGGTCCAGTCCGAACCGGATCCGGACTGGCTGCGGCGTCCTGACGTCATCCGCGGGCTGCGCGCCGTCGCCGGCGCCGGCTTGTGCTACGACCTTGTCGTGCGGCCGCACCAGCTCGCCGCGGCCAGCTACGCTGCCGCGGCCGTGCCCGGCCTGATGTTCGTCCTGGATCACGCCGGCAAGCCGCCCATCGCCAGCGGAGACCTGGCGCCCTGGACGGCCGCGATCGTCGAGTTCGCGGCCCGCCCCAACACGGTCTGCAAGCTCTCCGGGCTGGTCACTGAGGCAGCCGCCGGCGCAGCGCCACAGGAGTTCGCGCCGGTTGGCGACGTCATACTGAGCGCGTTCGGGCCGAACCGGGTCATGTTCGGCTCGGACTGGCCAGTTTGCCTGCTGGCAAGCGACTATGCCAGCGTGGTCGCACTGGCGCGCACGCTGGTTACCGGCTTGTCGGACGCCGAGCGCACGGCGGTGTTCGCGGCGACCGCGGCCCGGGTCTACGGAATCCCGGTGCCTCCCCCTGTCGCTGGCGAAGACCAAGGATCTGGAGGCGGACTGTGGCGCTTACCGACGAGGCGATCGACAAGATCAAGCAGATGATCATCTCGGGCCGGGTGCGACCGGGGGAGAAGCTGCCGCGCGAGGCTGACCTCGCGGCCGAGCTCGGCCTGTCTCGCAATTCGCTGCGCGAAGCCGTGAAGGCGCTGAGCCTCATCAACGTCCTCGACGTCCGGCAGGGTGACGGCACCTACGCGACGAGCCTGGCGCCATCGCTGCTGCTCGAGGCGCTCAGCTTCATCGTGGACTTCCATCGCGACGACACGGTGCTGGAGTTCCTCGAGATCCGCCGGATCCTCGAGCCGGCGGCAACGGCTCTGGCCGCCCTCCGGATGCCCGATGAGGACAGGATCGAGCTCGGCAAGGTCCTGGACGCTACCGCCGCTGACTCGCCGGTTGAGGAGTTTGTCCGGGCCGACATGGAATTCCACCGGCTGATCGCGGTCGGGTCCTGCAACTCGGTGCTGGCCTCGCTTGTGGACAACATGTCGGTGCCAACGACCCGCGCTCGGGTGTGGCGCGGCATGACCGAACCGCACGCGCAGGAGCGCACGCTGGCGGAGCACCGGGCCATCTACAAGGCGGTCATCAGCCGGGACGCGGACCTGGCCCGATCGTGGGCGACCGTGCACATCGCCGGCATCGAGTCGTGGCTGCGCATGGCCACGGCCCTGGCTGATTGACGGCTGGCTGATGACGGCCGGCTGACTGACATTGGCCGGGCATGCTCCGGGCGGCGGCGGGTAGCTTCGGCTAGGGAGATCTTCGGCTGAACGTCTGACGCGGAGGAGGCCGGAACGTGCCGGTCAAGGTGTATCAGGATGCGATCGAGACTCAGTTCGACGAGTACACCAAGGGCGTGACCGTCACCGTCATCGACGAGCACCTCTACGTGAGCGGACCTGACAGCGTCGTGGTAGCGATCTACAGC
>DATHQE010000155.1:0-3997 GCA_035483035.1 Streptosporangiaceae bacterium | reverse complement strand
CGTTCTTGATCCGGAAGAACCGCTGCCCGGTGAACTGGAAGTTGTACCGCTGCATGTCGATGGACCAGCTCTTGTCGCCGACGATATAGATGCCATCGGTAACCCCGGCGATGAGCTGCTCGGTCGACGGGCCGTCCGCGGTCGGCTGCAACGAGACGTTGGCCATCCGCTGGATCGGCATGTGGCCGGGGGAGTCTGCGAACGCGCAGCCGTTGGACCGGCCAAGGCCCGTGAGCCGGGCGATCCTGCGGTCGAGCTGATAGCCGGTCAGCACGCCGCCGCTGATGATGTCGAAGGACTGCCCGGCCACGCCCTCGTCGTCAAAGCCGATAGTGGCCAGGCCGTGCGCCACGGTGCGGTCGCCCGTGACGTGCATGACCGGCGAGCCGTACTGGAGCTTGCCCAGCTTGTCGAAGGTCGCAAAGGACGTCCCCGCGTAAGCAGCCTCGTAGCCGAGTGCCCGGTCCAGCTCGGTTGCGTGCCCGATCGACTCGTGGATCGTCAGGAACAGGTTGGACGGATCGATGACCAGGTCATACCGGCCAGCCTGTACCGACGGCGCGGCAAGCTTGGCCGCGAGCAGGGCCGGGATCTCGGCCAGCTCGGCAGCGAAGTCCCAGCCGGTCCCGGTCAGGTACTCGTAACCTCGCCCGGCTGGCGGCGCGAGCGTCCGCATGGTCTCGAACCTGCCATCGGCGCCGACCGATACCGCGGTCAGCTCCGGGTGCACGCGGACGCGCTGCTGCAGCGCGGTCGTCGAGCCGTCGGTGTAGAACTTGCACTCCTTGACCTGGTACAAGGAGGCGTCCACGTGGTCGATCCCGGCGGCGGCGAGCAGCTGCCTGCTCCAGTCGCCGAGCAGCGCGATCTTGTCGGCGACGCTGACCGCGAACGGGTCGACGTCGTAGGCCGACACCCAGGTCACGTCGCCGTGGGCCGGCTCGTCGGCGAGCTCGATCGGCTCGGTGTTCATCGCAGCAGCGACCCTGGCCACGTCGACGGCCTCGGCGGCGGCCCGCACAGCCGCCTCAGGTGTCAGGTCGACGGCGGAGGCGAAGCCCCAGGTGCCGTCCACCACGACGCGGACCGCGAGGCCTACGTCGTCGCTGTCGAACTGGGTCTCCAGGTTGCCGTCGGAGAGGCCGATCTGCTGGCCCCGGATCCGCTCGGCTCGGAAGTCGGCGTGCGAGGCGCCTAGCTGTGCGGCTCGCTGGCGGGCCGCGTCGGCTAGTTCCCGCAGCGGGAAGGCAGTGAATTCCGGATCGATCTGACCGGACGTCTGGTTCTCCACAAGTCGCCAACCTATCCCGGGCTGCGGCGCCGCATCCCGACCGGTACGCTCGCACGCGACCCGCGTTGAAGCTCGTCGCGGACTTGGAGACCGTGTCCAAATCAGAGGCAGGAGCGCAGATGGGCCGATCCGCACTGGTCACCGGCGGCAACCGCGGCATAGGCCTGGCGATCGCGCGCAGGCTCACCGCGGACGGGGACAGCGTGACCGTGACGTCGCGGTCAGGCGAGCCGATCGCCGGGCTCACGGTAGCCGCTTGCGATATCAGGGACGCTGCCCAGGTGGATGCGGCATTCAAGGTCGCGGAAGAAGCGCACGGGCCCGTCGAGGTGCTCGTCGCGAACGCGGGCATCACCAGGGACCAGCTGCTGGCGCTGATGAGCGAGGACGACTTCGCTGATGTCATCAACACCAACTTGACCGGCGCCTACCGGGTCGCTAAGCGGGCCGTTCGCGGCATGATCAGGCTGCGCCGCGGCCGGATCATCCTGATCTCCTCGGTCGTCGGCCTGCTCGGCTCGGGCGGCCAGGCCAACTACGCAGCCTCCAAGGCCGGGCTGGTGGGCTTTGGCCGGTCCCTCGCGCGCGAGCTGGCCAGCCGTAACATCACCGTCAACGTGGTCGCGCCAGGCTTCGTCGACACCGACATGACCGCTGTGCTGACGGACGACCAGCGCAAGGCCATCCTCGCCGGGGTGCCGCTCGGCCGGTACGCCTCGCCCGACGAGGTCGCGGCCGCCGTGGCGTTCCTGGCCAGCCCCGAGGCCGGCTACATCACCGGCGCGGTGCTGCCGGTCGATGGCGGACTCGGCATGGGCCACTGATCCCGAGGTAGCGGAGGTAGTTCCGAATGGGCATCCTGGACGGCAAGCGGATCCTGGTGACCGGCGTGCTGACGGACGCGTCGATCGCGTTTCACGTCGCCCGTATCGCGCAGCAGGAGGGCGCCACCGTGGTGCTGACCGGGTATGGCCGGCTCAGCCTGGTGGAGCGCATCGCTAGGCGGCTGCCCGAGCCGCCGCCGGTGCTCGAGCTCGACGTCACTGATGACGCACATCTGGCCTCGCTAGCCGACCGCGTGTCCGAGCACGTCGACGGGCTCGACGGGGTCGTGCACGGCATCGGCAATGCACCGGCGAGTGCTCTCGGCGGCAACTTCCTGCACACGAGCTGGCCCGACGTGGCAATGGCTGTGCACGTGTCGGCGTACTCGCTGAAGTCGCTGGCCATGGCCGCGCTGCCGCTGATGGGGCCCGGCGGCGCGATCGTCGGGATGGACTTCGACGCCACGGTGGCCTGGCCGGCCTACGACTGGATGGGAGTGGCCAAAGCCGCGCTCGAGTCCACGGCACGGTACCTCGCTCGCGACCTCGGGCCGCGAGGAATCCGGGTCAACCTGATGTCGGCCGGGCCGGTTAAGACGATGGCCGCGCGCAGCATCCCCGGGTTCGATCAGTTCGAGGGCGTCTGGTCACAGCGGGCGCCGCTCGGCTGGGACCTGAGCAACGCCGAGCCCGCCGCGCGCGGCTGCGTGGCGCTGCTCTCGGACTGGTTCCCGGCCACGACCGGCGAGATCGTGCACGTCGATGGCGGCGCGCACGCGATGGGCGCCTGACGGAGCTGCCCCGCACCGTTGGCTTGTCGCTGGCACGATTCCAGCCCGATAATCCTGGTGTGGCCGGACCGAGCGATGGACGTGCTAGCAGCGCGCCGCATGTCCGCGTCTCGGATGCCGAGCGGGAAGCGGCTCTCGCCCGGCTTCGGGACGGCTTCGCCGACGGCCGGCTGACGCACGAGACGTTCTCGCACCGCGTCGACGAGGCCCTGCGGGCGCGCGCCGACCACGAACTGCGCAGGCTCGTCGCGGACCTGCCGACCTCGGGTCGGCTGCGCGCGATAGCGGTGGCGACATGCCGGCGGGTGATCCGGGCCACGGACCGATGGCTGCGCGGCTGGCCGCCGGTGCTGACGCTGCCGGCTGGCTCGCAGCTGCGCTTCACCATCGGGCGCGAGCCTGACTGCGACATGACGCTTGCCGACGAGACGGTGTCACGCTGGCACGCCAGCCTGGAGCGAACCTCGGCCGGCGGCTGGCTGCTCGCCGATCTCGGCTCGACGAACGGCACGCGGCTCAACGGCTGGCGCGTCACCAGCGGGATCCCGGTACGGCCTGGCGACATGGTGTCCTTCGGGGCGGCCACCTACGTCCTGTCCGAGCGGCCCGGCTGACGGAGCCTTCGGTCGCCGCCGCCGCTAGAGTCGAGAAATGACCGTGGTAGCCGCATGACCGTCGTGCTCATCGTCCGGCACGGCCTGACGTCGTCCACCGGCAAGGCGCTGACCGGATGGCTGCCTGGCATCTCGCTTGACGACAGGGGCCAGGCGCAAGCCGCTGCCGTTGGCGACAGGCTGGCGCAGCTGCCGCTGACGGCGATCGTCAGCAGCCCGCTGGAGCGGTGCGTGCAGACGGCGACGGCGATCGCTATCCGCCAGGGCAATCCTGATCACGCGGGCCCGCCGACGGTCGACATCGAGGACCGCGTGGGGGAGTGCCGGTACGGCGACTGGACCGGGCAGCCGCTGCGCAAGCTCGCCCGTGACCCGCTGTGGCGGGTGGTGCAGGCGCATCCGAGTGCAGTCACGTTCCCCGGCCCGGGTGGCGAGTCGATGCTGGGGATGCAGCAGCGCGCCATCGCTGCGGTCCGG
>DATHQE010000154.1:0-3511 GCA_035483035.1 Streptosporangiaceae bacterium | reverse complement strand
ATAGCGAGCATGCCGAGCGTCAGCCACAGGCTGCGGGCGAGCGCGAACCCGGCGAACGCGGCCCCCCAGATCACCACGGTCGCCAGCATCACCAGGCCCTGCCGGACAACCCGGCTGACCGGGCCGGTGAGCACCGAGCTCACCAGCCCGCCGACCCCTATCGCCGCTGTGAACAGGCCGAGCGTCGCCGGCCTGCCACCGAATCGCTCAGCGTTGATCGCCGGGAACAGCGCCACCGGCAGGCCGAAGACCACTGCGTTCAGGTCGGCCAGGAATACCCCGGCCAGCACCTGGCTGCGCCGGATGAAGCGGACGCCCTCCGCCGCCGCGCGCAGGCCAGGCCGCGGGGCGCCGGGCTGGGGCGGCATCGCCGGCAGCCTGGCCACGCCGTAGAGCGCGGCTCCGAAGCTGACGGTGTCGATGAGGTAGCACGCTTGCAGGTGGCCGCCGGCGGCCGCGGTGATAAGGCCGGCCAGGGTCGGCCCCACGACCATGGTCAGCTGGAGGCTCAGGCGATTCAGGGCCAGCCCGGCAGCCAGGCTGCCGGCTGGCAGCAGACTGGCCACGAACGTGCGCCGCGCCGGGATATTGATCGCGCTGATCGCTGCTATCGCTGCGGCGAGGACGTACAGCAGCCAGACGGCCACCTCGCCGGTCAGCGCGAGTGCGGCCAGTGCGGCGGAGATGACCGCGAGCGCGCTCGTGCACGCCAGGACCAGCTTGCGCCGGTCCACCGCGTCCAGAACAGTGCCGCCGAGCAGGCCAACCGCGAGCACCGGCACGACGGTGACCGCGCCGATCGCGCCGACCGCGAACGACGAGTGCGTCAGGTCGTACACCTGCAGCGGCACGGCAAAGCTGGTCAGCGCGCTGCCGATGCCGGACAGCGCGGTGCCGGCGAACAGCCGGCGGAACTGCGGGTGCTCGCGCAGCGGGCTGATGTCGGTCAACAGCCCAAGTCGGCGTTTCATCGCACGGCACCCGAGGTCTGTCGTCCGGCCGCTATCGCGGCGGCGAAGTCGGGATGGCCGGTGGCCCACGCCGACTCCATCATGCGCTGCCTGAATCGGCGTCTGGACAGCGCCGCGGCGACCGCCGGTACTAGCTCAGCGAGCGGGAACGGCAGCTCGGCGTCCAGTTCGGCAGCCGCGGATGCGGTGGCCGCCCACTCCGCATCGATCTTCGGCAGGAGCGCCAGCGTCTTCGCGGTGAGGTGAACGACCCGCTGCCGCGCATCCTCGCCGGGCTCGATGTCCACGAACCCGCGGCCGCGCATCTGCGCCACGGTCTGACTCGCCGCGGAATGGGTCACTCCGATGGCGCGGGCCAGGTCCCTGATGGGCACCGGCCCGAGGGCGACGAGCGCCCGCACGACCGGGCTGAATCGCGGCCGGTAACCCGGCGTGCCGAGGTCGGCCAGCACCGTCGCGATGTCGCCGTCCATCTCGTCGAGCACGTGGCGCAGCAGCGTGCCCAGGCCTACCAGGGATTCCGAGTCAGGGGTTCCCGACGCAGAGGTCCCCGACACAGGACTAGCCATGGCGGCCGCCAGCCAGCCCGGCGAGCTCATTGGTGGCTGTGACGATGGCCGAGCTCACGGCGTCGCTCCCGCCATGGCCGGCGTCGTCGATGAGGACAAGCTCGCTGCCTGGCCACGCCGCGGCCAGCAGCCACGGCGTGCCTATCAGGTTGATGAGGTCCAGGCTGCCCTGGACGATCCGGCCGGGAACGGGGCCGAGTCGGCCAGCCTCCGCCAGCAGGACGCCGTCGTCCAGGAAATGATCGTTACTCCAGTAGTGCGTGACGATGCGGGCAAAGCACAGCCGGAACGCGGGGTCGTCGTACCGCGGGTTGTGCGGGGACGTCGGCAGCATCGCCTCTTCCCATTCGCACCAGTCAGTGGCCGCCTGGGCGCGGACCGCCGGGTCCGCGTCGGCCAGTAGACGGCGGTACGCCGCGGCGAGACTGCCGTCCCGGTCCGCTGGCGGGACGCCAGCGCGGTAGCGGGCCCATGCCGCCGGGAACAGGCCGCCGAGCCCTCTGGTCAGCAGGTCGACCTCGGCCCGGCGACCTGTCGCGGCCCCGGTGACGACGAGTTCCGTGACGCTCGCGGTGTGCTGCTGCGCGTACGCGAGCGCGAGTGCGCAGCCCCACGAGCCGCCGAAGACTAGCCACCGATCGACGCCCAGGTGCGCGCGCAGTAGCTCGATGTCCGCTACCAGATGCTGGGTCGTGTTGGCCGCCAGGCTGACGGCCGGGTCGCTGGCGCGCGGCCGGCTACGCCCGCAGTTGCGCTGGTCGAACAGCACAATCCGATACGCCACCGGATCGAAATAACGCCGCATGCCGGGAGTGCAGCCCGAGCCTGGCCCGCCATGCAAGACCAGGGCCGGCTTGCCGTCGGGATTGCCGCACGCCTCCCAGTAGAGGAGATTCTCGTCGCCGACGTCGAGCATGCCGCGGGCGTACGGCTCGATCTCGGGATATCGCTCCGGCACGTCCAGTCGTCCCTTCGGATCAATGTGACAGGGATACAACAGCACTAACATACTTGATGCGAGCCTCGACAGCCCCGCAACTAGCTCTTGACGAATTAGATGAACGTTCGTTTAATTCAACGTATGGGCCGCATCGCAGGCGTCACCGCTGCCGACACTCGTGAGCGGCTGCTGCAGGCGGCCGCCGAGGTCTTCGCCGCGCGCGGGTACGACGGCACCAGAGTGGCTGACATCGCCGCAGCTGCGGGCGTCAGCAACGGCGCGATGTACGCGCACTTCTCGTCTAAGGCAGATCTGCTCGTTGACGCGCTGCGCACGCACGGCCCGCGGCTGCTCGCCGATCTGTTCGCGGCCGATCCCAGCCGGTCCATCACGGACCTGCTGCTCGAGATCGGCCGCTGGCTGCCGCGACGCCGCGACGCCCGCGGTTACCTCATCGTCGAGGCTCTGGTGGCGGCGCGTCGCGATGCGGACGTCGCGACGCCGATGCGCGACTACATCGGCGAGCGAGCGGCCTGGCTCGGGGACCTGATGCGCGCCGCGCAGGCCGGCGGCGAGATCGATCATGCGCTGTCGCCGGACGCGCTGGCTCACTTCTGCCTGTTGCTCGCCATGGGTAGCGCGCTGGTAACGCCGGACCTGCACGCGGTCGACGCCGGCGAATGGTCGGCGCTGCTCGGCCGGGTCGTGACCGCCTTCGCGCAGACCGGGATGACCGCCCAGACAGGATCAGCACAGACAGGACCAGCACAGACAGGACCAGTGCAATGAAGGTGCAGATCGACTCCGCACTCTGCCAGGGCCACGGCCGCTGTTATGACCTCGCCCCTGACCTGTTCGGTGACGACGACGAGGGTTTTGGCCAGGTGCTTGGCGACGGCAGTGTGCCGCCAGCCAAGGAGCAGGAGGCACGCCTCGCGGCCGCCAACTGCCCGGAGCGGGCCGTCCGGCTTACTGATGATTCAACGACGGGGGAGTCCTGACGTGACTGTCGACGACCGTTTCGCCCGCGA
>DATHQE010000153.1:0-7124 GCA_035483035.1 Streptosporangiaceae bacterium | reverse complement strand
CAACTACTCGGTCTCCGACGAGATCATGGAAAAGCTCGGGTGAGCTTCTGAGCGGCGTGGAGATCCGCCCGCTCGGCCCTGATGACGACCTCGGGGCGGAGCTTGACCTGCGCAGGCGCGCGTTCGGCCCGATCAGCGCGGGCCGGCTGCCGTCCTGGACGAAGGGCTTGCAGGCCAGCATCGACCAGGGCGCGCTCGTCGGCGCTTTCGACGGGCGCCGCCTGGTGGGCAGCGCGCGTTACCACGTGATGCGGCAGTGGTGGCATGGCCGGTCGATGCCGATGGCCGGCGTCGCCGGCGTCAAGGTAGCGCCGGAAGAGCGCGGCCGCGGCGTCGGCACGGCCATGATGGCGGCCATCCTCGAGCTGATCAGCGAGCGCGGATTCCCGGTGTCGGTGCTGTTCCCGAGCACGGCGCCGCTGTACCGGGCGGGCGGCTGGGAGATCGCCGGCCGCCGGTATGAAGCCGTGCTCGAGGCCAGGTCGCTCCTGGCGCTCGCGAGTCCCGACCAGCTGGCCGCTGGCGACGCCGGTCCGGCGGCCCAGGACGCGCCGAAGGTGCGCCGGGCTGCCTCAGCCGACGGGGCCGCGATCGTCGAGGTCGAGGGCCTGGTGCACGAGCAGCTTCGGAACTGCGGGCCGGACACTCGCGAGCCCTGGATGGTGGCCGACCGGCTCGACGACGAGGACCGCTTCGCCTATCTCGCCGACGACGGGTTCCTGAGTTACCGGTGGGCCGAGGAGCAGGATGAGATCGTCGTCGATGAGTTGATCGCTGCCTCGCCCGCGACGGCGCGGGCGTGGTGGCAGATCCTGGCCTCGCACGCCACCATAGCCAGCCGGATCCGGGCCTGCGTGGCCCCAGATGATCCGGTGACGTGGCTCACCAGGGACCCGGCCGCAGAAATCCACCAGACGGACCCGTGGATGCTGCGGTTGGTCGATGCCCCCGCGGCCATCGCCGCGCGCGGCTACCCGTCCGGCGCGGCCGTGTCGGTTCGCCTCGATCTCGTTGACGCCGCCCGGCCCGCCAACTCCGGCCGCTGGGCGCTGCAGGTGTCGGCAGGCGCGGGCAGCCTGACCCGGCTGGGCGACCCGTCGCGCATGCCGGATCCGGCCGTGCTCAGGCTCGGCGCCCGCGGCTTCGCTGCGCTGTTCGCCGGTGTCCCGGTCGCCACCTTGCGGCTGGCCGGCCTCGCCGCGGGCGGCGGCGCCGCTGAAGACGCGCTGGGCGCCGCGTTCTGCGGACCGGCATTCAGCGTGGATCGCTTCTAAGACCAGGAACGGGGCCGTTCCGCCTCGCCGCCCTGCCATAGTCGCGGTCGGCGTGCCGGCACCTCAGCTAGGCCTCGGCCCGGTAAGGTGACGACCGAACAGGTGTTCGCAGCGAGCGGGATGGTGACGGATGCGCGTGCTTGGCGTGGATCCGGGGCTCACCCGTTGCGGGCTGGGTGTCATTGAGGGCGAGCCGGGCCGCGCGCTCACGCTCGTCGGCACCGACGTGATCAGGACGCCAGCTGCCGACGAGATCGGCGCCCGCCTGCTTGCCCTGGAGACCGAGCTTGATCGGTGGCTGGCTCGTTACCAGCCGGACGCGGTCGCGGTGGAGCGCGTCTTCAGCCAGCACAACGTCCGCACCGTCATGGGCACAGCCCAGGCGGGCGCAGTCGCCATCGTCTGCGCCGCCCGGCGCGGCGTGCCCGTTGCCCTGCACACTCCGAGCGAGGTGAAGGCGGCCGTCACCGGCAGCGGCCGCGCGGACAAGCGGCAGGTGGCCGAGATGGTCACCAGGCTGCTCCGGCTGGCTGAACTGCCGCGCCCCGCTGACAGCGCAGATGCGCTGGCCCTCGCTATCTGTCATCTGTGGCGCGGCACTGCTCAGCAGCGGCTGGCCGCAGCCAAGCTCGCCGCCGGAGGTCGCCCATGATCGCCCACCTGACTGGCTGCGTTGCCGCCGTGGCACCAGATGGCGCGGTGATCGAGGTAGGCGGCGTCGGCCTCCTGGTTCAGTGCACGCCCGGCACGCTCGCAGCGCTTCGCCTCGGCGAGCAGGCTCGGCTGGCGACGTCGCTGGTGGTCCGCGAGGACGCCCTGACGCTCTACGGGTTCGCCAGCGACGACGAGCGCAATACCTTCGAGCTGCTCCAGACGGCTAGCGGCGTCGGGCCCCGGCTCGCGCAGGCGATGCTGGCCGTGCTGACACCTGATGCACTGCGCCGTGCGGTGGCGGCCGAGGACCTGGCCATGCTGATGTCGGTGCCCGGCATCGGTCGCAAGGGCGCCCAGCGGATCGTCCTGGAGCTGGCGGGCCGGCTCGGCGCGCCGGCTGACGTCGGCGTCCTTGCGGCCGCAGGCCGGGCGGCGCCCGCCGGGCCGCAGTGGCAAGAGCAGGTCAGGGCCGGGCTGGTGAGCCTCGGCTGGCAGGCGAGGGAGGCAGACCAGGCGATCGCCGCGGTCGAGCCTGACCTCGCAGCTGAGTCGGGCGAGGTCGACGTCGCGATAGCGCTGCGGGCCGCGCTGCGCGCGCTGGGGCGCCCGTGACCGGGCCATTCCCGACCGAGCCTGCCGTCACCGGATCGGCCGCGACCGGGCCTGGCTTCACCGAGGCTGGCCTGACTGACCAGGGCATCGAACCCGACCGGGTCGTGTCCGCGCTGGCCGACGCCGACGACCGCGTCGTCGAAGGCGCGCTGCGGCCCAAGCGCCTTAGCGAGCTCGTCGGCCAGCATCGCGTCCGCGAGCAGCTGTCGCTTGTCCTGGAAGGTGCGCTGCGCCGTGGCCGGGTTCCTGACCACGTGCTGCTCTCCGGACCGCCAGGGCTGGGCAAGACGACACTGGCCATGATCATCGCGGCTGAGCTTGGCGCGCCGCTGCGCATCACGAGCGGGCCGGCCATCGAGCGAGCGGGCGACCTGGCTGCGATCCTCTCGACCTTGACGGAAGGCGATGTCGTCTTCATCGACGAGATTCACCGGGTCGCCAGGCCGGCCGAGGAACTGCTGTACCTGGCTATGGAGGACTTCCGGGTAGACGTGGTGATCGGCAAAGGGCCGGGCGCCACCGCGATCCCGCTAGACATCGCGCCGTTCACCCTCGTCGGCGCCACGACCAGGGCCGGGCTGCTGCCCGCCGCGCTGCGGGACAGGTTCGGTTTCACGGCACACCTGGATTTCTACGAGCCCGACGAGCTCGGCGTCATCGTCCGGCGGTCGGCTGGCCTGCTCGGCGTGGCGCTGCGCGACGACGGTGCCGACGAGATCGCCGGCCGGTCCAGGGGGACGCCGCGTATCGCCAACCGGCTGCTGCGCCGCGTGCGTGACTTCGCCGAGGTGCGCGGCGACGGTGTCGTGACGAGGGACTGCGCCCGGACGGCGCTGGAACTGTATGAGGTGGACGAGAGCGGACTCGACCGGCTCGACCGGGCGGTGCTGGGCGCGCTCGTGCGCCGGTTCGGCGGCGGCCCTGTTGGCCTCTCGACGCTGGCCGTCGCGGTGGGGGAGGAGGCCGAGACCGTCGAGGTTGTCGCCGAGCCCTTCCTGGTGCGGGCCGGCCTGATCGCCCGCACGCCGCGCGGCCGGGTGGCTACGCCGGCCGCCTGGGAGCACCTCGGGCTGCCACTGCCCAGTAAGGCCGCGTGGGCCGGGCAGATCAGTTTCGGCCCGGACTGGGCCGCCAGCCGTAGTGATGCAGACCACGGAGGGCCGGACGCCGAGGTGACCCTTTTCGACTGATTGATGTGTGCCGGCCTGGGCTGAATTGTCACGCCGGGTCGCGGCCTGGTCACGATCACTCCTTAAACGCCGTAGCCTGTTGGTGCGCCGCGTGCGCGCCGCTACACTGCGGCAGTTGGTCCAAGACACGCCACATCGGCACTGCCACGGGGTCCGCACCTACCAGGTGCCCGCCAGCTAGCTGGCTGCCGGGGCAGCACTATTTGGAAGGATGCCCCTCCCATGGGGACTCAGATTCTCGCCGCCGCCACGGCCGCCAAGACCACCTCCAGCTCGTCGAGCTCGCTCATCCTCATCGTGCTCGTATTCGCGGTGCTGCTGATCTTCATGTTCCGATCGCAGAGCAAGCGGAAGCGGGCGGCGCAGGACACCCAGCGGCAGGTGATGAACGGAACGCGCGTGCGCACCGTTCACGGCATTTATGGCACCGTCGTTGACGGCGATGACCGCAACGTGATGGTCGAGGTCGCGCCGGGCGTCCAGATTAAGATGCTGCGCCAGGCAATCGGCGCCGTCCTGCCTGATGACGAGCCCGATGGCCTCCAGCCGACGATGCAGGCCTTTGAGGAGCCATCTTCGGATGATGACTCGAGCGACCAGTCATCGGCCAAGTCCGGCGATCGCAGCATTTAGCCGGCCGCAGCTGACCGAGCGAAGGACAAGGCACTCGTGGCTCCCCCAAGCACTCCTAACTCCCGGCCAGGGCGCTACCTCACAGCCCTCCTAGTGCTGCTGGTCGTGATGCTGGCAGGCGTTCTCGGCGGCCGCATCTTCAACCCGGCGGACTGGCACAAGAGCTTCGTCGTCGGCCGCGGGCTCGACCTGTCCAGCGGGACTTCGGTGACGCTGCAGGCGCAGACCAACAAGCCGGGCGTCACGCCGAGTCAGGCGTCGATGACCAAAGCCGTGCAGATCATCACCAACCGGGTCGAGGCCACCGGTCTGACCGGCTCTTCGGTCGTCCAGCAGGGCAAGGATGAGATCGTCGTCTCGGTGCCCGGGGCAGGCGCGCAGAAGGTCGCCACCCTGGTCGGCGAGACGGCCCTGCTCCGGCTCCGCGAGGTCCTGTACGTGGCACCGAACACCACCACGGCGGCCACCCCGACGCCGTCGTCCTCAGCCGGCACTTCGCCATCGGCGAGCCCGAGCCCGAGCACGTCCACCGGTCCGGCTCTGTCCACGACCAAGGACGGGGAGGGCAACGCCGCGGCGCTGAGCCCGGCGACCGCGCGGCTGTTCGACAGGCTGAACTGCGCGGACAAGAACTGGAAGACGCAGATCTACGGCGCCGTTCCGAGTGCCTGGGATAACCCCAATGTGCAGACCGTTAGCTGCTTCGGGACGGAGAAGTACGTGCTGGCCCCGGCCGTCGTGCAGGGCAAGGACGTGAGCGGCGCGCAGGCCGTGGACCAGGCCGGCGGCTGGGTCGTCACCTTCAACGTCAAGAACCCCGCGGCTTCGCACCTGGGCACCCTGAGCAACCAGATGGTCAGCCAGGACTACAACAACAGCGACCCGAACAAGCAGGTACTTGACCTGCTCGCCGTCGTGCTTGACGGTGACCTGCAGGGCTCGCCGCCGCAGGTCACTAGCGCCATCTCCAGCTCCGTCCAGGTCACCGGTGGCACCGGCAACGCCTTCAGTCAGGCACAGGCCACGCAGCTCGCGGACGTGCTGAAGTACGGCAGCCTGCCGCTGTCATTCAAGAACCTGAACACGTCCTCGGTTTCGGCGTCGCTTGGGTCCGACCAGCTCTCGGCGGGCCTGTATGCGGCGCTGGTCGGGCTGCTGCTCGTGGTGATCTACTCGTTCATCTACTACCGCGGCCTTGGCATCGTCTCGGTCTCCAGCCTGACGATCGCGGCACTTCTCACCTACCTGTCGGTGGTGCTGCTGTCCAGGTACGAAGGCTTCACGCTGTCGCTGGCCGGCATAGCCGGACTGATTGTCGCGATCGGCATCACGGCCGACTCGTTCATTGTCTACTTCGAGCGCCTGCGCGATGAAGTACGCGAGGGGAGATCGCTGCGCGCTGCGGTCGAGCGAGGCTGGACCAGAGCCCGGCGCACGATCCTGGTATCCGACACCGTGTCATTCCTGGCAGCGCTGCTGCTGTACATCCTGTCGATCGGCGATGTCCGCGGTTTCGCGTTCACGCTGGGCATGACCACGCTGATCGACGTCGTCGTAGTGTTCCTCTTTACCAAGCCGATGGTCACGCTGCTGGCCCGGACGAAGTTCTTCGGCCAGGGCCACCCACTATCTGGGCTTGATCCGGCCCGGCTCGGAGCCCGAGCACCGTGGCGGGGCGGTCGCCGGTCAGTACCTAGTGCTGGCGCCACCGCCGCCCCCGCGGCCCCCACTGCCACCGCATCGCGCACCTCGACCAGCACCAGGGAGGCGTGATGTCGCGGCTGGGCAACATTGGCGGTCGGCTGTACCGCGGCGAGGTCTCCTTCGACTTCGTCAGCCGGCAGAAGCTCTGGTACACGATCTCCGGATTCATCCTGGTCATCAGCTTGCTGGCGCTGATCTTCCGCGGCGTCGACTTCAGCGTCGACTTCAAGGGCGGCTCGGTGTTTACCGTGCCGGCCGCCGCATCGGTGAGCCAGACCGGCCTCGAGCAGGTCGTCACCGCGAATGGCGGGACCAACCCGACGGTGAGCGAGGTCAAGCCATTCAACGGCAAGGCTCCGTACTGGCAGGTGCAGACCAGCCAGCTGTCCACGACGAAGTCGATCGAGATCCAGAAGGCCATTGCCCACAAGTTCGACCTCAACGTCGGCAATCTTTCGATCCAGACGGTGGGGTCGAGCTGGGGCTCCCAGGTATCACAGAAGGCGCTCGAAGCGCTGATCGCGTTCCTGATCGTGATCGTCATCTACCTGTCGATCGCGTTCGAGTGGCGGATGGCGGCCGCGGCCTTCGTGGCGCTGGCGCACGACATCGTGATTACGATCGGCGTCTACGCGCTGACGGGCTTCCAGGTCAGCCCCGCGACGGTCATCGGCCTGCTGACGATCCTCGGGTATTCGCTGTACGACACCGTGGTGGTCTTTGACAAGGTCCGGGAGAACACGGCGCCTATTCTCGGCACTCGCAAGACCACCTACAGCGATGCCGCGAACCTGGCTCTGAACCAGACCCTGGTCCGTTCCATCAATACCTCGCTCACCGCGCTGCTGCCGGTGGCGGCCATCCTCGTGGTGGGCACGCTCCTGCTCGGCAACGGCGAGCTGAAGGACCTCTCGCTCGTGCTGTTCGTCGGCATGCTGTCGGGCACCTACTCCTCGATCTTCATCGCCACCCCGGTGCTGGCGGACCTGAAGGAGCGGGAGCCGCAGTACCAGCAGCTGGCCAAGCAGGTCGCCCTGCGCGCCGCCGGCGGCCGGGC
>DATHQE010000152.1:0-2402 GCA_035483035.1 Streptosporangiaceae bacterium | reverse complement strand
GGGGCGCGGCGCGAGCCTGAACGGTCAGGCAAGCGCATCGGCCTCGCCGCTCGGCTTGCACCGGGTGCTGGAGCCGGCCGGCGTGCTGCCGCAGGCGGCCTGGCGGCTCAACGCGCGCCCCGCCATCTGGCCGGACGAGGTACGGATCACCGTCGAGCGGCTCAACCTGGACGCCGCGTCGTTTCGCCAGCTGCACGAGGCGAACAACGGGAACCCGGACAGCATCAGGACAGCGGTACTGGAGATCATCAGGACGCGCGGCAAGATGCAGAACCCGGTGACCGGATCCGGCGGCATGCTCACCGGCGTCGTCGCCGAAGTCGGCCCCGACTCGCCGCTTGGCCTTCAGGTCGGCGACAGGATCGCCACTCTCGTCTCGCTCAGCCTGACCCCGCTGGTCATCACCGACGCCCTGACCCGCTGGGATGGCAAGTCCGAGCAGGTGCCGTGCGACGGTCACGCGATCTTGTTCGGCCGGTCGATCGCGGCCCGGCTGCCCGCCGACATGTCCGCCGAGCTGGCGCTGTCCGTCATGGACGTGTGCGGCGCCCCGGCTCTCACGCACCGGGTGGTGAGCGCTAGCCAGGCCGAGCGCCCGGTCGTCGCGATCATCGGCGCGGCCGGCAAGAGCGGATCGCTCTCGGCCGCGGCAGCGCGCCGCGCGGGCGCGGCGAAGATCATCGGCGTGGTCCCGCATGACGCTGAGGCGAGCATCCTGCGAGCCGCTACGGCAGGCGACGGAGAGCATGGCCTCGTCGACGAAGTGGTGATCGCCGATGCGCGCAACCCTGTCGGGGTGTCGACCTCGATCCAGCATGCCGCGGGCGGGCCGGCGGACGTGACCGTGGTGTGCGTCGACGTGCCCGGCTGCGAAGGCGGCGCGATCCTGGCGACCGCTCAGGGCGGCACGGTCATCTTCTTCTCGATGGCGACCTCGTTCACCGCGGCGGCGCTCGGCGCCGAGGGCGTGGCCGCCGATGTCACCATGCTGGTAGGCAACGGGTACGTGCCCGGGCACGCCGAGCTGGCCATGGACCTGATCCGCGCCGAACCAGGCGTCCGGGCTATGTTCCAGCGCCGGATCGACGAGCACGGCGCAAAACAGCACGGCACTGGCAAGCAGGGGGAGTAAAGATGCAGACCCGACTCAACCTCGACCCCGCGGTCGTCCGCGAAGCGCGCGACCTGGCGACCAGGGCCGGACAGCCGATCGTGGAGATGGCGAAGACCCACACCACGGTGTCGGTGGAGCGTGCCGTGCTGCGGCTGGCCGGGCTGCAGGGCGCTGATCCCGACGGCATGCCGTGGGTCAACCGGATCGTCGACGCCGTGCGCGAGACCACCGGCCTGGAGCACGGGGTCGCGCTCCCGGCCTTCGACGCGCTGCTGACCGGTGGGTACGACGACCTGGCCGCGCTCGCCGAGGCGGCCGCCCGCGGCAAGGTGGCATTCCGGATCCCGGTCGGCGCAGACGCCGCCGCCGCCCGCACGGCGGCCCGCGCGGCGCTGGCCACAGGCATCGGCAGGATCGACGCGAGCCGTGCGCAGCGCCAGCGAATGATCGAGCAGACCTCAGAGCCGCGCAAGCCGTGGATCTACCTGATCGTCGCGACCGGCGACATCTACGAGGACATCCCGCAGGCGCAGGCCGCGGCTCGTGAGGGCGCGGACATCATCGCGGTCATCCGCTCGACCGGCCAGTCGCTGCTGGACTACGTGCCCGAGGGCGCGACGCGAGAGGGCTTCGCCGGCACCTACGCCACCCAGGAGAACTTCCGGCTGATGCGAGCGGCGCTCGACGAGACGAGCCGAGAGCTTGGCCGTTACGTGCGGCTGACGAACTACGCCTCCGGGCTGTGCATGCCGGAGATCGCCTCGCTGGCCGGCCTGGAGCGCCTGGACATGATGCTGAACGACTGCATGTACGGCATCATCTTCCGCGACATCAACCCGCGCCGGACCTTCATTGACCAGCGCTTCTCCCGGCAGATACACGCCCGCGCCGGGATCATCATCAACACCGGCGAAGACAACTACCTGACCACGGCGGACGCCGTCGACGCCGCGCATACCGTCGTGGTGAGCCAGCTGATGAACGAGTTCTTCGGCAAGGAGGCCGGCCTGGCTGACAGCCAGCTCGGCCTCGGCCACGCCTTCGAGATCAACCCCGCCGTGCCGGACTCGTTCCTGCTCGAGCTCGCGCATGCTCAGCTGGTCCGCGAGCTCTTCCCGGCCGCGCCGCTGAAGTACATGCCACCGACCAAGCACATGACGGGCAACGTGTTTGCCGGGTACCTGCTCGATGCGTTCTTCAACTTGTGCGGGGTTATGACCGACCAGTCGATCCTGCTGATCGGAATGATGACGGAGGGTATCCACACCCCGTTCCTGTCTGATCGTGA
>DATHQE010000151.1:0-2053 GCA_035483035.1 Streptosporangiaceae bacterium | reverse complement strand
GAAGGGCGTGAGCAGCCAGCCGCCGATGCCCCAGGCCATGCCGAAGTTCCGGGTGAGCTCGGTCGGCCCTCGGTCCAGCGAGCCGTAGATGTAGACCTGCTTGTGCACGGTCGAGCCGTACCGGCTGTAGCTTCCCGCGGCCGCGCTCGCGGCCGCCTCCATGCAGGCCAGAATCTGGCTACTCAGGCGGCCGCCGCCGGTAGCGTCGAAAGCGAGGGTCGCGGACGTCTCCTTCAGGGCGGCCGTCAGGTCGGCCATGAAGTCCGGCGCCGCCGAGTTGACCACGTAGACGGCACCGAGCGACCTGAGCAGATCTACCTGCTCAGGCCTGCGAACGATGTTGACGAGCGGAATTTTCTCCTCGGTGCACACGCGGACCAGCATCTGGCCCAGGTTGGAGGCGGCCGCCGTGTGCACGAGCGCACTATGGTTCTCCAGGCGCATCGTTTCGACCATGCCGAGCGCGGTCATGGGATTCACGAACGACGAGGCGCCGTCGACGGCCCGAGTGCCGTCGGGCAGTTCGAGGCACAGGGTCACATCGACGCAGCGATACTGCGCGTACATGGCGCCGCCCGCGGCGGCCACTGTCTTGCCCAGCAGCGCCTGCGCGGCCGGCGACGAGCCCGCGGCCACCACTGTGCCAGCGCCCTCATTGCCGACCGGCATCGGGACGCCGACCCGTCCGGCCATGGCGCGCATGGCCGCGGCCGGGAGCGGTGCCGTGACGACCGGCCAGTCCGGCGGACCGCTGACCACTGCCGCCGCGACGTCGGCGCCCGCCAGCAGCAGGCCGAGATCCGAGGGGTTGATGGGCGTCGCCTCGACGCGGACGAGTACCTCCGTCGGGCCAGGCTCGGGCACCTCGACCGTCTCCAGGGAGAGCTGGACCGTCTCGTCGGACCGGACTAGCGACTGCAGTTGAATGGCCGTGGCCGGTACAGATGGCGGCATGGCAGCAGTTCCTCTCGATGTGCCCTGCGGCGATGCTACGCGACCGGCTGTGGCGTGCCCGGGCGCACAGCAGGAGGAACTTAGGCAGCGACGAGCTCGGACGGCTCGGCGATCACGTCCACCAGAGCGCCGTTGCGCAGCACCGTGATGGCGAGGGGCCGCCCGATCGCTTCGCTGAACATCAGCTTCTGCAGATCCTGCGCGCGCATAACCGGACTGCCGCCGGCCGTGATGAGCAGGTCACCGGTGCGCAGGCCGGCCCGCGCAGCCGGCCCGCCCGGCACGACCTCGGCCACCCGCAGGCCACTTGTCCGGCCGAACCTGGCGCGCAGCTGCTCCGGCAACGGGGCGGGCACGCTGACGATGCCGAGGTAAGCCCGTCGGACCTGTCCGTCGCGCATCAACGCCGCGATGATCTTGCGGGTCGTCGTGTTGATCGGCACCGCGAGGCCCAGGCCTACGCCCGCGACCGCCGTGTTGATGCCGACGATCCGGGCCCGGCTATCGGCGAGCGCGCCGCCGGAGTTGCCGGGGTTGAGCGCGGCGTCGGTCTGGATCACATCCTCGACCAGGCTGGCCCTAGCGCCGGCACTGGTCGGCAGCGACCGGCCGAGTGCGCTGACGACACCAGCAGTGACCGACCCCGTCAGCCCGAGCGGGCTGCCGACCGCCACGACGAGCTGGCCCACCACGAGATCGTCGGCCTCGCCGAGCACCGCCGGATGCAGCGTCGGGCCGTCCGCCCGCACGACTGCCAGATCCGACAGTGGATCGGAGCCGACGACCCGGAACGGCGCGCTTGTGCCGTCAGAGAACAGCGCCGTGCCGTGCTCAGCGCGGCCCACGACGTGCGCGTTGGTGAGCAGGAACCCGTCCGGGGTATAGCTGACCGCCGAGCCGAGGCCCTCGCCGCGATAGCGGCCGCCGCCCTGATGCGGCACCCGCAGGCTCGCGACGCGCGGCGTCAGCTCGGCCGCAACCCCGGCCACGACCTGCGAATACGCATCGAGCGGCGCGTCTGATGTGGTGTGATCGTCCATAGCGATTACAAGATTACACCGCAGACTATTCGATGCCAAGCACACCGGAACGGCTGCCG
>DATHQE010000150.1:0-8473 GCA_035483035.1 Streptosporangiaceae bacterium | reverse complement strand
CGAGCGGCTCCGGCTGATCTTCACCTGCTGTCACCCGGCTCTCGCGATGGAGACCCGCGTTGCGCTGACGCTGCGCATGGTCGGCGGTCTGACCGTGCCCGAGATAGCACGCGCTTTTCTGGTGCAGGAGACCGCCATGGGGCGCCGGATCACCCGCGCGAAGGCAAAGATCAAGGCGGCTCGCATCCCCTACCGGGTGCCGTCAGCGGAGGATCTCCCAGCACGGGTCTCTGGCGTGCTCGCCGTTCTCTTCCTCGTCTTCAATGAGGGCTACCTGGCGACCGGCCCCGACACCGATCCGGTCCGTCACGATCTAACGGCGGAGGCGATCCGGCTCACTCGCCTGATCCGTGCCCTCCTGCCGGACGACGGTGAGGTGGCGGGGCTACTGGCGCTAATGCTGCTGACCGAGGCCCGCCGCACTGCCCGGGTTTCGGCGAGCGGCGAACTGGTCACCCTCGACGAGCAGGACCGCGGGGCCTGGGACGCGGAGCTGGTCGCCGAGGGTCACCGGCTGGTGCGAGAACGCCTCGCCGCCGGGGTGGCTCCGGGTCGCTATCAGATCCTCGCAGCGATCAGCGCTGTGCATACCTCCGCCCGCGACGTGCGTGACACCGACTGGTCGCAGGTCGTCGCCCTCTACAACCAGCTCGTCCGCCTCGATCCTTCGCCGATCGTTGCCCTCAACCGGGCCATCGCGGTCGCAGAGCTCGACGGCCCGGAGGTGGCGCTGGCTGCCGTTGACCGTCTTGAGGACAAGCTGGCCGGCTATCACCTCTACCATTCGACCCGGGCCGACCTGCTGCGCCGGCTGGGCCGTAGTCAGATGTCACGCGCGGCCTACGACAAAGCCATCGAACTGGCGGGCAACCCCGCCGAGATCGGATACCTAACGCGCCGCCGCGACCAGCTGGGGTAGCTCCCGCCAATCCTGATCGAACCGGTGCACGAGCGGCGGCGGGCCGCGGCGGAATGCGGTGGTCGCAAGGCGATGGCGTCGGCGAGCTCGACCGGATCGTGGGGAAGCGGGCACGGTGCGGAGCACACTCACGCAGCGTCAGGCGCCAGAAGCTCGTAGTGGACGGTTGTCCTCCTCGTCAACCGATGAACCGCCGGCACGAAGAGTCCTTGCAGCAGCGGGTACTTCCCGGCTAGTGCCCTGGCCGCCACGCCGGCTTCCGGCCCGGATAGCAGCACTGCGGTCGCCGGCCGCTGCGGACCGGTGATCGTCCCGCGCGCGGTGCACGGCGCGACCCACACTTGCGGGAAGTTGCGGATGCGCTTGGCCTTGCCAGTCGCCGACCAGGTGCGGAAGTAGGCGCGCCCGTCCGGGCCCAGCGCAATGTTTACTGGCGTGCCGACGGTCGTGCCGTCGCGCTTGCGGGTCGTGAGCAGTACGGTCCGCTGCTTGCGGTACTCATCGAAGACCGGCATGCCGCCTCCCGGATAGAGGTCTCCTTGCCATCATCGTCCATCGGCTTCACAAGCAGTATCGGTCGTCCGGGCGTGGTCGATCAGCACGTGACTGATCTGGCGGTGGGTGTTCATGGCGACGAGCGGGTTGGTGGCTGCGTAAGACGTATAGGCGTTCAGGCCCGTGGTCAGCGCCCAGCCCTGGGCCCTGGTCCAGGTGGCGTCGTCGACCTGAAGGGCTGCCCGGAAGATCGGCCGGGTCTGCGGGGAGAAGAGATTCCACGCGATCACCAGATCGCAGGCGGGGTCGCCGGCGCCAAGGCCGGCGAAATCGATGACGGCGCTCAGATGTCCGCCGCTGACCAGCAGGTTGCCAAGGTGGAGATCGCCATGGAACCAAACAGGGGCGCGGTCCCAGGCCGGCGCCCGGAGCGCTGCGTCCCATACCGCGGTCATCGCCGGTGCGTCAAACGTGTCCCGTACCGCCGCTATTGCAGCGCGCGTCGCATGGTCACGCTTGGCCAGTGACACGCCGGTGACCTCGTCGTGCGGATTCGGGGCGTCAGATTCCACCGGCACCGCATGCTGGAGCGCTGTCAAGAACTCCGCCAGCTCGCGAGCGGTCCGGCGCGGGTCGGCGAGGCCCTGCACCGTAGCCGTGTCACCGGGCAGCCACCTCGACACTGACCAATCCCACGGATACCCGAAGGCAGGTTTGCCTACGCCGAGCGGGACCGGGATTGGCAACGGCAGGCGGGGTGCCAGGCGAGGCAGCCAGTAGTGCTCCTTCGCCGCCTGACCTGCGGCCCACTCGCCGCGCGGCAGCCGGACGCTCATGTTCTCGCCCAGCCGGTAGATCACATTGTCTGACCCACCGGGAAGCAGCCGCCTCAGGGGCAGGTCCGCCCACTCCTGGAACTGTGACGCAAGGAGCCGCCTGACAAGACCGGGGTAGATGCTGTGCCCTTCGGCTCCGACTTCCTCAGCCGACACGATCGACTTCGCTCATTCTCGTCTTCCTCCGCCGGGACCAGCAATGCACCCCACCATGCCGGGGAAGAAGCGTCAACACAGTTTCCCCCACCAGCCGCCGCGATGACTCCGTCGCGCACCACGGCGCTTGTTCGCGTGAAGGCGCGGAAACCCAACTGTCCCACGGCGGCGCGCGACCGAGGCTCGCTCGCTGATACGGCCGGCGCCTCCGCTGATCGGCATGTCCTCCTTGTAGCGGCAGCGGCGCTCGGATGATCTGAGCGCGCTAACGGCACGCTCACAAGGTGCTCACAACCGCCTCGTAGGGTGCGGAACGCCGGTACGGAATCCCGCAGCAGCAAGTCGCTGCGAACGGGCCGGCTGGAGTCTGGAGGAACTGGATGACCTGGCGAGTCCGGCACCAGGACGGCGGCCGACGGTGACTTTACATTGGCCGCCTGCGCCGCCGGGGCACGTCGCCGGATACCAGCCTTGGCGGCAGCCGGACCCGGATCACGGTCGCGAGCATGCCGATAACGACAGTCGCGGACTGCCTGACCGGCCCGTCGCGGGGCTGAGCGAGCCGCGGCTGATCGCCGGAGTCGCCGAGATCACGGCGCTGGTTGGTGCCCGGCTCGATGACGGCGCTAGCGCGGCCGAGGTCATGCCCGCGATCCGAGAGGCCGCGCGGCGCTGGCTGGAAGGCCAGGTCCGCGCGGGGCTGCTGCCAGCCACCGCCGGGGGACAGTCCGAGGAGCTGGCGCGGGCAGTGCACGACCAGCGCTACGGGCTCGGCCCGCTGACGGCTTACCTGCGTGATCCTCAGGTCGAGAACGTCGACATGAACGGCTGCGACCAAGTCTGGATCAGCTACGCCAGCGGCGAGCGGGTAGCCGGCCCGCCGGTCACCGCCAGCGACGACGCGCTGATCGCGATGGTCCGCACCTGGGCAACCAGGGGCGGGCAGACCGCGCGCGACTTCTCCGCCGCCGCGCCGCTGGTGAATGTCGCGCTCTCCGGCGGCGCCCGGTTGACCGCGACGATGTCCGTCACGCCGCGACCGTGCGTCTCGGTGCGCCGGCACGGCCAGTTGGACGCGACGCTAGCCAGGCTCCACCACCTCGGCACGATTGACACCACGCTCGCGGCTTTCCTCGCTGCTGCGGTGAAGGGCCGCTGCAACATCATCGTGACTGGCGGAGTTAACTGCGGCAAGACCACGATGTTGCGTGCCCTGGCTAGCGAGATCCCGCCGGGCGAGCGAGTGGCCACGCTCGAGAGCGAGTACGAGCTCTACCTGCACGAGCTTGCCCAGCACCCGGACGTGATCGCGTTCGAGGCGCGCGAGGCGAACTCCGAGGGTGCCGGGGGCATCAGCCTGCATGACCTGATCTCGCAGGCGCTACGGCATAACCCGCGTCGCATCCTCGTCGGCGAGGTGAGGCGCGACGAGATCATGCCGATGCTCGAAGCCATGAACTCCGGCCAGGAAGGGTCGATGTGCACGCTGCACGCAAACTCACCCGCCGAGGCCTTCGACCGGATCCTGATCCTGGGCTTGCGCGGCGGGCTGGCCCTCGCGGAACGCGCCATCCACATCCTGGTCGGCATGGCAGTGGACCTGATCGTGCATCTGCGCCGCGGCTTCGACGGCACTCGATCCGTCCGCTACGTGTCGGAGATCCTCGAGGTCATGCCGCCGGGTGACACCGAGCGGCCCGCTGTCAACCGACTGTTCCTGCCCGACCCGCAGACGGGCCGGGCCATGGCGGCGCACACGCCGTCAGCTGCCCTGCTGAGCCGGCTCATTGCCGCGGGCTTCGATGCCGGGCTCCTGGACCAGCACCGTGCACAACTGCGCGCGCAACCGGGGACGACGTGGTCCCGGTGACCCTACTGGCTGGCCTGGCCGGCGGCCTCGCGATCGCGGGTGTCGCCCTGCTCGTACTGGAGCTGACCCGGCCCGCGCCGCCGCCGGGCATCCCGCGGCAGCGCGTCGCGATCGGCAGACAAGCACGACGGCGACTGCTGATCGCCCTCGCGATCGGCCTCGTGACGCTCGCGATCACGCGCTGGCCGGTCGCGATGATCGCCGCCGTGCTGGCCGTGCTTTACCTGCCGCGGATGACGTCAAGCCGAGCGACGCAGCGCCGCGCGGCCATGCTGGAGGGCCTGGAGCAGTGGACCCGTCGGCTGTCCGACATGCTCACGGCCAGCCGAGGGCTCGAAGACGCGCTCGAGGTCTCCGCCCGGCAGGCTCCGGCTGCGATCGAGCCGGCCGTTACCGCGCTTGGCCGTCGCCTCGCGGCTCGGGTCGCTGCCGAGACGGCCCTGCGCGCGTTCGCCGCTGACATCGGCGATCCGGCCGGGGATCGCATCGCCGCGGCGCTCATAATCGCGACTGGCCGGCGTGGTGGCGCCGTCCGCGACGTGCTCAATTCGCTCGCCGTCATCCTCGCTCGCGACGTAGCGGCCCGGCGGGAGATCGAAGCGGACAGGGCGCAGCACCGGACGACAGTGAAGTGGCTCACCGTGTTCGTGCTCGGGTTCACCGTTTTCGCGATGGTCAACAGAACCTATTCCGCACCGTTCGGGACGGCACCCGGCCAGATAGTGATGGCGCTGGTGGTCGCCCTATACGCAGGCGGACTCGGCTGGCTGCACCATCTCGGCTCGCTGCCAGCACCAGGCAGGTTCCTCGCGCCAGCCGACACCGCACAGGTCACGCTCGTCGCCGGCGGGCTCGAGACTGGACAGCGGCGGCTGCGATGAGCGCATGGCTAGATTTCGCCGGCCTGCTGACAGGCCTTGGGTGCTGGCTGGTCGTCAGCGAGCTGGTCCCGGCTGGACCGCGTTTGCAAGCCGCCATCGACCGGCTCGAGTCAGGCTCGGAGCGGAGGGACGACCGGGCCACCCTCCGCGTCCGGCTTGGTCATAGCCTGGCCGCGGCCGCGCCCTGGATGCCCGTGCCCGCGACCGACCTGCGCCTGCTCGGCCAGGACCCGGCAGAGTGGCTGGCCGCCAAGGTTAGCTGCGGAGTGATCGGACTCGCACTCGTGCCGGGACTGTCAGCGCTCCTGGTGCTGGTCGGCCGTTCGCTGCCGTGGACGGTTCCGGTAGCCGCGACGCTCGCAATCGCGACCGCTCTGTTCTTCATGCCGGACCTCGTCACTCGGCTCACCGCGAAACAGCGGCGGGCCGACTTTCGGCACGCGCTGACCAGTTACCTGGATCTGGTGGCGCTGGAGCGTGGCGCCGGTGCCGCGCCGACCGAGGCGCTCGAGGCTGCGGCTGAGATCGGCGGCGGCTGGGCGTTCGAGCGCATAGGAGCGGCGCTCGACGAGGCGCGCAAGGCAAGTCGTCCACCCTGGGACGGCCTGGCCCGGCTGGCAACCGAGATCGGCGTCACCGAGCTCAGTGACCTGGCGGAGATTGCCGGGGTCGCGGGCCAGGAAGGAGCCCAGATCCTCGCAACGCTCAACGCTCGGGCCGAGTCGATGCGGGCACAGGCGCTGGCGGCGATGAAGGCAGAAGCGGGCGCGCGCAGCACCACGATGGTGCTGCCGATCGCGCTCCTGGCTGGCGGCTTCCTGGTGTTGCTGATCTTCCCTGACGTCTACCGGCTCTTCGGTTAGCCGCCTGACAGCGGCGAGAAAGGCACAACTATGCAGACGGATCCGCAGCTCATCGCCATTCGCTACCTCGTGACGCGGCTGCGCGCGCGGGTCGCCGCTGTCAGGTCGGGTGATCCCGAGGCAGGCGCGCTCAGCCTGGAATGGGTCGCCATCGCGATCGTCCTGGTAACTGCCGCGCTCGCACTGGCCACGTTTCTCGCCGGGAAACTCGGCGCGCTTGAGTCACTGATCCCGAACTAGACCGTGAACCGTCCTGCCAAGCCCGGCCTACTGGGATCCGGCGGCTGGCGCGACGACCGGGGTGCGTTGACCCTCAGCTACGTCGCAGTACTGCCGTTCATCTTCGTGCTCCTGATGGTGCTGATTCAGGCTTCGTTCTGGTTCCTGGCCCGGAACGCCGCGCTAGCCGCGGCCCGGCAAGGCGCCGACGCGGCGCGCGCGCTCAGCGCATCGCGCGCTTCCGGTCCAGCCGCCGCACTTGCGTTCGCCCGCGAGGCAGGCCAGGGCTACCTCGAAGATCCACGGGCTACCACCGCAGGCAGCACGAGCGCGACCATCTCGATCACGGTGAGCGGTCACGTTCCCAGCTTCGTGCCAGGACTTGTCGTCAGCGTGTCCGAGACGGTGCAGGCACCGGTCGAAGAGTTCACGCCATGACGGTCAGGCGGCAGGCCGGGGTGCGGCGCGGCCGCGCCGACGACGGCAACGCCGCGCTCGAGCTGGTGATCCTGGCACCGGTCCTGCTCGGCCTCCTCGGACTTGTCATCGCGGCCGGGCGAACCAGCATCGCGCAGGGGTCCGTTGAGGCCGCGGCGAGGGATGCCGCGCGGCAGGCGTCGATCTCGCTCACTGCCGCTGCAGCGCAGAGGTCCGGGCAGGCCAGCGCGCGGACCGCATTACGGCAGGACGGACTCGGCTGCGTGCCCGTCGTGGTGATCGACACCAGCCAGTTTGCGATCCCTCCGGGCGAGCCGGCAACGGCGACGGCGACCGTGAGCTGCACGGTCTCACTGTCCAGCCTGGCGCTGCCGGGCCTGCCCGGCAGCGCGCGGCTGCAGGCCAGCTTCACCAGCCCGCTCGACATCTACCGGTCACGGTGAGCCAGCATGCGCCTGTCACTGAGATGTCACACCCGTCGCGGCACGATCAGCGGCATGCCTGACCGCAACCACGATGGTGAGCGGGGCGGGCTCTCGCTGATGATCGTGATCCTCTTCGCCGTGCTGGCGGCGCTCGCGGGAATCGTGGTCGACGGCGGAGCCAAGCTCACCGCGGACGAGACCGCTGTCGCCCTGGCCCAGGAAGCCGCCCGCGCGGGCGCGACCACGGTCAACGTGTCGACCGCGTATGCGTCCGGCTCGTTCGTCGTCGACCAGGGCCTGGCGCTTTCGGCGGCACGCACCTACCTGGTGAGCGCTGGCTACAACCGGTTCACTGCTGTCGCCGTCGGGGCGCGCGCGATTCGGATCAGCGTGACGATCACCCAGCCGACGAGGTTTCTCTCGCTGATCGGGATCGACTCCTTCACTAGCACCGGCACGGCGACTGCGTCGCTATTGACCGGCGTGACGGGAGGGACATGATCAACCGTGCGCGTGCCATGGTCACAGGGCTGGCGGCGCTGGCTGCGCTGGTGCTCGTGGTGGCCGGCTTGCCTGTGGTGCTGTACCGGTTCGGCGGGTCGCCGCTGCCGGGTCAGATCGCCGGGTGGCACCGGATCGCCGCGGTCCTGGTCAGCCGTGATGACGGCAGCTTGCTGGTTGGGGTCATCCGGGCGTGCTCATGGCTGGCGTGGCTGTTGTTCACCGCGTGCGTCCTGACCGAGGCGCAAGCGGCCATTCGCGGCCGCTATCCTCCGCACTTGCGGCTCGGCGGGCTGCAGGGCACCGCAGCGTACCTGGTCGCTCTCGTCGCGCTCGGCTTCGCGGCTCCGTCAGCCATCACCCTGTCTGCCTCCGCGGCCGCGATCGCCCAGCCGGGCTCCGCCAGCCATCCTGGTCCGGCTAGCGACGCCGGTTCGCCGATGTCCGGCTACCTGGGCGCTCCGGAGGCGCCGCAGGCAGACCTGGACGCGTACGGTGCAGTGGCCAGCAGGCTCGTCGTCGTCCGCGCCGGTGACTGCTTGTGGTCACTCGCGGAGCGTTACCTCGGCGCTGGCGACCGGTATCCCGAGATCGCCAGCCTGAACTATGGCCACGAGATGGGTGACGGTCAGGTTTTCACCAGTGCGTCGTTCATCGAGCCTGGCTGGCAGTTGCTCGTGCCCGGCACCGCGGCTGCCGGGCCAGTGCGTGCAGACGGCTCCGGCGGCATGCACCTCGGCCACTCGACCGCCGACGCCCACTACTCCCGCCGGCACCCGGCCGCAAGCACTCGAGTGGCGCGCGGCCGCCCGACATCAGCGCACGGAGCCGCCGCACCCGAGGCCCGCACCGCCTCGCGGACCGCCGCCC
>DATHQE010000149.1:0-4289 GCA_035483035.1 Streptosporangiaceae bacterium | reverse complement strand
GCGCAGACGGCTCTGGATGCCTGGGAATGGTTCGTCGACCATCCCGAGACCGCCACCTCGGTGGTCCAGGACATCACTGGCGCCCCGGCGCACAGCTTCCCCGACTGGGCCGCTGCCAACGCCGCGGCATTCCGCTGAGCCCTGGCGGACCTGGCCGCCAGGCGCGGTCACGGCAAGCCGAGATCAGCGCGGCGCTGGGTCTCTGGCTGGGAGCGGGGCTGTGAACACCAACGCGCTTCCATTCCCACAATGGGAAGAACCCTTTTCTCCCTATTGGCCCGGTGATATACCCGTGTAGGGAACGTCATCGGACGAGCCCGGGGGCCGGTCAGGGAGGATCTGAGTGAGAAAGCTGATGCGAGGCCGACCTCTGGTATGGCTGGCGGCCATCTCCGCGATCGGGGTCATCGCCGCACCCAGCGCGGCACAGGCCGCTGGACCGGCCAACAGTGGGCCGCCAGGCCGGCTGGCGCTAGTGACCGTCTCCAACCCCCGTCCTGAGCTCGTCAGCGGCGGCGAGGTCTTGGTGCGCGTGGTCGTGCCACAGCACACCTCGTCGGCCAGCGTCCGGGTTAGCGTCGACAGTAACGACGTCACCGCCAGCTTCCAGAAGCAGCCGGATGGCAGCCTGCTCGGGCTAGTCACCGGCCTCCAGCTCGGCCGCAACCGGCTGGTCGCGGCGGCACACGGCCAGTTCGCCTCGCTGATTGTCACTGATCACTCCATCAACGGCCCCGTCTTCTCCGGCAAGCAGCAGCTGCCGTTTTTCTGTGAGACGACGGCCTTCGGCCTGGCGGCGGCGCAGATGCCCGATTGCGCCGCGCCGACTCAGATCTCGTTCGAGTACATGAGCAGCCTGTCCAGGCAGTTCGTGCCACTGGCCGATCCGACATCCAGGCCTTCAGACCTGGCGATGGCGACTGTGAACGGCCAAAAGGTTCCGTACATCGTGCGAGTGGAGACCGGCACGATTGACCGCGCCGTGTACCAGACGGCGGCGCTGTATGACGGGCAGGCGCCAACCCCGCTGCGGCCCGACACCAGCTGGAACGGCAAGCTCATTTACACCTTCGGCGGCGGCTGCGACGCGGGCTTCCACCAGGGCAATAGCACCGGCGGCGTCCTGGACGACGAGTTCCTGTCGCAGGGCTACGCAGTTGCGTCCTCGAGCCTCAACGTGCTGGACAACAACTGCTCCACGATCATTTCGGCCGAGGCCGCGATGATGGTGAAGGAGCACTTCATCGACACCTACGGCCCGGTCCAGTTCACCATCGGCTGGGGCGGGTCCGGTGGCGCGATCCAGCAATATGAGATCGCCGACTCCTACCCGGGCATCTTGGACGGGATCATCCCGAGCATCTCGTTCCCCGACCCGATCACGACCGGAGCGCCGGTCACCGACTGCCGGCTGCTCGACTCGTTCTTCGCCGGCTCGGGGTCGACGTTCACCACCGCTCAGAAAACCGCGGTCGCCGGTTACAACGACTACACCACCTGTCAGTCGTGGGATGTCACCTTCGCCAACCGGGCCACTGCCACCGGCAGCTGCAACCCGGCAATCCCGCCCGCCGTCCAGTGGAACGCGGTGACCAACCCGACCGGCGTCATCTGCAATGCGAATGAGCAGATCGTCAATCAGGTGGGAACCAACGCGGCAACCGGCTTCCCGAACAGTGCCTTGGACAACGTCGGGGTTCAGTACGGGCTGGCGGCCCTGGATTCCGGGGCGATCACCCCGGCCCAGTTCGTCGCGCTCAACGCCGACATCGGCGGTATCGACTTCACCGGCGCCGAGATGCCGCAACGTACCGATGCCAGCACCCAGGCGCTGCACGCCGTCTACGCCGATGACCTGACGAACAGCGCGTCACTAGGCCTGCGCACCACTCCGATCATCGACCAGCGCGATGACCTCGACTTCGCCGGCTTGGGGCTCGACATCCACACCACCGACTGGTCGTTTGTGATGCGCGCACGGCTGCTCGCAGCCAACGGCACCGCCGCCAACCAGGTCATCATCGAGAATCAGCTGACCGCGGCCGACGTTAACGCGGCCAATACCTACGAGCTGGCTCAGATGGATGCCTGGCTGACGGCGATCAACAACGATCACTCACATCGCAGCGCGCAGCAGAAGGTACTGGCCGACAAGCCAGTCGATCTGACTGACGGCTGCTTCCTGTCGGGCAACCTTGTCCAGCAGACGCTTACGGACCCCGCCACGGGCCCGTGCGCGACGCAGTTCCCAGTCGCGTCCAACCCGCGCCTAGTGGCGGGTCAAGGTCTCGCGATGACGCAGCTGAAATGCAGTCTCCAGCCGCTGAACTTCGACAGCTACCCGGTCACGTTCACGGCCGCGGAGCAGCAGGAGCTCCGCCAGACGTTCCCGTCCGGCGTGTGCGACTACAACCGGCCGGGCGTGGGCCAGCAACGGCCCATCGGCAGCTGGCTGAGCTACGGCGACAATGCCAACGCTGTAACCGGGCCGTTCCTGCTGCCACCCCCGGTCACCGGCTAGCAGCAGGCGCAGTTCCGCGCCGACCGCAGGCGGTCATCACGTCGATGGCCGCCTGCGCGGCGGGTGCGTCCTGGCTTGTGGGCGGCGATGCCGTCAGCGGGCGAGCTGCTCGACGTGCTGAGCGCGGGAGATGCTGACAGTCCGCCTGGGATGTGCACAGGGCGTGCGCGCCGTGTTCGGTTCGTCCACAGCCTCGCTGGGCGGCCTGCTGCAACCGCCTGATCCGTGAGACCTTCGCAACCGGAGGTGGTCACGATGGTTGTCGGCGATCGAACCGTGAGCACTATCGCACCTGGGCCCGGGATCTACAGACACCATTTGTGCCGAGGAGCACGGCCATGACCGGGGAGTTGGCGGCCGAGCGCCATGCGCGGGTCGCGCTGAGCTTCCTGGCACAGCCGGGAGATCCGGTGCTCGGCGCGGCGCTGCGGACGAGGACGGCGGCTGACCTGCTGGCGTCCGTCAGCGGCGTGGACTCCGACGGCCAGGCCGTGCTGTCCGATCAGGTCCCGGATCCGGCATTGGCCAGGGCACTGCCACGGTGGCGGGACCGGTTAGGCGAGCTGCCGAGCGTCGCCCGGCTGGCTGCATGGCAGCAATGCGGATTGCGAGTGATCATTCCTGGTGATGCCGAATGGCCGAGCCAGCTCGATGACCTCGGGAACGCCCGGCCCGTGGTCCTCTGGGCGCGCGGCACCGCTGACCTGAGATTCGCGTGCCTTAACTCGGTGTCCATAGTGGGGTCAAGGGCAGCCACGGGCTATGGCAGTCACGTCGCTATCGAAATGGCGGCGACGCTGGCCGACTCCGGGGTCGCCGTCATCTCCGGTGGAGCCTACGGAATCGATGCCGGCGCACACCGGGGAGCCCTGGCCGCCAGCGGCGTCACCGTGGCTGTACTGGCGGGCGGCCTTGAGTTCGGGTACCCCCGTGGCCACGGTGAGCTATTCGCTGCGATCGCCGCGCACGGAGTGCTCGTCAGCGAATGCCCGCCCGACCGAGGCCCGACCCGGCCGGGGTTCCTTGTCCGCAACCGGATCATCGCCGCCCTGAGTCGCGGGACGGTGGTCGTGGAAGCGGCGCTTCGCAGCGGAGCGCTGAACTCCGCGCGGCACGCTCGGGAGCTCTGCCGTCCGGTGATGGCCGTCCCCGGCCCGGTCACATCCGAGCAGTCTGCCGGGTGCCACGAGCTGATCAGGGACTATGGCGCCATGTGCGTCACCTGCGGCAGCGACGTCGCCGAGCACATCGCGCTGCCGGGCGCCGGTCCGTCAGAAGGGCCGCGCCATGGGCCTGCGACAGCACGAGACATGCTCGATCCGACATCGGTGGCGGTGCTGGAGGAGGTACCACTGCGGGGCGGCCGTGGCCCGGCCAGCATCGCGGTCCGGGCAGGAGTCGACCTGGACACTGCGCTCCGGTGCCTCGGGTCGCTCGCGGTCGGCGGGTTCGTGGAGCGCTGCGAACTGGGCTGGCGAGCGGCCAGGCTAAACTGACGGCGCGCTCATAGGAAATCCTGCCCGATTCCGGGCAGGATTATTGAAAAGCGAGGGAGCTCACGCCCATGATGGGCAGCGTGCCCGGACAGCAGCCGCCTGACGACCTTGTCGAGTACCTGATCCGCACTTGCCCCCTGAGCCCAGCTGAGGCCGCCCGCGTGGTCGCGGATGTGCTCGGGTACTTCTCGGAGCTGGCGGAGGACTACGTGCGGCGGCGGCATCGGGAGCTCAAGGCCAGAGGGCTCACCAACGACGTGGTATTCGAGCAG
>DATHQE010000148.1:0-2159 GCA_035483035.1 Streptosporangiaceae bacterium | reverse complement strand
AGATGTGGCAGAAATGGGTGTTCATCGCGACGGTCGGGGCCCTGACCTGCCTGATGCGGGGCACCGTGGGCGACATCGTGGCGGTACCCGGCGGGCGTGACCTGGGCCCAGCGATTCTCGCCGAGGCCACCTCTGTTTCGGCGGCAGCAGGTTACCCGATACCTCAGGCCGTGACGGCTAACACGACCCGCAGCATTACCGAAGACGGATCGAACCTCACATCGTCGATGTCGCGAGACGTGGCCGCCGGCCGGTCAGCCGAGGCTGAAACGATCCTGGCGGATCTCGCGCGCCGAGGGAATCAGCTCGGGATAACGACTCCCCTGCTTGACCTGGCCACGATGCGCTGCGGGTCTACAACAACCAACTCGGGTCGGCGCGACCCTGATCTATTCGGCTTCAGGCCGAGGGCGGGAGACGATAAGGCATGGCATCGACGGACACAGCAGCTCCCCCTTCGCCCCCTGGACGCTGGCTCGACCAGGTCGACCTGGCAGCCCGCCAGCCCATCGAGCCTCCCGCGCAGCTATGGGGCTTCGGAGGCCTTCACGGCGGCCTGACTCTCGCCTTGCTGGCCAAAGCGACGTACTCCGGCGAAGACACGGGCCTGATGCGAAGCGCGACCGTGCGCCTGCACCGTCCTGTCAATCAGGCGTTCACCGTAGCGATCACCCGACCCCGCCGGGGGCGCGCTTCGGCCGACGCATTCCCGGCGGACGGCGACAGATCGTGCCTGGTCTCGGCTTCGCTGGTAACAGGTGCGATCAGGCCCCCGTGGCTGCAGCCAGTGGCTCCGGCCTGTCCGTCCGTGCCGCCGCACGGCAACTGCGAGCGCTACGCCATCCCGCCCGGACTCACGCCGATCGGCCAGTTTCTTGAGGTCCGGCCCACCGATAGCAGCCGCCCGTACGCTGGCGGCCCGCGCCCCGTGCTGACCGCATGGCTCCGCCTCACCGAGGATGACCAGCCGCCAGACATCTTCCGGCTCATCATGCTCATGGATGCGCTGGCGCCGTCATATGCGGCAGTGCTCACAACTCCCCAGGCCATACCGACCGTAGAGCTGACCGTGCGGTACGCCGGCGGACTCCAAGGCGCGTCCTCCCCATGGATCCTCCTTCGAGCCTCAACCACATGGGTGTCGGTAGATGGCTGGCTGAACGAGCACCTGGACGCCTGGGATCCGGCCGGAACACATCTCGCGTCAGCCGACCAGCTACGGACAATCAGCAGCTCGCCGCCCGTGGCGGCGGCCCGGCTGGAACAGGAGCTGCAATCATGACCCCTCCCGTGCTGCCCGGCTTCGACTACCGCCGCGTGGACGTGGCCGGCGTCACCATCAACTGCGCCGTCGCCGGGTCGGGCCCGCCCCTGCTGCTACTGCACGGCTACCCGCAGAACCACCTGGTATGGCGGCAGGTCGCCCCCGGCCTGGCCCGCGACCACACCGTCGTGTTGGCTGACCTGCGCGGCTACGGAGACTCGGCCAAGCCGAAGCCGGACGAAGCAGGCCGCGTGTACTCCAAGCGGTTCATGGCCCGGGACCAGGTCGGGCTGATGCGCGAGCTCGGTTTCGGCCGGTTCGGCCTGGTCGGCCACGATCGCGGCGGCCGGGTCGCGCACCGGCTGGTCCTGGATCACCCAGAGGCCGTCGAGCGGCTGGCCGTCCTGGACATCGTGCCGACCCGGCATGTCTTCCGTCACGTGAGCCGGGAGATGGGCCTGGCCTATTACCACTGGTTCTTCCTAGCCGAGCCGAACGGCATCCCCGAGCACATGATCGCCGCCGACGCTGCCTTCTGGCTCGACTCGCAGATGGATGCCGGCATCGAGCCCGACGTGATGGCGGACTACATCCGCTGCTTCAGCGACCCGGCCACGATCGCGGGCTCATGCGCCGACTACCGCGCCGCGGCCAGCACCGACCTGACCGACGACGACCAGAGCTTCGCCGCCGGGCAAAAGATCGGCTGCCCCGTCCTGGTTCTGTGGGGCAGCCAGGGCTTCGTCGGCCGCGCCTACGAGCCGCTCAGCGTGTGGCAGGAGTACGCCGCCGACGTCCGCGGCACCGCCCTGCCCACCGGCCACTTCCCGCCCGAGGAAGCACCGGACCTGGTCCTCGAGGCCCTGGCCGGCTTCCTCGGCGAGAGTTAGCGACC
>DATHQE010000147.1:0-12304 GCA_035483035.1 Streptosporangiaceae bacterium | reverse complement strand
CAGCCGGAACTCCTCGGTGTTCGTGCCCGCCAGCAGCGTGACGTCAGACCCCTGACCGGTGGCCAGGGCGGCCAGCGGATGAACGGGAAGCACGTCACCGTCGATCACCGGGATGAACGCCATGGACGTCGCGACGATGCTCGTGCCCCACCGGGCAGGGTCTGGCGCGGCCGCCAAAGCGTCGCGGACGGCCGCCTGCGCGGCGATGAGCTTGTCCAGATCCAGGTCGGCGAGGGTAGCGGCGGAGGCCTCGAAGCCGAGTACACCGCTCAGCTCGCCAGTGACCAGTTGAGCATCGTGGGGATCGGCGCCGACCTGCGCTGCGCCGCTCTGCGCAATCACCTTGCCGAATAGCCCGCGGGCCCGCGGCATGCCGAGCAGCGTGCTGACGCTCATAGCGCCGGCGGACTCGCCGAAGATCGTCACGTTCGCCGGGTCGCCGCCGAACGCGGCGATGTTGTCCCGAACCCACTCCAGCGCCGCTACCTGATCCAGCAGGCCCCGGTTCGGCGGTGCGTCCGGCAGCAGCGCGAACCCGTCGATGCCGAGCCGGTAGTTGATGCTGACCAGGACAACGCCGTCACGGGCGAAGGCGTGCCCGTCGTACATTCGGACGGCCGAATTGCCATTGCTGAACGCGCCACCATGGATCCACACCATGACGGGCGCAGTACCGCCCGGATCTGGCGTCCAGACATTAAGCGTCAGCCAGTCGTCGCCGGGGATACTCGGTTCTGGCAGCAGCGTGTCGAACGGCGCCACGTAGTCGGGCTTCGGCGGCGTCGGCCCGAACTCGGTGCACGCGCGGACGCCGTCCCACGGCGCCGGCGGTTCCGGTGCCTTGAACCGCAGCGAGCCGGTCGGACTGGCCGCATAGGGAATGCCAAGGAACCTGCTCACGCCGTCGGCGGACGCGCCGCTCACAATGCCGTACCTGGTGGTGACCATGGTCATGCGGGCACTGTGCCACAACAACCTCGCTACAACAACCGCGCCGTCACAAGCGCCGCCGAGCCTGCTCTTCTGGGCAGAGTCCGCCTGCCCACCCGGCCAGGAGCCGGGAGTCTTTCAGTCCGCTGCGCGGAGTAGGCTCACGGCCGTGACAGACGAGAACGCCGTGACAGGCGATGGCGCGACGACCGACGACAACGACTGGCGGGTCACCGTACGCCTGCGGACCGGTGGCCAGGCGGGCAAGGCAGCCGAGCACCTGAGCGCCCACAAGGTCGAGGACGAAGTGCATCAGCGCCTCGGAGGCCGGGTCGTGGTCGGCATCGGCGGCGGGGACGAGCTGTTCCTGTACGCGCATACGCAGGACGCCGCCGCCGCCGCCCAGCAGTCGGTCCGCGATCTGCTGTCCGGTCATGGCCTGGACGCGGACTACACCGCCGAGCGATGGCACCCGCTGGCGGAGGAATGGGAAGCCGCCGACGTGCCGCTGCCCGCCACGCCGGCCGAGGTCCAGGCCGAGCGTGAGCATCTGGACGAGGAGGAGACCAGCCAGTCGGTGACAGGTGGAGTGGCCCTGTTCGAGGTCCGAGTACAGCTCCCGTCGCATCGCGAGTCGGTGGCGCTCGCAGCTGGGCTGGCAGCCGAGGGCTACTCGGTCGTGCGGCGCTGGCGGTTCCTCGTCGTCGGCGCGAACAACGAGGACCAGGCTGAGGAGTTCGCGGGGCGCATCCGCCAGGAGGCCCCGGCCGGCGCGGTGATCAGCACCGAGGAAGTCGGTCCCGGCCGCCCTTACACGGTCTTCGAGCTGGCGGCCGGATCTGGCCTTTAAGCCGGCGCCCAACGCCTCGCCTTAGGCACGCCTAACGCGCGGCTAAGGCGCGCTGCGCCGCAGTTGATGGAGCATCCAGCCGCGCCCCGTGGTGTCAAGCTGGCGAGTGTGCTCGGTGAAGATCTCAGCCGCCCGGCGGTATGACATCCGGCCCCGGCCGCTTAGCGGGCAGACGTCCGCGTCCGCGGTGCCGGCTGGCGCGCGCCGGTCCGTGAGGAACAGCGGCCCGTGCCGTCGGCCAGCGAGCAGCCAGCCCAGCAGGTCACTAGTACGGGCGCTCCACTCGATCGGCGCGCCGCTGGCCGTCCTTGCCCGCCTCCCGCGCACGTCCACGCCGCCTGCATCCAGTCTGAGCACGGTCTCGGCGGCTGCGCCGGAATCGCGAAGCAGATGCCATAGCGCTTGCTCGCGCAGGCTCGCTCGAGAACGGAACAGCACGGCGACGTCGGCCTCCGTCAGTACTCGCACGCCGGTAAGCCGCCCGCCGGCACCAGCCAAGGCAATGGTCGGATCTGCCGCTATCCACTCCTGGCGCCGCCACCAGCCGATCGCGCTGCGCAGCGCGGATAGCTCCCGGTGCACCGTGCGGACCTCGGCTTGCCGCAGCCGCGACGCCACCGCGTCGGCGAGCAAGCGCCCGGCATCATCCTGATCGAGCACGGCCAGCGGTACGACCGGTGGGATCGCACGGCGCCTGTCCACGCCCGATGGCCGCTGCTTGCCGACCAGCGGCCAGGCCCAGCTAGCCAGCGAAATCCGGTATACGCGGCGGGAACCGGCGCTGAGCTCAGCCTCGGTCAGATAACGATCCACGGCGACCGCGTACTCGACCGGCGCAACGTTGGCGACCGCTAGCGCGTTCATCCGCTCATTCTATCGCGATGGCAGGGCGGCAGGTGATACCTAATTTACTGCGACAATAGGCCGCTGGCCTGGTGATTTGTGCTATGGAGCCACCGAATATCGGTGCCGGTAATAACGAAAACCTGGCATTGTTATTGACGTGGATACATTCGATGAATCCGCCGGTGATAATCGCAGTAAATCACGCGCGCATTCGCCGCGCGAGATTAACGGTGCCAACGTCACCGGTCATTCTGCGCGGCGCCCGGGCGCCTGGCGTCGCAGGCTCGGCCCGCTGGCGGAGCGCAACTTCCGCGTGTTCTATGCGGGCTACGCGACGTCGCTGCTGGGGACGTCGATGTCACGAATCGCGCTGACCTTCGCCGTCCTCGACAACGGCGGCAGCGCGTCTGAGCTCGGCTACGTATTCGCCGCGAACGTCGTCCCGCAGGTGTTCGTCATGCTCGGTGGGGGAGTGCTCGCCGACCGCGTTGGCAGGCGGCCGGTGATGCTGATCACCGACACAGCCCGGCTGGCCGTGCAGGGCACGCTGGCTGCCATCCTCTTCGGCGGGCGTCCGTCGATCTGGGTATTCGCCGTTCTTGCAGGTCTGCTCGGGACTGGCGAGGGCTTCTTCAACCCCGCGCTCGGCGGCCTGCGCGCGGAGATCGCGCCGCCGGACAAGCTGCCGGACGCCAATACGCTGCTGAGCGTCGCGCAGTCCGCGGCGACCGTCGCGGGGCCTGCCCTGGCCGGGATCACGATCGCGCTGTCGAGCTCGGCGGTGGTCATCGCGCTTGATGCAGCCAGCTTCGGCGTGAGCGTTCTCAGCCTCGCGATGCTGACGATCCCGGCCACCAGTCCGCCCACGCAGTCGCCCTGGCGGGACCTGGCCGACGGCTGGGCGCAGTTCCGCGGCCAGACCTGGCTGTGGCTGACGACTATGCAGTTCGCGCTATTCAATCTGTTCACGTGGGCGCCGTACCTGCTGCTCGGCCCGATCCTGGCCCGGCAGTACCTCGGCGGCGCGGGCGCGTGGGGCGCGATCGCCGCTGCGTACGCGGGCGGCTCGGTCCTCGCAGGCCTCTCGCTGGTCGGCCGGCGGCCGCGCCGGCCGCTCGTGGTCGCGGTCGTCGGCACCTTCGGCTACGCGCTGCCGTGCCTGCTGCTGGCCCTCCGCGCGCCGCTGCTGCCGGTGATCGCGGCGGCGGCTGCGGCCGGTTGCGGCAGCGCAGTATTCGGCACGTTCTGGACCACGGTGATGCAACAGCGAGTAGCACCCGAGCTGCTCGCGCGAACGACAGCGTTCACCATGACCGGCTCCTTCGCGCTCGGATCGCTCGGCTGGACAGTGATGGGCTCGGTGGCCGGCCTCGTCGGCGCGGGCAGGCTGCTCGGCTTCGCCGCCGCCTACGCCACTGTGAGCAGCGCGGCAGTCCTCGCCACGTCAGCGATCCGCGCGGTCCGCTGGCAGGATTCGACGCGGCAGTGAGCCCCAGCCCGCCCGCGTGGTAAGGGTTGTCTCGGGCCCCAGGACCAAGGCGCACATGAGAGGCGGACGTGAATGGGACAGCAGGCGGAGCTGGTGCTGGCGGGCGGCGCGGTGTACACCGCCGATGCCACCGGGCGGCGAGTGGTGCCTGCGACGGCGGCCAGCGGACGCCCGGCCAGCGCAGTGGCGGTTGTCGGCGGGCGGATCGAGGCGATCGGGAACGCCGGCGATCGTGACATCCAGGACCTCATCGGCCCGGCGACCGAGGTCGTCGACCTGCGCGGGCGCGCGCTGGTGCCCGGCTTCCAGGACGCGCACGTGCACCCGGCCTTCGCCGGCATCACGATGCTCGGGTGCAACCTCATCGGCGCGGCGAGCCTCGACGACGCTCTCGCCAGGATCAGCGACTTTGCCCGCGAGCATCCCGACCGGCAGTGGATCGCGGGCTCTGGCTGGCGGATGGAGTGGTTCCCCGGCGGCACCCCGGACCGCCAGACGCTCGACGCCGTGACCGGCGGCCGGCCGGCGTACCTGTCCAACCGCGACGGCCACGGCGCCTGGGCCAGCACTCGTGCCCTGGAACTCGCGGGCATCGACGCGCGGACCCCCGATCCGGTCGACGGCCGGATCGAGCGCGAGCTGGACGGCAGCCCGCAGGGCACCCTGCACGAGGGCGCGGCGAACCTGGTCGGCGTCCTGCTACCCGCGCTGTCCGTCGAGGAGCGGCTCGCCGGTCTGCTCCTGGCCCAGCAGCACATGCACGCCCGTGGCATCACCGCGTGGCAGGACGCCATCGTGGGGGACTACCTCGGCAGCCCCGACCCGCTGGCGGTGTACCTGGCGGCCGCGGCCAGCGGCCAGCTCACAGCAAGGGTCGAGGGCGCGCTGTGGTGGGACCGGACCCGCGGCGGCGAGCAGCTGCCCGACATCCTCGCGCGCCGCGAGCGCGGCCGGGGCCCCCGGTTCCGCGCGAACACCGTGAAGATCATGCAGGACGGCGTCGCGGAGAACTTCACCGCCGGAATGCTCGAGCCCTATCACGACCCGATCGGATGTCACGACCACGGCAGCGGCCTGTCCTACGTGGACCCCGATGCGCTGCGCGGCTACGTCACCCAGCTGGACGCGCTTGGCTTCCAGGTCCACCTGCACGCGATCGGCGACCGCGCAGTGCGCGAGGCGCTCGACGCCATCGAAGCGGCTCGCGCCGCTAACCGGCCCGACGAGGGCCAGCACCGCAGCGACAACCGGCATCACATCGCCCACCTTCAGGTGATGCACCCGGCCGACGTGCCCCGTTTCGCCGCGCTCGACGTCACCGCCAACATGCAGGGCCTCTGGGCCGCGCATGAGCCGCAGATGGACGAGCTGACGATCCCGTTCATCGGCCCGGAGCGGACGCAGCGCCAGTACGTCTTCGGCGACCTGCTGCGCAGTGGCGCCCGCCTGGCGGCGGGCAGTGACTGGGCCGTCAGCAGCGCGAACCCGCTGCGCGCCATCCACGTCGCGGTTAACCGCTCGCTGCCTGGAGCGACCGGAGCGCAGGCCGAGCCGTTCCTTGCGACTCAGCGGCTGGACCTGGCCGAGGCGCTCGCTGCGTACACGATCGGCTCGGCGTACGTGAACCACCTCGATGACGAGACCGGCTCGATCGAGCGCGGCAAGCTGGCTGACCTGGTCGTGCTGGACCGGGATCCGTTCGCGCACCCGCCCGCCGACATCGGCAGCACTGGCGTGCTGGCAACCTACGTTCAGGGGGAGCCCGTCTATCTGGCCACGAACGGAGGCACCGGTGGAACTGACTGAGCTCGGCCGCGGCGGCCCGCGCGTATCGCGCGTCGGCCTTGGGCTCATGGGCATGTCCGGCATCTACGGCCCGGCCGACGAGACCGAGAGCACGGCCACGATCAGGGCCGCGCTCGACGCCGGGATCACCCTCCTGGACACCGGCGACTTCTACGGCATGGGGCATAACGAGCTGCTGCTGCGCGACGCGCTGCGAGGCGTCGACCGGTCCAGCGTTTTCATTCAGGTCAAGTTTGGCGGTCAGCGCGAACCGGGCGGCGCGTTCATCGGTCATGACGCAAGCCCGGCCGCGGTGAAGAACTCGCTCGCCTACACGCTGACCCGGCTCGGGACGGACTACGTCGACCTGTATCAGCCGGCGCGGCTGGACCACCGCGTTCCTATCGAAGAGACGGTGGGCGCGATCGCCGAGATGATCCAGGCCGGCTACGTGCGCTACCTGGGCCTGTCGGAGATGGGAGCGGAGACGATCAGGCGGGCCGCCGCGGTGCACCCGGTGGCCGGCCTGCAGATCGAGTACTCGCTGATGAGCCGGGGGATCGAAGCTGAGATCCTGCCGACCGTGCGCGAGCTCGGCATCGGCGTGACCGCCTACGGCATCATGTCCCGCGGGCTGCTGTCCGCCGACAGCGCGCGGGCCATCGGGCCGGGCGACCCGCGGGCCAGGTTCCCTCGCTTCCAGGGCGACAACCTGCGCCGCAACCTGGACCTGCTCAGCGCGCTCGAGCGAATCGCAGCCGACCGGAGCGTGAGCACGGCGCAGCTGGCCATCGCCTGGGTGCTGTCGCGCGGTCGCGACATCATCCCGCTCGTCGGCACCAAGCGCCGGGACCGCCTCGCCGAGGCGCTCGCTGCGGTAGACCTGACTCTGACGGCGGACGAGCTGGCGGCGATCGAGGCGGCGGTCCCCGCGTCGGCGGTGGCGGGGGATCGGTACGACCCCGGCGGCATGGCTTCACTCGACAGTGAAAAGCCCTAAGACCGGGAACGGGGCCGATTCCGCGCGCCCCGCCGGACCGCTCGGCTCAGCCGGGGTGGCTCGTCGCGGCTACGAAGAACAGGAGCGCAGCCAGCACGAGCACGGCTAGCCCGACCGTCCCGACATAACCGAGGATCAGTCCGGTCAGGGCCATGCCGTCGCCTTGCTCGCCCGTCTGCCGGATCTGTCGCCGGGCCTTGTGACCGAGGATGATCGCCGCGATGCCGGCCGGGAACCCGACGAGCAGCTGGCCGAGTCCGCACGCGAGCGCCGCGATGGCGAGGCCGCTCGTCCGTTCCTGAGCCGTCGGCGCCGGCCAGACCGGGACCGGCTGAGGCTGGGGGACGACGAACGGCACTGGCAGGTCCGCGGTGAGCGTGGCCAGCTCGCCGTAGGTCACCGGGCCGCCCAGAGCGGTCGCCCGCTCCTCCCATTCCTCACGGCTGAGCCGGCCATCAGCGAACGCGTCGTTGATGACCGACTGCACCCGTGCGCGGTCGTCGTCTGATGCCCGGATAAAACCCGCGTTGTCGCCGCCGGTCATCGTCCCCCCGCGCGCTGGCTAGACCAACTCGGAACCTGCGTCTCTCAGTGTAAGCCGGCCGAACCCGCCGGCCAGGCTCGAAACTGGGCTCATGGTCACAAGCTCGGCCGATAGGTGAGCAAGACGTTGCCGGAGCCGAACTGGCGGACTCCCAGTAGCTCGAGCTTCGTCGGATCACCGCCGGCGAGCATGGGATGGCCGCTGCCAAGAGCGACCGGGTTCACCATGACGCGGATCTCGTCGATGACGCCGGTGCCGAGCAGGCTCGCGGCGAGATCCGAGCTGCCAATCAGAGCGATGTCCTTGCCCGACTGGGTCTTGATCTTGGCGAGCTGCGCGACCACGTCGTCGCTGATGACGGTCACAGGCCCCCAGCCTGCCTCGGTGAGCGTGCGGGACACGACGATCTTGTCGAAGCCGTTCATCCGGGTCGTGATGGCCGGATCACCACCCTGAGCGGCTTCAGTGGGCCAGAAGGCGGCCATGTGCTCGTACGTCCGCCGGCCGAACAGCAGCGTGTCCGCCTCGTCCAGCTGCGCCGCGGCGAAGTCGAGGAACTCGGCGTCGACGTTGTGCCAGGACAGGTCGCCGGCGATCGTCTCGTGGTACCCGTCGAGCGTCGTCATGAGGAACACGAAGATCTTGCGCATCTGACTGTGCTAACTCTCGGCGCGCTCGGTGTGCGACTCGAGGTACTTGCCCAGGTTGTCGAGCAGCCAGGCGGTTCCCTCCTCGCGTGCCTCGGGCTTGTCGATGCCGTCCAGGAATACGCCCTGCTCGGTCACAGTGAGCTTGGTGCCGGTCCCGGCAGGCACGATGTCGACAGTGGCGACCGACACCGACATGCGCTCGCCGCCTGAGTACATCTCGTAGCAGTACACGATCCGGCGGTCCGGCACGATGTCGTAGTAGGTCGCGTCGTAGCTGTAGGAGCTGCCCTCGGGGGTCAGGCCGCCAAAACGCTCGTGTCCGCCGACGCGGAAGTCCATGTCGGCCACCGTCCCGTCGGACTTGAAGTCGGGGTCGTCCATCCAGACGGCCTTGGCCGCTGCGTCGGCCCAGGCACCGAAGACCTTGGCCGGATGCGCAGGGTAGGTGCGCTCGACGACGAATGTCGCGTGGTTGACGGAACGCTCGCTCACTGGTTCTCCTCAGGGTGGTCGAGATGGTGGTGGTGGTGCGTCTTGTCGGGCGTACGCGGCGGCCCGCTGCGGGCGGCGTCGGCCAGGTAGTCGCCGATGCGGTCCAGGCGGCGCTCCCACAGGGACCGGCGGTCGGCAATCCAGCGCTTGGCCGACTCCAGCGTGCCCGGGTTGCTGGCGCAGGTTCTAGCCCGGCGAATCTTCTGCGACCAGACCAGGCAAGGGCCAGCGAGCGCCTGGAACACCCCGCCCAGGTCCGCAGCTTGGTTAAGCATGTACTTGAGTATGCAGTTTCGGACGGTGATAGTCAAGTCGACGCTTCACTATAGCGTAGGGGCGGCTCAGCGAAGCGGTCCAATTGGGCATGGCTGTGACTCTGCTGACCAAACAGCGTCGTGGTTGCCACAACCATGCCGCAAGATTCGGCCAGTCGGACGCGGGACCGTGCCGAGCGGCGGGCGGGATGTCGGTGATGTCGGCGATGATGGAGCTAGCTGACTGGTGAGGTTGCTGCGAAGGAGGCGATGTGCCAGCGGACACCGCGCCGGAGCCGCCGGGGTGGGACCGGCTTGTCCAGGCGCAACGGTTCGCGGCGCAGCGACTGTCGGGCGACCCGGCCCGAAGCCCGGTCGCTGTCGCCGAGCGGCTGCTCGCGATCCAGGGCCAGGACCCGCGCGGGGCCAGGCTAGCGATCCGGTCCCGAACGACCGGCCTCACCGCCGCGGACGTCGACCGTGCGCTTACCCGCGACAGATCACTGGTCATCACCTGGCTGAACCGCGGCACGCTCCACCTTGTCCGCAGCGAGGACTACTGGTGGCTGCACCCGCTGACGGCCAAGCCGCAGTTCCAGCTCGGCTGCCAGCGCATCCTGTCCGGGCTTGGCGTGTCCGCGGCGGATGCTGACAAGGGTGTCGCCGTCGTCGAGCAAGCGCTCGTGGCCGACGGCCCGCTCACCAGGGCGCAGCTAGCCGACCGGCTGTCCGCCGCTGGCCTGCCGAGCGCCGCAGGGTGCGCACTACACGTGCTGATACTGGCGAGCCTGCGCGGCATCGCCGTACGCGGCCCGATGATCGGCACGCAGCATGCGTATGTGAGCACCAGGGACTGGCTCGGGCCACCACCGGGCGCATTCGACCGGGATGCCGCACTGGCCGAGCTTGCCCGCCGCTACCTGGCCGGGCACGGCCCCGCGTCGGACCGGGACCTGGCCAAGTGGGCGGGACTGCCGCTCGGGCAGGTGCGCAACGCCCTGCACGCGATCGGTGCTGAGATCCGCGAGCTGCCAGGCGGACTGGTCGAGCTAGCGGCAGCACCGCGAGAGGACGTGAGCCTGCCACCGCCTCGGTTGCTTGGCGCTTACGACGCCGTCCTGCTGGGCTGGGCGTCGCGCGAGCCGGTACTGCGCGGCCATCAGGGCATCGTCACGGTGAACGGCCTTTTCCGGCCGTTCGCCCTGGTTGACGGTCAGGCGGCCGGGATCTGGACATACTCGGCGGGCGAGGTGACGCTGGACCGGTTCGGGCCGCTGCCCGCTGACGTCGAGACGGCCCTCGCCGTCGAGGCCCGCGATGTGCAGCGGTTCCTTGCCGGCTCGCCGGAGGCAGGACCGGACGGCGCTGAACTGGATCGTGCTGAACAGGATCGTGATGAACAGGATCGCGATGAAACTGCCTGACCTGGCAGATCTGCCGTACGCTCGGGCCCTGCTCCGGCACGACGGCACGCTTGACAGCGACCGCGAGTACGACACTGTGCTGTTCGAGCGGGCCGAGTACCACGACCCGCACATGCCGAACGCGCACTTCCTGGAGTGCGCCTTCCAGCAAGTCTCGATCAGCAACGGGCAGCTGCAGCGTGCGGGGCTGCGCGACGTCTGGCTACGCGATGTCCGGCTGACCGGGACCAGCCTCGCCGAGAGCGCGTGGCAGGACGTGACCGTAATCGGCTCCTCGCTGGCTGGCGTTCAGGTCTTCGGCGCAGAGCTGCGCCGCGTCGTCTTCAGCGGCTGCAAGCTGGACTCGGTGAACTTCCGGGCGTCCCGCCTGACCAGCGTGACGTTCCGCAACTGCGTGCTGAGCGACGTGGACTTTGGCGGCGCCACGCTCACGCAGTGCTCGTTCCCGGGCTCGGCGCTCACCAGGGCGGACATGAGCAAGGTGACGATGGACCGGACTGACCTCCGGGACGCCGAGCTCGGCCTCATCATCGACGCCGGCTCGCTTCGCGGCGCGATTATCAGCTCAGGTCAGCTGGCGGTTGTGGCGCCCGTGCTCGCGGCCACGCTCGGCATCGTCATCGACGATCAGCAGCCATAGCCGAATCTGCCGTCATCGCCTGCTCAGTCTCAGCCGACAGCCCTGAGCGAGCCGCTATCAAGCGCCGGACCAGGATCTGCGCCGCGAGCACGAGGAGGAGGATGATGGCCGCGGCGATGCCGTCCAGCCAGAAATGGTTGGCGGTCACGATCACGGCCAGCGTCGTCATGGCCGGGTAGAGCACGGCCAGCCACCGCCATCGGCTGTGCGCCGTGGTGATGAGGGCGATCGCCACCAGGATCGCCCAGCCGACATGGACCGATGGCATCGCTGACAGCTGGTCGGGGTCGAACCCGGTCGCGTTCGAGTAGACCGACTGGTGGTAGATCACCGCGGTATCGACCAGGCCGGTGCCGGGCAGCATCCGCGGCGGTGCGACCGGGATGAACTGCACAAGCAGGCTGATACCCGTGAACACCGCGAGCGTGGTGCGCCACCGGCCGTATCGGCCGCGGTGCCAGACAAAGAGCCAGATCAAGGTCGCAATCAGCACCGGGAAGTGCAGCACGTCGTAGTACAAGTTGAAGAACTGGATCAGCACTGGGTGCGGCAGGAACAGCCGCTGGATCGCCGTCTCGCTGGGCAGGTGGATGGCCCGTTCGAAGTTCCAGATCCACCGGGCCCGGCTGAGCGCGCCGCCAGGCCCCATGACGGAGAACGAGCCGGCGTACTGCCACAGCGCGAACAAGGCGATCACCAGCGCGGTTTCCTGTGTGAACACCGCGACCGAGGCCAGCCGCGGCTTGCGCGCAGCCCGCAGCGCAACGGTGGCGACGGCCAGGCCGGCGGCCGCTCCGGCGGCCTGCTCCCAGCTCAGTTCGAGGTGGATCACCTGCGGGGACCTGCCAGGCGCGCGTTCTGGATGGGCAGCGTGCTCACCGGCCAAGGTTACGGCCAGTTAGCCGGGTGGCGTCCAGCGGCCGGCGCGGCTCTAGTCGCGGCTGAACGACGCCGGGTCGGGGTGCTGGCGCGGCAGCATGACGTCGGCGGAGACGTCCGCGCCAAGCCGGACGACGTCGCCGTCGGCGAGGCGGACCGCCACACCGGGCGGTACGCGGTCGCCGTTGAGGTAGGTGCCGTTGGTCGAGTCCTCGTCGCGGATGCTAGCGCGGCCGCTGTCGTCGACGCTGACGGTGGCATGCCGCCTGGACACGTTCTCGAAGTCAGCGAACGCGGCGGCCACCAGGGATTCGGCCGGATCACGACCCAGGAGCAATGACGTCCCGGCTGGAACTTCCACGTTCCCGGTCGGGAACGAGAGCCGGAGAACGGCGGGCGAGATGGCACCTGGCCGCTCGTCCGGCCGGAGGTATTCCTGCATCACGGTGGCCGGTGCCGGATAGTCGTCATCCCCGGGACTCGGACGCGGCAGGTTGGCGCCACAGGTGAAGCAGATCAGG
>DATHQE010000146.1:0-11896 GCA_035483035.1 Streptosporangiaceae bacterium | reverse complement strand
GCGTATCCGCGACCGCGCCAGTGGCCCGGACGGCCACGACCCTGCCGACAGCCGCGATGCGCGCGCCGTCCGCGCCTTCATCGAAGGCTTCACCGGCCTGCTGACCCAGGCCGGCTTTCCGCGCACCCCGGCCCGGATCTTTGTTGCCCTGCTGACCTCGGACTCGAGCCGGCTCACCGCGGCCGAGCTCGCCGAAATACTCAAGACCAGCCCGGCCTCGGTGTCCGGCGGCGTCCGGTACCTGATCCAGGTAGGCCTGGTGACAGCCGAGGGCGAGCCGGGCTCGCGCCGCCAGCACTACCGCATGCCCACGGACGTGTGGGAAGAGATAGTCGGGCTCCGCGATCGCCAGTTCGCCCGCTGGGTGACCGAGTTGCGAGACGGCGTCACCGCACTGGGCCCCGACACCCCGGCTGGCGCCCGGATGGCCGTTACCGTCCGTTACTTCGAATTCCTGAGCGCTGAAATGTCGAACCTGCTGACCCGGTGGCGCGAGCGCGGTCCCTAGCGCCGAATCGGCACATCCCGCCCGGACCGCTAGGTTTGACGCTGCGGGGATTACCAGCGACTCCGGCGCGTTGGTAAGACTGAGAGGTAGCCGCGAACACGAAGGGCTGATAAGACGTGGTGCGTAATCCGGCCGACCTGTACGAGGTGGGTCCTGTCGCGCCCGAGCCCGAGGGCGACCTGGTCATGCTCTACTACCTGGACGGCTTCATCGACGCCGGCGCTGCCGGGCGGCTGCTGACCACGCACTTGATGACGACGCTGGAGCACCAGCAAGTCGCCAAGTTCGACATTGACTCGCTGCTGGATTACCGGTCGCGCCGGCCGATCATGACGTTTTCCAAGGACCACTGGGACGACTACGACGCGCCCGAGCTCGCCGTCTCTCTAATGCACGACTCGGAAGGCACGCCGTTCTTGCTGCTGGCCGGCCTTGAGCCCGATCGCGAGTGGGAGGCGTTCACCGCTGCTGTCATGCAGCTGTCCGCGGACCTTCGCGTCCGGCTGGCGGTGGGCTTTCACGGCATCCCGATGGGCGTCCCGCACACCAGGCAGCTGGGCGTCACCGCGCACGCGACGCAGCCCGAGCTCATCGAGGGCTACCGGCCGCTGGTCGACAAGCTGCAAGTGCCGGGCAGCGCCGCCGCGCTGCTGGAGTACCGGCTTGGCGCGGGCGGCCGCGATGCCATCGGCTTCGCGGTGCACGTGCCGCATTATCTGGCGCAGGCTGCCTACCCCGCGGCGGCGGCCACGCTGCTCGAGTCGGTACAGCGGGTGACCGGGCTGGTCCTGCCAGGCGATTCGCTGCGCGAGGCGGCGCGGCGCACCGATCAGGAGATCGCCCGGCAGGTCGAGGGGTCAGCCGAGGTCGCCGAAGTCGTGCAAGCCCTCGAGCAGCAGTACGACGCCTTCGCCGCCAACCGCGAGAACCTGCTGGCCAGCGACGAGGCAATGCCGACCGCGGAAGAGCTAGGGGCACAGTTCGAGCAGTTCCTGGCCGACCAGCAGGGCCGAGAGAACCCGGACTGACACGCGACGGGTGTGCCATCGAGACGGGACACCGCCGTCCGAGAACTCAGCTAGCTGACCTCGCGCAGCTTCCCGGTCGCCACGTCGAACACGAAACCGCGCACCGAGTCAGTGTGCGGGACAAAGGGGCTTGCCTTGATGCGCCGGATCGACTGGCGTACGTCGGCGTCCAGGTCCGAGAACGCCTCCGCGGACCAGGCAGGCTTGATGCCCGTCTCCTTCTCGATGCCGGCCTTGAAGGCGTCGTCGGTAAAGGTCAGCATGCCGCAGTCGGTGTGATGGATCAGGATGATCTCGCTCGTGCCGAGCAGGCGCTGGCTGATGGCAAGAGACCGGATCTCGTCGTCGGTGACCACCCCGCCGGCGTTCCGGATGACATGCGCCTCGCCTTCGTTCAGGCCAAGGATCCCGTAGACATTGAGCCGCGCGTCCATGCACGCGATGACCGCGACGCCCGCCGATGGCGGCATCGGCAACTGCCCTGCGAAGGTCTCGGCGTAACGCTGGTTGTTCTGCAGGAACTCATCAGTCTTGGACATGCCGGGTGATCCTCTCTCGACTGCACCGGTACAGCACCCGCGATCGGGCCAAGCAATAAGTACCCAGACCTAACCCTACGGATCTCGGTGCATAATCCCTAGTGGCCCACTAGTAAATTCGACTTGGATTCCCGGCCGGGCGCAGACCGAGATTTGAGCAAAGGCAGAGGGAACCACGGTTTGACCTTGGGCATCCCGTCCACGGCGGCGCATCCCGTACCGGGCGGGACGGGACCTGCGCGCTGGCGCAGGACCGAGTACGGAGCGAACGCCGAGGGAATGGGCCAATGAGCCGATCAGCGATACGTGAGATTCAGGTCTCCAGCGTCAGCGTGCAGCGGGGCGAGGTGCTGGTGCCGACTCAGATCGGCGATCCGGTCCACGGCGTGCTGATCTGCCATGCTGCTCCGCTGGTCGCGGCTTCGCTGCGGGCCAAGGGCTGGCCGGTCCGCCTCGCCGAGCTGCCGCGCTGCGACGACGCCTCTGGTGACGCCGACATCATGCTGCACCTCGTGACGTGCCAGCAGCACGACGGCAGCACCGCGGCGATCGCCGCAGCCACAGCACCGGGTGACGCGCGCGGGGCGGCAGCGGCGCGTTCGGTGGTGGACGAGTGGGCGGCGGTGTGCGCCACCAGGACTCTGCTGATGGCGGCCAGCCCGTGGTGCAGCGGGGCACTGTACGCTGCGAGCGCCGCGCGACAGGCCGCGTCGGATTACCGCGGCAGCGGCCGAAAAGTCCATGTGCTGGCGCCGGTGGCGATCCCGGCCGAGACCGCGAGCGCGCTGAGCGACCTCGGCGCGGTCATCGCGACTTCGCTCACCGACGTCGCGCCGGGCGACGTCGTCGTGTTCCCGGCCCACGGGGTGACCGCAGAATTGCGGACTGAGGCGGCACGCCGCGGGGCCACCGTGGTCGACGGGACGTGCCCGCTGGTGGCCAGCGCACAGACCGTGGCGATGCGCGCCGCCGATCGCGACCAGCAGCTGGTGCTGATCAGCCAGCCGGGACAGGCGGCCACTGACCCGATCGCCAGCCAGGCGCCGGGCCACGTGACCGTCGTGGAGACGCCGGCCAAGACCGCAGCTCTCAACGTCAACGACACTCGCCATGTCTCCTATATGATGCAGCCCGGCGTCGTACTCGAGACCGCGGCCCCGATCGTGGCGGCGCTGCGATCGCGATACCCCGCTATCAAGGCGGCCGCGCCAGCTGATCTCTGCTACGCCCCGTCCGATCGGGCGGGCACCATCTACTCGGTCGCTCTCGGCAGCGACCTCATGCTTGTCCTCGGGGATCCGCAGTCACCCGACACCAGACAGGTCAGCGCGCAGGCTCGTGACTCGGGCACGCGGGTCCACGTGGTCGGCGACGTTGACGACATCAAGTCGGCGATGCTGACGAACATCCACACGATCGGCGTGGCGGAGTCGACGTCGGCGCGGGCCGGGCTAGCGGCGCACGTCCTGTCGGCCCTGTCCGGCCTCGGTCGGCTGAGCGTGGCCAGGCGGCGGCTGAGCACGGAGAAAACGAACAGTGTCCTGATATAGCCCAGGTGAGCCGAGGCCGGCCCCGTTCCCATCTATTCGGGGTCGTTGGGCCCTGGGATAAGCTCATTCGCATGGCGGACAAACCGGACGGCGAGCGCGTGCCGGGCGCGCGCGCAGCCTCCGACGGCCAGGCCGGGGTTCTTCAGCAGCGGCTGACGGCCGGGGAGTTCGCCGTCACGGCCGAGATCGGGCCGCCACGGGGCGCGGACACGGCGCCCGTGGCCCGCAAGGCAGCGCTACTGCGCGGCTGGGTCGACGCGGTCAATATCACCGACAACCAGAGTGCGGCTGTCCGGCTGTCCAGCCTGGCTGGCAGCCTGGCTGCGATCGCGGCCGGAGTCGAGCCGATCATGCAGCTCACGTGCCGTGACCGGAACCGCATCGCGCTGCAGTCGGAGCTCCTGTCAGCGTCTGCACTTGGCGTGCCAAACGTCGTGATCATGACCGGCGACCACCCCCGGCACGGTGATCACTCCGACGCCACGCCGGTATTCGACCTGAACAGCACTCAGCTGCTGCGGGTCGCTACTGACATGCGGGAGCTGGGCCGGCTGATGTCTGGCGGAGAGCTAAGGCCAGCGCCAGCGTGGTTCCTCGGCGCGGTCGAGAACCCGCCCGGCCTCGCCGCCGAAGCAGTCAGTGATCCGGACGCGGCGGAAGCTGTCGACCGGGCGACCTACCGCCTGGCCAGCAAGATCGAGGCCGGCGCGCAGTTCGTGCAGACGCAGTTCGTCTTCGACGTGCCGGCCTTCGCTGCCTGGATGACCAGGATCCGCGAACTCGGCCTGCACGAGCGCTGCCACATCCTGGCTGGCGTGGGTCCGGTCCGGTCGCAGCGGGCCCTTGCGCACCTCGCCACGATTCCCGGCGTCGTCATCCCTGAGCACGTTCGCGACCGGCTGGCCGGGGCGACCCCGGAGCAGTTCCGCGCCGAGGGCGAGAAACTGTGCGCCGAGATCATCGCCGGCCTCGTGGAGGTGCCTGGTGTGGCCGGCGTGCACGTCATGGCCATCGGCGCCGAGAGCTCGATCCCGGCGATCCTGCAGCAAGCCGGCATCCCGGCTCGATAGTTGCCACATCGGTCGCGCACGCCTGCCGAATAGCGGCCGGACCACCCGAAACGGTCCGCCCGCCACCCGGCAGTCCTGCGCTCGCGGCTGTTACAGCTAGCCAGAACCCCGCGTCGATTAGTCGGTGAAGGTTGGGTCGGCGCCGTGCGGCTTGGCCACGCGGTCTTTCGGCTCCTCCCACGCCTCGGATCGGCCGAACGCCGTCAGGTCCAGCAGCGTGTAGGCGTTGCCGATCTGGTCCATGCCGCGGGCGAACGTCGAGTTGGTGTGGAAGATGCGGTCGCCGTCGCGCAGGAAGCAGCTCATACCCGGTACCTCGCCGCCGACGCCGTCATCGCCTGGCGGCTGGGCCCGGTAGTTATAGACGGCTGGCTTGACCGACGCGTCGACTGTCGCGTCAAAGTCGTAATTGAAGTCGCCGCCGAATGAGGAGTACCAGCCGAAGTCCCAGCCGCGGGCCGCCTTGTAGGCCGCGAGCTTGTCGTACGGCGCGCGAGAAACCCCGGCAAATGAGGTGTCCCGCGACTCCACGTGCCGCAGCACGGCTGGCGCGAGCTCGTCGAGGGATGCGGTGCAGCCAGGGCAAGCGGCTTCCCAGCCGGGGTCGAACATGATGTGCTGGATGATCAGCTGACTGCGGCCGTCGAACAGGTCGGCGAGCGTGACCGTGCCTGCCGGGCCGGCGAAGGCGTAGCCCTTGGTGATCTCGACCATCGGCAGCCGCCGACGCTCGGCGTTCAGGGCATCTCGCTGGCGCGTCAGCTCCTTCTCCCGGACCAGCAGTTCCTTCCGGGCGACAAGCCAGTCCTCGCGGGTGGTGATCTCTGGCAAGCTCACTGCTTCCTCCTTGCTGTCTTGCTGTCAGGCTGTCCTATTCACACGACGATCGGGTTAGCCTCAGCTGGACAGGGCGACCGCAGCGGCGTGGTGTCCGTTGCCGTGATTCTCGTTCGTCGTACTGACAAGACGACGCGATGAGAACGCGATGAGGAGGAAGTCATGATGCGCTACATGCTGCTGATGTGCGGCGAGGTGGAGACGACCGAGTCGGAAGCAGCGGCGGCGACGGCCCAGGCTGAGGCGACGGCGCAGGCGCCTGCACCGGAGGCGGACGCCGCCGAGGCGGACGAGCCGTGCTGGCTGCCCTGGGCCCGAGAGATGGCGGCGAGCGGCGTCATCCTGCATGACGGCGCACAGCTCCAGCATGTCAACACGGCCACCACGGTCCGGACCAATGGCGACGAGGTCCTGGTCGCGGACGGGCCGTTCGCCGAGACCAAGGAAATGATCCTCGGCTACAACGTCATCGAGTGCGCCAACCTCGACGAGGCCATCTTCGCAGCGTCGCGGCATCCCGTCGCGCGCAGTGGCGGCGTCGTCGAAGTGCGTCCGGTCCTCGCCAACTGATCCTGCCCATGCCCGATGTCGAGTCCGCGGTAGCCGAGGCGTTCCGGCACGAGTGGGGCCGCGTGGTCGCCACCTTGATCCGGATGACCGGCGACTGGGATCTGGCCGAGGAGTGCGCGCAGGACGCGTTCGCGGCAGCACTGGCCCGATGGGGCACCGACGGTGTGCCCGACCGGCCGGGCGCCTGGCTGACGACCACCGCGCGTAATCGTGCCCTGGACCGGCTGCGGCGCAGCAAGACCGAGGCGGCAAAGCTGCAGGAGGTGGCCACCTTGTCGGTTCTGCAGGAGCCACCGGACTACGGTGACAGCGGCGTTTCCGATGATCGACTGCGACTGATGTTCACGTGCTGTCACCCGGCGCTGACGCTCGAAGCGCGGGTCGCGCTGACGCTGCGCACACTGGCCGGGCTGACGACAGCGGAGATAGCCAAGGCGTTCCTCGTACCCGAGGCGACCATGGCCAAGCGGCTGACTCGAGCCAAGCACAAGATCCGCGACGCGGGCATTCCGTATCGGGTGCCACCCGCGCACCTGCTCCCGGAGCGGACCGGCGGCGTGCTCGCGGTCCTGTACCTGCTGTTCAACGAGGGTTACGGGGCATCAGCCGGAGATGACCTGCTCCGGCCCGACCTGAGCGGCGAGGCAATCCGGCTCGGGCGCCTGCTGACCAGGCTCATGCCGGACGAGCCGGAAGCGGCCGGGCTGCTCGCCCTCATGCTGCTCCAGGACGCGAGGAGCGCCGCCCGCCTGGATCACTGCGGCGAGCTGGTGAGCCTGGAAGATCAGGACCGGTCGCGCTGGGACGCAGCCGAGATCAGCGAGGGCATCAACCTGCTGGAAGCAGCGCTACGGCGCCAGCGGGCCGGCCCCTACCAGCTGCAAGCCGCCATCGCGGCCTGCCACGCCGAAGCCGCCGAGGCCGCCCAGACGGACTGGCAGCAGATCGCGCTGCTGTACGGCGAGCTACGCCGGGTCATTCCGTCCGCCGTAGTGGAGCTCAACCGCGCCGTGGCGGTCGCCATGGCCGACGGCCCGGCCGCGGGCCTGGCCCTGGTCGACGACCTCGCCGCCGGCGGCTTGCTCACCGGCTATTACCTGCTACCTGCCACCCGCGCCGACCTGCTTCGCCGGCTGGGCCGGCGGGAAGATGCAGCCGCGAGCTACCGCGAGGCGCTCGACCTGGCCGCCACCGAGCCGGAGCGCCGCTACCTGGCCCGGCGCCTGGCCGAGGTGAGCAGCCAAGGTGAGCAGCCGAGGTGAGCAGCCAAGGCGAGCAGCTGACCTGAGCGGCCGATCACTGTCCGCCGAGGGCGTCGAGGATGGCTAGTTCGTCGCTGGTGAGCCGGATCGCGGCGGCGGCAACGTTCTCGTCGAGGTGAGATGGGTTGCCGGTGCCGGGAATCGCCAGTATGTGCGGGCCGTGCTGCAAAGACCAGGCCAGCTTGATCTGAGCGGTCGTCGCGTCATGGGCACGGGCGATGTCAAGCAGCTGGCCTGGCTCAGCGTCGGCCGGGCCGTGATGACGGCCCGCGCCAGCCACCGTGAAGAACGGCACGAACGCAATGCCCAGCTGACGGCAGGCCGTGACAAGCGGCTCTGAGCTTCGATTGGTCAGGCTGTAGCTGTTCTGGACGCACACCACCGGCGTGATCGCGGTGGCTGCGGCAAGGTCAGCTGGGTCGACGGCGGAGACGCCCACGTGCCGGATCAGGCCGGCGTCGCGGAGCTCGGCGAGCGCGCCGACATAGTCGCCTATTGACGTCATCGACGGCATCCGCCGCAGGTTTACCACGTCCAGATGATCACGGCCGAGCTGGCGCAGGTTCTCTTCTACCTGGCCGCGCAGCTGATCAGGCCGGGCCGCGTCCATCCAGCTGCCCCACGCGTCCCGCCCCGGCCCGACCTTAGTGACGATCACGAGGTCATCGGGATACGGCGCCAGGGCGGTGTTGATCAGCTCGTTAGCCGAGCGAAGCGCGGAGAAATAGAAGGCCGCGGTGTCGATGTGGTTGACGCCCAGGTCCAGTGCCCGGCGCAGCACGGCTTTGGCCTGGCCGCGGTCGCTCGGGGTGGCAGCTGCGCCGAAAGCACTGCCGCGCTGCGTCAGGCGCATCGCGCCGAGACCCATCCTGTTGACCGTCAGGTCGCCAAGCTGCCACGTCCCGGCCGCCGCCGCGGGCGTCGTCTCTGCGCTCATGATCGGATTCTGGCACGAGCGCTTGCCTCGGGTATGGGCCGTCTCGGGACGCGGTCCTCAGCTGAACTGACCAGGCGCGCGGCCAGGCGATGGCGGGCCGACGTACGCCTGGGCGAAGTTGAGCCACTCATCGGCGTCGTCGCCTTCGGCGGTCAGATGCAGGTCGCTGCGATGCCGTCGCCGGGTAACGAGGAGGGCGAAATCGGCCGCCGGCCCGGCAACGCGCTGCGGCGCGTCGAGCGGCCCGAACGTCCACAGCTCACCGCTCGGCGCAGTCAGCTCAACGCAAAACTCCTGTACTGGCGGCTCAAGCCCGCGGGACCGGTACGCGAAGTCCCTGGTCCGGACCCCGAGCCGGGCGAGGTGGAAAATCCGGTCGGTCGGCGACCAGGCAACCTGGAGGGCGTCACGGATGTCCTGGCCGTGCCCGACGAGCTCCATCAGGAGCGTGCTCGCCATGGAAGCTGGCGACATCGGCCCCACGATCCACTCGATCCGCTCCCCGGCAGGGACCGCCGACAGCGCTGCGATGACACTCGCTCGCGAGTCGCGCCATTCGGCTAGCAGGTCGCCCGGCGGCAGGACGGCCGCATCGGCGGCCGCGGCGTCGTTCGCCTCGTCCAGGGAGGGTGCCAGCTGACTGCGTCGCGCGGCGAAGGCCGCCGGGTCGGTCAGCGCGAGCGCGGCGAACCGATTCGAGGCCGCCAGGTGTCCGATCTGGTGCGCAATCGTCCAGCCCGGCGACGGCGTAGCGGCCCGCCAGCGATTCGGCTCGATCACGGACACGAGCTGGTCTAGTTCGTCCCCTTCGGCCGTGAGGTCGATGAGGACCGCGTCGGTGGCGGCCACGTTCCCTCCCGAATGACGCCTGGCTAGCAGGCATGCTCAGCCTGCCGCGGCACGCGCGCCGGCAATAGGGGCATACTGTGCCCGAAACCTGGCCACGCCTGTCCGGAGGCACCTGTGCTCTTTCCTACCTCGCTCGTTGGCAGTTATCCGCAGCCGGACTGGCTGATCGACCGGGCGAAGCTGGCCGGGCGCTTCCCGCCCCGGGTGCGGGCACACGAGCTCTGGCGAGTGGAGCCGGACTTCCTCCAGCAGGCCCAGGACGACGCGACGTTGCTCGCGATCCGGGCCCAGGAAGAAGCCGGGCTGGACATCATCACCGATGGCGAGATCCGGCGGGAAAGCTACTCCAACGCTTTCGCGACCGCGCTGGACGGCGTCGACATCGACAACCCGGGCACCGCGCTGGACCGCAGCGGCCATCCGAACCCGGTACCCAGGATCAGCGGGCCTATCAGGCGGCGGCACGCGGTGAATGTCGAAGCACTGAAGTTCCTGCGCGCCCGCACCGACCGGACCATCAAGGTCACGGTGCCGGGCCCATTCACGATGGCCGAGCAGGCGCAGAACGATCACTACCCGAGCAAGGAAGCAGCCGCGTTCGGATACGCGGAGGCGGTCAACGCGGAGGTCGCCGACCTGTTCGCGGCTGGAGCGGACATCGTCCAGCTCGACGAGCCCTACTTGCAGGCAAGGCCGGACAGCGCGAAGGAATACGGCGTCCGGGTGCTGAACGCGGCGCTCGACGGCATCACCGGGACCACCGCGGTGCACCTGTGCTTCGGCTACGCGGCGATCATCCACGACCGGCCGTCCGGCTACTCGTTCCTGCCGGAACTGGCGGCCACTACCGCCGACCAGATCTCGATCGAGACTGCCCAGTCTGGCCTCGACTGCGCCGTCCTGGGCGAGCTGGCTGGCAAGACGATCATCCTCGGCGTCCTGAATCTGGGCGATGCCGCGGTGGAGACCCCCGACGTCGTGGCCAGCCGGGCCGAGCGGGCACTTGCCTACGTCCCGGCTGAGCGCATCGTGCTGGCGCCGGACTGCGGGATGAAGTACTTGCCGCGCGAGTCCGCGGCCGGCAAGCTGGCGGCGATGACGCAGGCGGCCCGGCTGCTGCGAGGCGACTCCGCCGCCTAGCCAAGCCGCCATCCTGCGAATGCAGTAAGCTCGTGGTACCTGGAGAGATTTGACGACAGCTTGGCGACCAGGTCAAAAACGCCTAAAGAGTCCCGCCCCGGTGGCGTCTCTTCTGGGCCAGCGCGAGAGGGGCGGCAGCAGTGGCCGACGCCGAAGCCATCAGGGACTTGCTTGACGAGCGAATCCTGATCCTGGATGGCGCGTGGGGCACAATGCTGCAGGGCGCGGGTCTGGCAGCCCGGGACTATCGCGGCGAGATCTTCGGTGAGCACCCGCGCGATGTGGCCGGCGATCCGGACATTCTGAACCTCACCCGGCCTGACGTCATCCTGGACATCCACCGGCAGTACCTCGCCGCCGGGGCCGATATCACGACCACCAATACGTTCACGGCGACGAGCATCGGCCAGGCGGACTACGGCCTGCAGACCTCGGTCCGGGACATGAACCTCGCTGGCGCGCGGCTCGCCCGCCAGGCCGTCGACGAGATCGGCGGCCAGGCGGCCGGCAAGCTGGTGGCGGGCTCGGTCGGGCCGCTGAACGTCACCCTGTCGCTGTCGCCGCGGGTCGACGACCCGGCGTTCCGGCCGGTTGCCTTCGACGGCGTCTACGCCGCGTATGCCGAGCAGATGACGGCGCTGGCTGAGGGCGGCGTGGACCTGCTGCTGGTGGAGACGATCTTCGACACCCTGAACGCCAAGGCGGCCATCGCTGCGGCCCGGGACGTGGCGCCTGACCTGCCGCTATGGATCTCCGTCACCATCGTCGACCTGTCTGGCCGGACGCTGTCGGGGCAGACGGTCGAGGCGTTCTGGACCGCGATCGAGCACGCCAAGCCGCTCATCGTGGGGGTGAACTGCTCGCTCGGTGCCGCCGAGATGCGCCCGCATGTCGAGGAACTCGCCGTGCTGGCCGACACGTACGTCAGCAGTCACCCCAACGCAGGCCTGCCGAATGCGTTCGGCGGCTACGACCAGCAGCCGCACGAGACCGCCGGCCTGCTCCGCGGCTTCGCCGAGGCTGGCCTCGTCAACGTGGTCGGCGGCTGCTGCGGGACCACGCCGGCCCACATCAAGCAGATCGCCGCGACGGTCGCCGGGCTGCCGCAGCGACCGGTGCCAGCGACCAGGGCCGCCTCCCGGTTCAGCGGCCTGGAGACATTCGAGATCGGGCCCGACACCGGCTTCGTCATGATCGGCGAGCGAACGAACGTCGCCGGATCGGCTCGCTTCCGGCGGCTGATCGAGGCCGGGGACAACCAGGCCGCGGTGGACGTCGCCCTTGAACAAGTGCGCGGCGGGGCCAACCTTCTCGACGTGAACATGGACGCCGACCTGCTCGACGGCGAGCAGGCGATGACCTCGTTCCTCAACTACATCGCGACCGAGCCCGAGGTGGCCCGGATCCCGGTCATGATCGACAGCTCGCGGTGGAGCGTGCTCGAGGCCGGGCTGAAGTGCGTGCAGGGCAAGGGCGTGGTCAACTCGATCAGCCTGAAAGAGGGCGAGGACGAGTTCCTCGAGCACGCCCGGCGGATCCGGGCCTATGGAGCCGGCGTCGTGGTGATGGCCTTCGACCAGCTGGGCCAGGCCGACACGGTGGAGCG
>DATHQE010000145.1:0-2708 GCA_035483035.1 Streptosporangiaceae bacterium | reverse complement strand
GGCCTTTTCCGTGGTTTCATCTCGAACTAACTCGGATGACAAGGCCGACGCGAAGACCGCTGGCGGTCGAGCGTCTGACGGTGGCCTCATCGCGCCGTCGGTTCGACGTTCATGATCTCAGCCATAGGCATCACTGATCGGCCGGTAAGGGATCGCTTCAGTGGAAGTAGAGGCGCGTGGCGCGGCGCAACGACGATCTGCCGTCTGGATATGAGAAGCTGTCGCGGTCAGCCAGAGTCTCCAGCCAGTCGTTGATCGCGTGGGCAGCGGTGTAGTTGGCAGATGTGCGGACGCCCCGCGACAGCTCCTCGCGAACCTCTGACAGGTTTGCGTACAGCTCGGTTTTGGTCATGCCTGAGACACTGCGGCGGAGTCGCTTCCCGGCCGCGTCCTTGCCGAGGCTGACCTCAGCACCCCAGCGCTCGCTGCACGTGCGGTGATACCGGGAGTCCCGGCAGGGTGTGCCGTCACGGTCGCACTAGACGGCGTGATCGCCGCGACCTCGTCTGTCGGCCACGGGGCGACCCTAAAACTTAGCCCCCGGATTTGCCCCTGAAACGATCGTTCTTAGTACTTATTGTGCCGTTGACCAGGGTGGAGCTGAGGGGATTTGAACCCCTGACCCCCTCGATGCGAACGAGGTGCGCTACCGGACTGCGCTACAGCCCCTGGAACGCCAGTCAGCGTAGCAAATACTGGGCACTCCTCGCTCTGGGCGATGGATGCGGGCGACTGCGAGGTCTGTCGGCGCTGGTCAGCTGGTCAGTATCCGGTCCCGGCTCAGCTCGTCGAGATGGGCCCGAACCGCTGGCCAGTCGGCAGCGGTGATGGAGTACCTGGCCGAGTCACGCGGGCGGTCGTCTGCCGCGAGGCGATGCGCCCGGAGGATGCCCTCGTAACGGCCGCCGATGCGGGCCAGCGCGCGCCGCGAGCGCTCGTTGCGGGCGTCGGTGTGGAAGCACACGCTCTGCACGTCCCAGGTCTCGAACGCGAGCGTGAGCATCAGCCGCTTCATCTCCGTGTTCGCGCCAGTGCGGATCGCCGACCGGGTCAGCCACGTGTACCCGATCTCGCAGGTGTCCGGGCCGTCGTGACCGTGCCGCGGGTGTCCCTCCGGCCAGGCCCACCAGTCCAGGTCAAACAAGCGCGTCGACCCGATCACCACGTCATCGGACAGCCGGATGACGGCGAACGGCGCCGCTTTACCTGCCTCACGGGCAGTGCTCGCGACCTCGATGGCCTTCGCGACCTGGGCGTGGCCAACCGGAACCTTGCTCATCCGGTACAGGTCCGGATCTCCGGCCGAGGACGCCACCAGGCCCGGCAGGTGACGCGGGTGCAACGGCTCGAGCCGCACATGCCTGCCGGAGAGTTCCGGATCGAGGACAGCCATGCCAAGTCGCTCCTCACTCATCAAAATATGTTACAGTACATAAGACTTATTATGCCTACACAATACGTGCCCGCCGGGCAGAACGCCAGCGAGATTGCCGTCGACGTGGAGACCGCAGTCCGCGATGGCCGCCTGCGTCCCGGCGACGCGCTGCCGCCTGTGCGGATCCTGGCTACTGAGCTCGGATTGAGCCCGGCCACCGTTGCTTCCGCCTACCGCGACCTGCGGCTCAAAGGCATCGCACGCGGGCACCGGCGGGCCGGTACCCGGATCACCGGTTCGCCGCCCACCGCGCCGCGGCCGGCGCTCACGGTGCCTGCGGGCGCCCGCAACCTGCTCAGCGGGTCACCAGACCCGCGGTTGCTGCCGTTGCTCCCGGACCTGCGGCGCAGCACCGGCGCCACGATCTCCCCGCGCCTCTACGGGGACTCGCCAGTCTCGCCTCGGCTGGCCGAGCTCGCGAGCGGCCGGCTCGCGGCCGATGGCATCGACCCGGCTTACCTGGCTGTGGTGAGCGGGGCGCTGGACGGCGTCGAGCGCATCCTTGCTGCCTGGCTACGCCCCGGCGACCAGGTCGCGGTCGAGGATCCGGGGTACCCGCCGCTGTTTGACTTGCTCACCGCCCTGGACCTGGCGGCGGTGCCGATGAGCGGCGACGATTCCGGCGTCCGGCCCGATGCGCTCGCCAGCGCGATCGGAGCCGGCTGCCGGGCCGTCGTGTTCGTGCCGCGCGCGCAGAGCCCGACCGGTGCGTACTGGGACGCCGCGCGCGCCGCTGAGCTGGCTGGCGTCCTAGCGAGCGCGCCCGATCTGCTGGTCATCGAGGACGACCACGCGGCCGAGGTAGCCGGAGTCCCCGCCGTCACCGTTACCGCCGGGCGTTCGCGCTGGGCCGCTGTCAGGTCGGTGTCTAAATCGCTTGGCCCCGATCTACGGCTCGCCGTGGTGGCGGGAGACGCCGTGACCGTTGCCAGGGTCGAGGGCAGGCAGGCGCTCGGGACCGGCTGGGTGAGCTACCTGCTGCAGGAGACCGTGGCCGAGCTCTGGCAGGACCCGGAAGTCGAGGCGCTGCTCGAGCGTGCCGCCGCGACGTACGCCGACCGCCGCGAGCAGCTGATCAGCGCGCTGTCGGCACGCGGCATCCCGGCTGCCGGCCGATCCGGGCTGGCGATCTGGGTCCCGGTCGCTGACGAGACTGGCACGGCGTCGGCGCTGCTCGACCGCGGCTGGGCTGTCGCGCCCGGAGAGCGGTTCCGCATCGCGTCGCCGCCGGGTATCCGCATCGGCATCGCGACGCTGACGCAACTGGAGATCG
>DATHQE010000144.1:0-28878 GCA_035483035.1 Streptosporangiaceae bacterium | reverse complement strand
TTGCGGCTCCCCAAGCCACCATCTACGTGGAACGATGAGGACTATGAAGGGTCGCGTGCTGGTCGTCGATGACGACGCCGCTCTGGCCGAGATGCTTGGCATCGTCTTGCGCGGCGAGGGCTTCGAGCCCACATTCGTCGCTGACGGGGACCGGGCAATGGATGCGTTCCGCGACACCAAGCCGGACCTGGTGCTGCTGGACCTCATGCTGCCGGGCATGGACGGTATCGACGTGTGCCGTCAGATCCGCGCCGAGTCGGGCGTGCCGATCGTGATGCTGACAGCCAAGAGCGACACCGTCGATGTTGTGCTCGGCCTCGAATCTGGGGCCGACGACTACATCGTCAAGCCGTTCCAGTCCAAGGTGCTCATCGCCAGAGTGCGGGCCCGGCTGCGCCGCACCGACGATCCGGCACCGGAGACGCTCACCATCGGTGACGTGACCATCGACGTGGCCGGTCACTCGGTGCAGCGCGCTGGCGAGCCGCTGAACCTGACGCCGCTCGAGTTCGACCTCCTGGTGGCGCTAGCCCGCAAGCCGCGCCAGGTCTTCACCAGGGAGGTCCTGCTCGAGCAGGTCTGGGGCTACCGGCACGCGGCCGATACCCGGCTGGTCAACGTCCACGTCCAGCGACTGCGCGCCAAGATCGAGAAAGATCCGGAGCGACCGGAAATCGTCGTGACGGTTCGAGGCGTTGGATATAAGGCGGGTCCAGGCTGATCGAGCGCAGGCGCTCACCCGGCCCGCCGTCTCGGGCGGCAGTGCCGGGCCGCCGGTCTCGGACGGCGCGGGGCCGACTATCTCGCAGGGAAGGGATATGAGGGGAGCAGCCAGCGTCACAGCCGGGTACCGCAGCTGGCTAGACCGGCCTCGGCTGGCGCTCCTGATCGCCTCGCGGGCCAGGCTCCGGCGGATCAGCGACCGGTGGCGCCGCTCCCTCCAGCTGCGCGTCATCGCCGCGACGCTGATGCTGTCGGCCATCGTCGTGAGCGTCCTCGGCTACGTGCTGATGCAGCATCTGATCACCGAGCTCTACAACGACAAGGTCGCGTCGTCGGTGAACATCGTCGATGCGGGCCTTGGCAGTAGCACGGCCACCTCGAGCGAGTTCAGCCTCCCGCCGACTTCGAATACCCGGCAGGAAATGTACGGGCTCGCGCAGCAGCTCGCCTCGACCGGCGAGACCCCGTACGCCCTCGAAATCACCCTGCCGCAGTCTTACCAGGGCCCGCCCGTCTATGGTGCCGGCGCCGCAGTCGGGTTCTACGGCCTGCCACCGCGCCTGCCTAAGACGCTGGTCTCGAAAGTGCTGGACGAGCCAGCCAACCACCGGTACCCGCTCCAGTACTGGACGAGCATGGCGGTCGCCGCCAGCAGCACGCCCGTACCCGGCCTGCTGATCGGCGCCCCGTTCGGCTACGGCTACCAGGCCTACTACTTTTTCCCCCTCGCAGCCGAGCAGAAGAGCATCGCGAGCATGCAGCGGACGTTGCTGCTCGTCGGCATCGCCGTCGTGTTTTTGCTCGCCGCGATCGCCTGGCTCGTGACCAGGTGGGTCGTGATCCCGGTCCGGCTGGCGGCTCAAGGCGCCTGGCGACTGTCGACCGGTCAGCTCAACCAGCGGATGGAAGTCCGCGGCACCGACGAGCTTGCCGCGCTCGCCACCGCGTTCAACGAGATGGCTGCCAGCCTCCAGGACAAGCTGGCCGAGCTGCAGGACCTGTCGCAGGTCCAGCGCCAGTTCGTCTCCGACGTCTCGCACGAGCTGCGCACGCCGCTCACAACGATCCGGATCGCCTCGGATGTCTTGTTCGCGGCCAAGGAGGAGATGGATCACGCCGCCGGCCGGTCGGCGGAGCTACTCCAGAGCCAGCTTGAACGGTTCGAGTCGCTGCTGACTGACCTGCTCGAGATCAGCAGGTACGACGCGAACGCGGCCACCCTCGACGCCGAACCGGTCGATGTCTGCACGATCATCCTTCAGTCCGCAGACGTGGCGCAGCAGCTGGCAGAGCGGCGCGGCACGAAGATCGAGTTCAGGCTGCCAGCCGAGCCCTGCATCGCGGAGGTGGACCGGCGCCGGGTCGAGCGAATCCTGCGGAATTTGCTGCTCAACGCGGTCGAGCACGGGGAGACCAGGGACACCGTCGTCACCGCGGCCATGGACTCGGCAGCGGTGGCAATCTCGGTCCGGGACTTCGGCGTGGGTCTGGCTCCTGGCGAGGAGCTGCTGGTATTCGACCGGTTCTGGCGCGCCGATCCGGCCAGGGCGCGGACCTCGGGCGGCACCGGTCTCGGCCTGGCGATCGCGCTGGAGGACGCCAGACTGCATGGCGGCTGGCTAGAGGCGTGGGGCGAGCAGGGGAACGGCTCGGTGTTCCGGCTGACGCTGCCGCGTTTCGCGGGCGGCGAGCTGCACGGGTCGCCGCTTCCGCTTAGCCCGCATCCGGTCGGCATCGACGCCGTGACCCTGCCCGGCCTCCACAGCGCAGTGCTGCCTGCGGCTGACGTCGCCGTGTCGCCTGCGGCTGACGTCGCCGTGCTGCCTGCGGCTGACGGTGCCGTGCTCGCGGATGACGACGGCGCGGGACTGGCCGGCGTAGGCGGAGTTGCCGTGCCTGGCCTCGCCGACCTTGTGAAGGACGACTCCGCTGCCGGGACGACTCCTGCCAGCGAGGTAGCCGCCCGTGGCTAGCACGCTCCGGCGGCGGATGCCGCTGCTACTCGCGGCTGTGGGTGTCGTAGTGGCGGTCGCCGGGTGTGCGACTGCCCCATCCGGCGGACCGCCGCGCCGGGCGACCGGCGAGGGCAGCCAGGTAAAGGCGTACGTGCAGCCCCTGCCGCCGCCCGGGCCGACCAGTGGCTGGATGCCCGCCAGTGTCGTCCTCGGCTTCCTGCACGCCAGTGCGAGCTACGCGTTCGACCCAGCCGCTGCCGAGCGGTATCTCGTGCCCTCGCTCCGCAAGAAGTGGCGGCCGGGCAGAGGGCCGGTCGCGGTAGTGGGCGGTCAGCCGCGCATTAGCGCGGTGCCGTTCCGAGCGCAGATTCCCGGTCCAGGACCCGCACAGCAGCTCCAGACTGTCAGGGTCACCGGTCAGGGACTCGCAACCCTCAGTCAGACGGGCCAATACCAGTATTCGCCAGGCCAGGACGTCCAGTACGAGTTCACCCTGTCCAAGACCGACGGAGTCTGGCTGATCCGAGGGCTGCCGGCCGGCCAGCCGGGCCTGTTGCTGACCCAGTCTGACTTCGAGGCTGTGTACCAGGCGCGGAACCTGTTCTTCTATACGTCGGCTTCGTCCGGCGTGCTGGTGCCCGACCCCGTCTATGCACCACTTCAGAGCTCGAATAGCGCACTCAACACCAACCTCGCAACCGGCCTGGTGAACGGCCTGCTCAAGGGCCAGGGCGACTGGTTGTCAGGAGGCGCCACGTGGTCGGCGTTCCCGCCCAACAGCCGTCTGATCGGGCAGGTCACCATCGCCGGGCACGTCGCAAAGGTCGACCTCGGCGGCGCCGCGGTGCACGCCACGAAGGTCGCCGTGCAGCAGATGGAGGACCAGCTCCAGGCGACGCTCGGCGATCAGAGCTATTCGCAGCCGCTGGCGAATCAGGTCCAGCTCTCCATCGACCACAAGCTGCAGTACGCCAATCCGGACACCGCCAAGATTGACCTGGTCCCGGCGGTGGCAGCCGGGCCATTGTTCGTGGTAACCAGCTCCGGCGCGGTCGGCCAGCTCGGAGCCAGCCCGCGGCCTGGTGCCATCGCTGCGGCCAGGCTGGGCCCAGCGCAGATCGGCGGGGCACGGATCACCGCCATCGCGGCCGAGCCCGGCGACCACCCCGGGCAGTTCGCCGTCGCGGTCGAGGACCGGTCTGGCTGCGCGGTGTACGTGAAATCGGCCAGCCAGCAGCTCTCCCATGCAGCGGTGCTGTCCACGACCGGCGGCGCGTGTACGTCGCTGAGCTGGGACAACAACGGAAGGCTGTGGGTGGCGGCCGGTAAGGCAGCCTGGGTGCTGCAACCGCAGAATCGCACTCCCGTCGCGGTTGGCGTGGCCCAGCTCTCGGCGATCGGTCAGTCCGGCAGCCGGATCCTGGCGCTGCGCATGGCGCCAGATGGCGTGCGGGCGGCGCTGCTTGTGCACACTCAGGCCGGCGACGAGTTGCTCCTTGCGGCCGTCCGCTTCGATCACGGCCTCGTATCGTTTGGCCAGCCAGTCAGCATCGGGGCTGGAGGGGCTGACCCGATCGCGGTCAGCTGGCTGGACCCCTACCACGTGGCAGTGCTGGCCGGCGGCGCTATATTTTCCGTGCCGCTTACTGGCGGCGCAGGGCTCCAGCCTGGCGGCTCGCCGCAGTCGCTCGGCACTGCACCCGCAGGCGCGCAGACGCTGACAACCGACGGCTCTGAGCTGGTAGCCGGGACCGGCGACGGCCAGCTGTTCGGCTCGTCACTCAACGCGCCTGGCTGGTCCCCCATCACGACTGGCTCGGATCCCATTTATCCGGGCTAGGGCTGGTCCGTGCCCGGTCAGGACGGGAAGACCAGCGGCTGGGCGCCATCCGGTCCTGACATTCGGCTGAGGTGCGGATAACGTCGTGTCATGGCACCCGTCCGGGTCCGTGGTTGCGTCCGGTCAGCCGCCCTGTCCGCAGGGCTGATGACCTGGCTAGCCGATGCCAGCCGCAGGCAAAGCGGCCCACGTAAGGCGACTTGTCGTCGACCGATCACGGTGCGGCTTAGAAGTAAGTCCTGCCCCGCCGGGGGATCCGATATCCCCTGGGTAAGGGAGAAGGGTAGTAGTGGCACAAGCCGCCGCGAGCCCCTCAGCAGGCGAATGTGGGGTAGAAGACCAGGTCGGCCGGACGGGTGCCGCTCATGACCGGACACGAAGGGAGTTCCTACGTGGACATCATCTTCAAGGCCCGGCACACCGAGGTGCTGGAAAGATTCCGGACGCACGCGACGGCCAAGCTTGTGAAGATCGAGAAGCTCGATAGCAAAGCCATCAGGGTCGACGTTGAGGTCATGGAAGAGCACAACCCGCGGCTGTCAGGTCAGAAGGAGCGGGTCGAGCTCACCGTGTTTTCCCGCGGGCCGAAGATTCGCGCCGAGGCGGCGGCAGAGGACAGGTTCGCCGCCCTGGACATGGCCCTCGCGAAGCTGGAATCCCGCCTTCGCCGATCATGCGGTCGGCGCAAAGACCACCACGATGGCGTCCGGCTCGGCGACCTGCCCGAGGCCGACCTGGCATCCGACGCAGAACTGCCCGCGATCAGGCTGGGGGCAGGCGGCGGACTCCTGGCCGGTCACGGCGCAAGTGCGGCGATGGCCGACATGGCAGCGGCGGCCGACAAGGCGGATGCCGCGGCCCCGGCAGAGCCCGACGCCGAGGGCCTCGTCGCGGTCGACATGGAAGGTGATGGACCCCTCATCGTGCGCGAGAAGTTCCACGCGGCCGTAGCGATGAGCATCGACCAGGCCTTGTTCGAGATGGAGCTGGTCGGCCACGACTTTTTCCTATTCACAGACGCCGCGTCCGGCCTGCCGAGCGTCGTGTACCGGCGTCGCGGATATCAGTACGGCGTCATCAGGCTGGTAGCGGAGCACGCCGTCGGCGCGGCCGGCGATCCGCGCGCCAACGCCCCACAGGTCCCGGTCCGTGACCGGTCGTCGGCCAACGGCGCCCTGCCCGCCGCCAGCCCGGAGCCTGCTCCTGCGCAGGCGCGAACTCCCCCGCACGCACCGGCATCTCGCCGCGCACCGGTACCTCGCTCGGCGCCGGCGCCGAGGCCGCCGCCGTCGAGGCCAGCGCAGTCCAGCCGCCTGCCGGCCGGGGCGCCACCGGTCCCGACGGGCGGCTAACATCAGCCATCACTAAGCCTGCGCCAATGCGAGCGCCACGCCGCGGGCCCGGGCTGGCGGCTGCGGCTCGGAACGCGGGAGCGCGCCGGGCCCGGCGTCGCCTCGGCTTGCAACGGGCGCCGACGTCGGCGAGAGTTCAGGCACGGGCATCGCGGGATCGAGTCTGGCGCGGCCGGGCGGGCCACGGCTCACCTGGTCGCTAGGAGAGGCAGGATCATGGGCCGCAGTGCCGGGGTCAGCCCTGGGGCACCGGATGATCGGGCGGGCTTCCACGACGACAGTCGGGCGCCAGCGAGCAGGCACGCGGAGGCCGGCGACCGTGACGGCCAGGATGGCAAGGTAGCGGCGGCCGAACCCATCCGGACGCTCATCGTGGATGACCATGCCCTGTTCCGGCGCGGCCTCGAGATGGTCCTGGAATCCGAGCCCGACATCGAGCTGGTCGGTCAGGCGAGCGATGGCGAGGAGGCTGTCAGCAAGGCAGGCGAGTCGCTGCCCGACGTGGTGCTGATGGACATCCGCATGCCGCGCAGCAGCGGGATCGAGGCCTGCCGCGCGATGAAGGACCTGGCGCCTAGCACCAAGATCGTGATACTGACGATCAGCGACGAGGAAGAGGACCTGTTCGAAGCCATCAGAGCGGGGGCGAGCGGCTATCTGCTCAAGGACATCCCGCTCGACGAGGTCGCCGACACCGTGCGCGCCGTGCATGGCGGCCAGTCGCTGATCAACCCGTCGATGGCAGGCAAGCTGCTGACCGAGTTTGCGGCCCTGGCCAGGCGGGACGAAGAGGAGCCGCCGCAGCAGGTGCCGGCGCCAAGGCTCACCGACCGTGAGATTCAGGTCCTCCGGCTCGTGGCCAGGGGGATGAACAACCGGGATATCGCCAAAGAGCTCTTCATCTCCGAGAACACGGTCAAGAATCACGTCCGCAACATCCTGGAGAAGCTGCAGATCCACTCCCGCATGGAGGCCGTGATGGTGGCCGTGCGCGAGAAGCTCATCGAATTCGGCTGACGCTACGGCGGGCGCTGCGAGTCAGGACGTTGTCAGGACATGCCTGGCCGGGGCCAGCTGTGCTCAGGCGCCGTGCTCGGCCAGCGCCGACCTTAGCCGTGGCTCGAGATTCGCGGGCTCGACCTGCTGGAGCTTGACGTTGTCGCAGCCGACCCAGGATGCTGCCGCGGCCAGCGCCTGTGCCATTGGCTCGGCGGCACCGGGTTTGTCGAGCGTGAGCTTGCGGGCGACCAGCGTCGTGCCATCGCGCGCCGGATCGACGCGCCCGACCAGGCGGCCGCCTGCCAGCAGCGGCATGGTGAAGTAGCCATGCACGCGCTTGGCTTGCGGGACGTAAGCCTCCAGGCTGTGCTCAAAGCCAAACACGCGCAGCGTCCGCTTGCGGTCCCAGACCAGCGAGTCGAACGGCGACAGCAGCGTCGTCCGGTGCCTGCCGCGCGGCACCGCTCCGCTACCGGGCTGGCCGCCCGGCGCCAAGATGGCCGGATCAGCCCAGGCACTTAGCGGCGCGCCAGTGCGGCCCGCAGCGACCTGAACCGGGACAAGACCCGCCGCCTCTGCTGCAGCTTCGGCCGTCAGTACCGGGGCAGCGGCCTGGTCCGGGCGCAGTTCGTTGCCGTTGGGTTTTACCCGCTGGTAGTCCGCCAGGTCAGCCCGGGTGACCACGCCGAGCGCCCGGGCAGCCACGCCAGCCAGGCGCGCGATGCACTCGCCGTCGGTGAGCTCCACGGCGGCCAGGTCGGCCGGCAGAACGCGCTCGGGCAGGTCATAGACGCGACGCCAGCCGCTCCGCCGTGCGCAGATCACGTCGCCCGTATCCAGCAGCCACTCAACCGCGATCTTGGTGTCGGACCAGTCCCACCAGGCGCCGCCGTTCTTGGCGCCGCCGAGCTCTGTCGCGGTGAGCGGCCCCTCGGCCCGCAGCCTGGCCAGCACGCGCTCGCAGGCTGCGGGGTGGCTCTGGTGCCAGCGCAGCCCGCGCCGGGCGAACGCGCGCCGGCGGAAGGCGTAGAACGGCCATTCCTCCAGCGGCAACACGCACGCGGCGTGCGACCAGTACTCGAAAGCCGCAGGCTGGTGCGGATGCCAGTACGCCCGCTCGATCTGCGCTCGCGAGATCGGCCCGAGCCTGGCGTAGGCGACGAGCTCATGAGAGCGCGCGAGGACGCTGATGGTGTCCAGCTGAACGGCCCCGAGCCGCCTGAGCATGGCTGGTACGCCACCCTTCCGGGCGTCGGCGCCGATGAATCCCTGCGCACGCAGGGTGATAATGCGCGCTTCGTCCTGGCTCAGGGTGAACTGAGGCGCTGGCAAAGGGGGACCGGCCACGACAGGAGGCTACCTGGGACCGGTGACAGTGCAGCTATATGAGCTATTTATCCCGGTATCGCCTTGCCATTAGCCGCAAGCCTGCCAACGGCACACCCGCCGGCTTAGTACCAGTCGTCGAAGATGCCGGTCGACACGGCGAGGAGCGCGCCGAGTGCGGCGACGCCGAGCGCGACCCAGAACAGCCACCAGGTGGGCCCGAATACCAGCGCCAGGCCGCCGCCAAGGAACGCCACGCAGATGAGGGTGACGGCTACCCACGAGACGGTCCGGCCGTGGAACGAGGGAAACGAGACCGGCGTACCTGGCACCTGGGAGACAAAGGCCATGTCCTGGCCACCGCCGACCGTGGCGGCCTGGGTCATGCCGCCAGGACCCGCAGCGCCCGCCGCGCCTGACCCAGGGCCTGCGACGGACCCACCAGCTCTGGCCGGCCCCACCTGGTTCGTCATGCGCGCTGCTCCTCTCCTACCGCCTGTCGTTGCACCTATCATTGTGGTCAGTGGCCACTCATGGTGCGTACTCGGCCCCATATCTGAGTGTGCCGGAACAGTCTGCGCCGCTGCGGACTCGGCTTCCCCGGCTATCTCGCCTACCATGACGGTGAGGCAGGAACGCCGGTTACCGCCATGGCGTTGAACTGCTTACGGGAGCTGCCCCACGGCCCCGCGTCGCTGTCTAGCATGCTCAGCTGCAGCTAGACAGCTAGCTGGTGGCTAGCGGGGGAATGGCAAGGCCAGAAATATAGCCAGAGGATCCGCAGGGAGCGCGACAACAAGTGCCAGCCATCATTGACAACATCCTTCGCGCTGGCGAGGGCAAGACGCTGCGCAAGCTGAAGGCCGTCGTCAGCCAGGTCAACTCGATCGAGGATGACTTCCGCGCCCTGAGCGACGCTGAGCTGCGCGCGATGACCGACGAGCTCAGGCAGCGGCATGCTGACGGAGAGTCGCTGGATGACCTGCTCCCCGAGGCATTCGCTACCGTCCGGGAGGCATCGACCCGGGTGCTGGGCCAGCGGCACTTCGACGTCCAGCTGATGGGCGGCGCCGCCCTGCACCTGGGCAACATAGCGGAGATGAAGACCGGTGAGGGCAAGACCCTCACCGCCGTGCTGCCGTCCTATCTCAACGCGATCAGCTGTCGCGGCGTCCACGTCGTCACTGTGAATGACTACCTGGCCAAGTACCACGCCGAGTGGATGGGCCGGGTGCACCGGTTCCTGGGCCTAGAGGTCGGCGTGATCTTGTCGAACATGGATCCCGAGGAGCGCCGCAAGGCCTATGCCGCCGACGTCACGTACGGAACCAACAACGAGTTCGGCTTCGACTACCTGCGCGACAACATGGCCTGGGGCCTGGACGAATGCGTCCAGCGCGGCCACTTCTTCGCCATCGTCGACGAGGTCGACTCCATCCTCATCGACGAGGCCCGGACCCCGCTGATCATCAGCGGTCCCGTGGACCAGAACAGCATCTGGTACCAGGAGTTCGCGAAGATCGCGCCGAGGCTGCGCCGCGGCGAGGATGGCGAAGGCGACTACGAGGTCGACGAGAAGAAGCGCACTGTCGGCATCCTCGAGTCGGGCGTCGAGAAGGTCGAGGACACCCTCGGCATCGACAACCTCTACGAGAGCGTGAACACCCCGCTGATCAGCTTCCTCAACAACGCGATCAAGGCCAAGGAGCTCTACACCAAGGACAAGGACTACGTCGTCATGAACGGCGAGGTCCTGATCGTCGACGAGTTCACCGGCCGCATCCTGCACGGGCGCCGCTGGAGCGAGGGCATGCACCAGGCCGTCGAGGCCAAGGAGGGCGTGCAGATCAAGGACGAGAACCAGACGCTCGCGACGATCACGCTCCAGAACTACTTCCGCCTCTACGAGAAGCTCTCCGGCATGACCGGGACCGCCCTGACTGAGGCCAACGAGTTCCACCAGACCTACAAGCTTGGCGTCGTGCCGATCCCGACAAACATGCCGATGATCAGGGCCGACCAGGCGGACCTGGTGTACCAGACTGAGGAAGCCAAGTACGACGCCCTGGTCGAGGACATCGTCGAGAAGCACGCGGCAGGCCAGCCCGTGCTCGTCGGCACCACCAGCGTCGAGAAGTCCGAGCGCGTATCAAGGGCGCTCAAGCGCAGCGTGGTGCCGCACGAGGTGCTCAACGCTAAGTACCACGAGCGAGAGGCCGCGATCATCGCGCAGGCTGGCCGCAAGGGCGCGGTGACAGTCGCGACGAACATGGCCGGGCGCGGCACCGACATCATGCTGGGCGGCAACCCGGAGTTCGTCGCCGATCTCGAGCTGCACCAGCGCGGCTTGTCACCGGTCGACACCCCCGAGGACTACGAGGCTGCGTGGCCGGAAGCGGTGGAGAAGGCTCGCAAGGCCGTCGCCGAGGAGCACGAGGACGTCGTGTCGGTCGGCGGCCTGTACGTGCTCGGCACCGAGCGGCACGAGTCGCGACGGATCGACAACCAGCTCCGCGGCCGGTCCGGACGTCAGGGCGACCCTGGTGAATCCCGGTTCTATCTGTCGCTCGAGGACGAGCTGATGATCAGGTTCAACGGGGACAAGATCGCTCACCTGATGCAGCTGATGAAGACGCCACCGGACATGCCGCTCGAATCCAAGCCCGTCAGCCGGGCGATCCGATCCGCGCAGTCCAACGTCGAGTCGCTGAACTTCGAGATCCGCAAGGACGTGCTGAAGTACGACGACGTCATGAACCGCCAGCGCAAGGTGGTCTACGACGAGCGGCGTGCGGTGCTGGAAGGCGCCGACCTCGAGCCGCAGATCAGCGGGATGATCGACGACGTGGTCGACGGCTACGTGCGGGGCGCGACCGGCGAGGGCTTCCCGGAGGAGTGGGACCTGGACAAGCTCTGGCGGGCGCTGAAGCAGATGTACCCGGTCAGCATCACCGTCAGCGACGTCGTCGAGGAAGCGGGCGGCGAGCGCGCGCACCTGACCAGCGAGTTCCTCGCCGACGCGGTCAAGGCGGACGCGCATGCCGCTTACGCCCGGCGGGAGCAGGAACTGACGCCCGAGCAGATGCGTGAGTTCGAGCGGCGCGTCGTGCTGTCGGTGCTGGACCGCAAGTGGCGCGAGCACCTATACGAGATGGACTACCTGCGCGAGGGTGTCAGCCTCCGCGGCTACGGCCAGCGCGATCCGCTGATCGAGTATCAGCGCGAGGGCTACGACATGTTTACGGCCATGATGGACGGGATCATGGAAGAGACGGTCATCAGCCTGTTCAACTTCCAGGTGCAGGTCGTGCCCGAACCGATCATGGCCGAGGACGGCGCCGACGGCAGCCCGGCAGCGCCGGCCGTCAGCCTGACGCAGGCCGCTTCCGGCGCGTCGGCGCCCGCGCCCGCGATCGAGCCAAGCCAGCCCCGGCAGCAGGCCCAGCCCCGCCAGGCCGCACCGGCCCGGCAGACCGCACCGGCCCGGCAGCAGGGCAAGCCGGCCAGGCAGCCCGGCCAAGCAGCCCAGCAGCCCGCCGCCGCGGATGCGGGCGGGCAGCCCGGTCTCCCGGCCGGCCTGGCCCGCGGCCTCGCGCGTCCGAAGCGGTCCGGGAACCTGAGCTACAGCGCACCGAGCGAGGACGCGTCCGGCCGGGCGGAGCACATGACCGGCCCGGCCGTCGCCGCGGAGTTCGCCAACGTCGGCCGGAACGCGCCGTGTCCCTGCGGGTCGGGACGCAAGTTCAAGCTTTGCCACGGCGACCCCCGTAACCGCTAGGACAGCCGCGTCAGGCACAGCCGCGTCGGGCACAACCGCGTCGGGCACAACCGCGTCTGGCACAACTGCATGAGGCACAACTGCATGAGGCACAACTGCATGAGGCACAACTGCATGAGGCACAACTGCATGAGGCACAACTGCTAGGCCGGCTGCGCTCAGGCCGACTCGATTGCGGTACAGCACCATCGGCTCCCGCCCTCGCGGTAAGCCCGGGCCTGCTGGCGTTCCAGCCGGAGCGCCAGCACCCGGACGCGAGGCCCGAACCCGACCACAGCGGTCATTTCGAGCACGTTCGGAGCTGGCGCTGAGGTCATGACGCGGCGGACCTTCGGCCGCTGCTCGGATGCGAGCATCGGGCCAAGCTGCTGGATGCGCTTGCGTGTCTGCTCCGTCGTCCAGGGAGCCAACTGCCGGGCGGGCCGTGATCCGGCCAGCGTCTCGGCCAGGGCCTGGGCGAACTGACTCGGCCAGCCGGCCGGGCCCGGCACGGCGCGGCCGGTTTCATCGGCGCCTGAGTCGTTGATGTCGGACTTGGCGCCAGCTGGCGCCGCCGCTGGAGGCGCCGTGCCAGCGAGGTCTGGCGGGCTAGGAGCCGCGGTGGCGGCCCCGTTCCCGTCCAGGTCGGTATCGGGCGGTACGTCGGGATCAAAGGGCGGTGCCGTCACCGGAACCGGACACGGCCGGACGGCGACGGCATCGGGCAGCGGTGCCTGCCGACCCGGCTGCGGGACGCGGGTGGGCAGCATAGGAATGTCGGTCGGCCTGGCCGGAAGCTCGGGACCGTGCCAGGGTAACTGCGGGGGCGGAATCTGCTGCATGCGATGAGTTGTACTCGCCGGCGGTGACATTTCCGGCCGTGGAATGCCGTGGCCTCCCCGCTGGTTCAGGGAACTAGTGATGAGAAACCAACCAGGAGACATCGTGTCGACATTGCCACCGCTGGTCGAGCCGGCCGCCGACCTGTCCGTCGACGAGGTCAGGCGCTACTCGCGCCACCTGATCATCCCCGAGGTAGGGATGACGGGCCAGAAGCGGCTCAAGAATGCCAAGGTGCTGTGCGTGGGCGCTGGCGGGCTCGGGTCGCCGGCCCTGCTCTACCTGGCCGCCGCGGGCGTAGGCACACTCGGCGTCATCGACTTCGACGTGGTCGACGAGTCGAACTTGCAGCGGCAGATCATCCACGGTCAGTCCGACATCGGGCGCCTGAAGGCCGAGTCCGCCAGGGATAGCATCGCCGAGATCAACCCCTACGTGCACGTCCAGGTCCACACCGACGCGCTGACCACCGATAACGTCCTGGAGATCTTCTCCGGCTATGACCTGATCGTTGATGGCACGGACAACTTCGCCACCCGGTACATGGTGAATGACGCGTGCGTCCTGCTGGGCAAGCCGTATGTGTGGGGCTCGATCTTCCGGTTCGATGGCCAGGCTAGCGTCTTCTGGGCCGAGTACGGCCCCTGCTACCGGTGCTTGTACCCGGACCCGCCGCCGCCGGGGATGGTGCCGTCCTGCGCCGAAGGCGGCGTGCTGGGGGTGCTCTGCGGGTCAATCGGGTCGATCCAGGTCACGGAGGCGATCAAGCTCATCACCGGGGTCGGCGAGAGCCTGGCCGGACGGCTGATGATCTACGACGCCCTGGAAATGAGCTACCGCACCGTCCGGGTCCGCAAGGATCCTGAGTGCGCGATCTGCGGGAAGAACCCGACTATCACCGGCCTCATCGACTACGACGCGTTCTGTGGCGCTGTGTCCGAGGACGCCGCGGCCGCCGCCTCGGGCTCGACGATCACCGCGACCGAGCTCAAGGGCATGCTTGACCGGGGCGACAACATTTTCCTCATCGACGTGCGCGAGCCCAATGAGTACGAGATCGTGTCGATTCCCGGCGCGACGCTGATCCCCAAGGATCAGTTCCTCACCGGGGCGGCCCTGGAGAAGCTCCCGCAGGATAAGCGGATCGTGCTGCACTGCAAGAGCGGCGTGCGCAGCGCCGAGGCGCTGGCCGTGGTCAAGACCGCCGGATTCGCCGATGCCGTGCACGTCGGCGGCGGCGTCCTTGCGTGGGTCAACCAGGTGGACCCGAGCCTGCCGACGTACTGACCGAGTCTCCTGAGCGAGGCAAGCGCCGCCAGGCCGTAAAATCCCCATGTGACGTGGCAGCCAGAGCCGGAGCAGAGCTGGCCGGTTGGTCCCGCCAGCGATGATGGCCCTGGCCTGCCTGATGATCGGCTTCAGGCGCGCCCGACGGGTCGGCGGCGCGGCGGCCGCAGGCTGGGGACGTTCGCTCTCCTGCTCGCTGCGGGTCTGGCGGGCCTGGCCGTGTCCGCCGTGGGAGTGGCCCACAATCTGCTGCCGCGCCAGTTCACTGTCGGGCAGCGGCGCCAGATCGCGGCCTGGGAGCTCAATCGGCGCTGGCGGGCGCTGCCCGCTGGGGTCATCTTCGCGGACTCGGTCAGCTACACCGTGCCGAGTGCCGATCTCAACTCGAGCAGGAGCCTGACCTTGCGGGCGCGACTGCTGAGCATCAGCCCGAACACTAGCTGTGCGGCAGCCATGTCCGGGCCAGCCGCACAGAGCCTGAGCCAGCATGGGTGCACGGCCGCGATGCGAGCAACCTACGTCGACTCTTCCGGCAGCCTGATAGCCACGGTTACGGTGGCCGTGCTGCCCGACACCGCTGCGGAGCGGGCAGTCGTCGAGGACCTGGCCGACGATGGGTTCGCCGTCGGCGCCGGCCCGTACGTGATCTTGTCGACTGCTGGTTTCGCCGACGGCAGGCATCATGTGCGCCTCGCCTCCGACCAGTATCTGGACGACGAGATGTCGAGCTTGACGTCGGGCCTGGCCAATTCGGCCGAGGGCGCGCTAGGCAAGCCACTGCCGCCGCTCGTCTGTCCAGGAGCGCCTGGATGCTGAGGCCGTGGAGCAGGGGCAGGGGGAGGGGCTCGGCCTCGGGCAGGGGCCGGGGCCGCGTGGCGCGGCAGCGCCGCAGCGCGGCGGTGCTGGTGATCGCGGCGCTGGCCGGACTCTCGGCACCTGTCCTCAGTGCGGCGCCGGCCAGGGCCGACATCGTACGGAGCACGCAGAGCTGGGTGCTCAGCGAGCTCAACCTCCCAGCGGCCTGGCCAGTGTCGCAGGGCAAGGGCATCGTCGTCGCAGTCATCGACAGCGGCGTCAACCCGGCCGTCTCCGACCTGGCCGGGAGCGTCACGACGGGACCAGACTTCACCGGAGTCGATACACCGCAGTCAAACCCGAACTGGGGCGTGCATGGCACCTGGATGGCGTCCCTGATCGCCGGCCACGGCCATAACGGCGGCGGCAGCGGCATCATCGGCAGCGCGCCGCAGTCAACAGTGCTGTCGCTCAGAGTGATCACCGACACCAGTGATCCGAACTCCGCGAGATACGAAGCGCAGTCGGCTCCCCGCGGCCAGCGCGAGCTCGCCGCCGCCATCACCTACGCCGTAAATCACCGAGCTCAGGTGATCAGCATGTCCATCGGCTACAGCCTGCAGAGCCGCCCGGTGCGAGCCGCGCTCCAGCTCGCCTACGACCACAACGTGGTAGTCGTCGCGTCGGCCGGCAACTCCGGTGATGCGGCCGGAGCGGCCGGCACCGGACATGCGCCGTACTCCTTCCCGGCCGACTACCCCGGCGTGCTCGCGGTCGGTGCCGTGAACAGCAGCGGCCAGGCGGCGAGCTTTTCCAGCGAGAACCTCTCAGTGCAGGTAGCCGCGCCTGGCGTTCGGGTGCCGGCCCAGGGCCGGGACGGACAGTACTGGTACGTCAGCGGCACCAGCCCGGCGTGCGCGCTGACGGCGGGCGTCGTGGCGCTGATCAAGGCGAAGTATCCGGCCCTGACCGATTCGCAGGTCATCTCCGCGATCACGAGCAGCACGGCGCCCCGCACGCGGCCAGCACGCGGCTGGGACGAGCAGATCGGCTTTGGCGTCGTGGACGCTGCCGCCGCGCTCACAGCGGCCGGTCACCTCGCGGCCGCGCCGCGGCCGGCGACTGGCATGGCCGCGGCGGCGCATTTTGGCGGCGGACCTGCGGCCATCCCGCCGGTGCCGGTCGCCCCGCGCGGACCAGCCGGACTCGTGCTGTACTGCCTGCTGGCTGTTGGCTGCCTCGGCCTGGTGGCGGTAGCGACGAGCAAGCTGCTGGCGACGCGCGATCTGGCGGCGGGAGGGTCAGATCAGCAGGCTCGCAGCGGGCAGGACGACGAATCGCGTGCCGTGCCGTCGACGGCGCCATCGACGATCGCGCGCCACGCTGCGCCCTCTCGCCGTAACAGCCATCCGGACGTGCCGTCGTGAGCAGGCGGCCGTCCGGTATCGCCGATGGCGGGGCTGACCGGCGTCACGCCGGCCGTCCGAGCGAGTCTGGGCCTCGGCCTGGCGTCGACGACTACACGAGCCGGGTACTCGATGTGGTCGACTCGATCCCGCCAGGCAGTGTGATGTCCTACGGCGATGTTGCCGAGTTCCTCGGCGAAGGTGGCCCGCGTCAGGTAGGCCGGATTATGGCCCTCTGGGGCGGTGGCGTCCCCTGGTGGCGCGTCGTGCATGCCGACGGCTCGCTGCTGGCCGGGCACGAGCGAGCCGCTCTGGCCGCCTATCAGGCCGAGGGCACGCCGTTGCGTTGCCCGGCGGGCGGCGGTCAGGCCCGGATTGACATGGCCCGCGCCCGTCGGCGCGCCTGACGTCGCGCGAGCTCAGGGCAGGGCAGGCAGGCGTGGCCGGCGCGTCAGTCGCCGGTAATGGCGGCCAATGTCGGCACCGTCTGCTGGAATGCGAGGCGAGATGGAAACTACTTCGCCCGCTTACCGACTCGTCCGCGAGCTGCCGCCAACGGTCGTGCCGCCACGCCTCGATGACGCCCAGCGCCGAGTCGTCGAGCACGAAGGCGGGCCTTTGCTCGTGCTCGCAGGTCCAGGTACGGGCAAGACCACCACGATCGTGGAGGCTGTTGTCGACCGGGTGGCGCGCCGCGGCATTGATCCCAGCCGCGTTCTCGTCCTCACCTTCAGCCGCAAGGCGGCAGCCGAGCTGCGCGAGCGCATCACGCTCCGGCTTGACCGCACCGTGCGACAGCCGCTGGCACTGACCTTCCACAGTTACGCCTACGGGCTGGTCCGGCGCGAGTACGCGCTGGCTGGCGAGCAGCCGCCGATCTTGCTGGCCGGACCGGAGCAGCTGCTTGAGGTCCGGCGGCTCTTGCGCGGCGAGGCGAGCGACGGCGCTGACGGCTGGCCAGAGCGACTGCGGGCTGCGGTCGGGACGCAGGGCTTTGCCGCGGAGCTGCGCGATTTCTTGCTGCGCGCGGCCGAGCGCGGTCTGGACGGCCACGGCCTAGCGGCTCTTGGCCGGCGCCACGGGCGAGACGACTGGGTCGCCGCCGGGCGTTTCCTTGACTCTTATGCGGCCCGGTTCGACCTCGCACCGGTGCCCGCCTATGACTACGCCGAGATCATCAGGATCGCGGGCGCATTGCTGCGCCGCGGCGCCGTCCGGGCGCGTGAGCGCGATGCCTACGACGTGGTCCTCGTGGACGAGTATCAGGACACCGATCCTGCTCAGGAGGAGCTGCTTGCGCAGCTCGCCGGCGATGGCCGGGAGCTGATCGCCGTCGGTGATCCCGATCAGTCGATTTACGCCTTTCGCGGTGCGGACGTCGCCGCGATCCGGCGGTTCCCAGACCGCTTCCGAACGCCAGCCGGCTGGCCGGCCGACGTGGTTGCCCTCCGCACTTGCCGCCGCAGCGGCGCCGCGCTGCTGGCGGCTTCCCGGCGAGTCGCAGCCAGGCTGCCGGTGGCTGTGGGTCACCCGGACATGACCGCGAACCGCGAGCACAGGGCGCTGCGCCCGCTCGACCGGGTCGATCCAGGCCGCGTACAGCTCATCACCGCGGCTAGCTGGAGCCAGGAAGCCGCCCTGATCGCCGATACGCTGCGCCGCGCGCACTTGCTCGATGGCATCCCCTGGTCGCAAATGGCGGTGCTGGTCAGATCGGCGGTGCGCCAGGCCCCGGCGCTCCAGCGCGCGCTGACCGCGGCCGGCATTCCTGTCAGCGTCGCCGGGGACGAGCTTCCGCTTACTGTCGAGCCTGGTACCAGGCCGCTGTTGCGGCTGCTCGCCTGCGCGATCCAGGCCGAGGCGCTCGACGAGCAGGCCGCCGCCGAGCTGCTCACCGGTCCGCTTGGCGGCACCGATGCCCTCGGCCTGCGCAGGCTCAGGCGGGGACTCGTAGCCGCGGCGCGCGCGGCTGGCCAGCCGCCGGCCGCGGAGCCCCTTGCCGATGCACTGCGGGATCCGCGCGAGCTGGCCCAGGTCGGCTGGCCGGGCACGGCTAGCACCCCCGATGACCGGCCCGATGTCGGGGCGGCGGACCCGGCGGTCCTGGCGGCTCGGCGGGTAGCTGCGCTACTTGACGTGGCCCGCGCGGCTGACCGCAGCGGCACGCCGCACGACGTGCTGTGGGCAGTGTGGGAGGCATCGGGGCTGGCGACGGAGTCGGAGGCGGCGAGCAAGGCAGGAGGCCAGCGCGGCGCGCTCGCCGATGCGGACCTCGATGCCGTCGTGGCGCTCTTCGACGCGGCAGAGCGGTTCACCGCGCGGCTGCCGCACGGATCGACGCGGCTGTTCCTGGACAGCCTGGCTGGCCAGGAGATCGTGGGCGACACGCTGGCCGAGCGCGCGCCGCGGGGTGAGACCGTCGCCGTGCTGACGGCGCACCGGGCGAAGGGACTTGAGTGGGATCTGGTGGTCGTCGCTGGCGTACAGGAAGGGACATGGCCAGATGTACGCCAGCGCGGCTCCCTACTTGGCATGGACGAGCTTGTCGAGGTCGTCGCTGATGGTGCGCCGGGCGAGAGTCCGTCTGGCAACGACGTGGTTGCCGTGGCCGCGACCGCGAGGTTGCTCGCGGACGAGCGCCGCCTGTTCTACGTCGCGGTGACCAGGGCTCGACGCGAGCTGGTAGTGACCGCGATCGGAGCCGCAGACAGCGAGGAGCGGCCATCACGATTCCTCACCGAGCTGGCGGGCGATGACATCGAGATCGAGCACGTGGCCAGTACCGGCCGCCGCTGGCTGTCGCTGCCCGCGCTCACTGCGGACCTGCGTCGTGCCGCCGCCGATGCCAGCTTGCCTGCGCACGTCCGGACCGCAGCCGCGACACAGCTCGCCAGGCTGGCCGCCGCCGGAGTTCGGGGTGCGAGCCCGCGGCACTGGTACGCGCTGACCGAGCTGACCGCGGCGGGCGAACGGCTTCCCGGTAGTGTCCGCATCTCTCCGTCGCGCGTCGAGACCTTCACCAAGTGCGGGCTGCGGTGGCTGCTGGAGGCGGCGGTGGGCGTCAGCTCGGCTGGCGCAGCGCAAGGACTCGGCATCGTCATCCATGCTGCTGCGGCACTCGCCGCCGAGGGCGCCGACGACGGCGAAGTAGCCAAGCGGGTAGACGAGCTCTGGCAGCACCTCGACTTCGGCAGCTCCTGGTACACCGCGCGGCAGCGCCTGCAAGCCGAGCGGATGGTCAACAAGTTCCTGAGCTGGCACCGCAGCAACCCGCGCGAGCTAGTGGCAGTCGAGCAGCGCCTGCGGGTCAGCATGGGCGAGATCAGCATCACCGGGCAAGTGGACCGGCTCGAGCGTGACGAGCACGGCGCTGCGATCGTGGTAGATCTCAAGACGGGCACAACCAGGCCCGCCGACGCCGACCTCGATCGCAATCCGCAGCTTGGCGTCTACCAGCTGGCAGTACTGCTTGGCGCGTTTGAGCAGTTCGGGCTCAGCGAGCCTGGCGGCGCTGAGCTCGTCCAGGTCGGCAAGGCCGGTCTTTCCGCCACGGTGCGGGTCCAGTCCCAGCGTGGCCTCGCCACCGACCCCGATCCGGGCTGGGCGCGCGAGCTGGTCGAGACGGTCGCCGCTGGAATGGCAGGTCCGGTGTTCCGGGCGACCGCCAACCCCGGCTGCCGGGTCTGCCCGGTCGCGTCCAGCTGCCCAGTTGACGAGCGCGGCGGGCAGGTGGCGCCGTGAGGACCGGTCCGGCGAGATATAGCCCGGTGCAGCTGGCCAGGATGCTGGGCGCGCAGGAGCCTACCGCGGAGCAGGCCGCGGTCATCGGCGCCCCGCTGGCGCCGATGGCAGTGATCGCCGGAGCTGGCTCGGGCAAGAGCGAGACGATGGCGGCCCGGCTTGTCTGGCTGGTGGCCAACCAGTTCGTCCGGCCCGAGCGGGTCCTCGGCCTGACGTTCACGCGCAAGGCGGCGGCTGAGCTAGCCGAGCGGGTCCGCGCGCGCTTGGCAGGCTTGCGCCGAGCGGGGCTAGCTTGGCCCGATGCCAGTGCGCTCGCAGCGGCTGGCGTCACGCAGCCAGGTGACGAGGACCTGCTGGCTGGGGATCCGGTGATCTCGACCTACCACGCCTATGCTGGGCGCCTGGTCGCCGACCATGCGCTGCGCGAGGGACTCGAGCCGACCTTGCGGCTGATCACGCCAGCGGTCTCCTGGCAGCTGGCGGCCAGGGTCGTCGCGGCCTACGACGGTCCCACAGATGCCCTGGAGTGGACGCCTGCGACGGTGACAGCCGCAGTGATCGCCCTAGCTGGCGAGATGGCCGAGCACCTGCAGGGACAACAGGATGTGCTGACGGTTGGCCGCTGGCTCGCGGCGTCCGCGGGCAGCCTGACAGGCAGGGTGCCGAAGGCAGTGACCGACGTGCTCAAGCACCAGCGGACCAGAGAGCAGCTGCTGCCGCTGGTCGCCGGTTATGCCGCTGCCAAGGCGGCAAGGGAGGTCATCGACTTCGGCGACCAGATGGCTCTGGCGGCCCGCATCGCGGCGCGGCATCCGCTCGTCGGAGTCGGCGAGCGGGCTCGCTACCAGGTGGTTCTGCTTGATGAGTATCAGGACACCTCGCACGCTCAGCTCGTGCTGCTGAGGTCGCTGTTCGGCGCGGGTCACCCGGTCACCGCTGTCGGCGACCCATGCCAGTCGATCTACGGCTGGCGCGGCGCCAGCGCGGGCAACTTGCGCAGGTTCACGGTCGACTTCCCGGCTGGCGACGGCGAGCCTGCCCCGGTACGGGTCTTGTCGACCAGTTTTCGCAATACCGGGAACGTGCTCCTCGCGGCCGGGGCCATCCAGGAAGAATTGCGGGCCGCGGCGCCTGACGTGCCGCTGCTGGTCGCGCCGCCTGGCCGGGCCGAGCGCGGCGTCGTGCGATGCGGGCTGCTGGAATCGATGCACGACGAGGCGGCCTGGGTCGCCGACGAGGTCGCAGGGCTGCTTGAGCTCCCGTCGGGCCTGGCACCGGACGGCGAGCCCTGGCCCGATGGCAGTGATGCACAGGTCCGGCCGAGCGACATCGCCGTGCTTTGCCGCAAGCGTTCCCAGTTTGCCGCGCTGCGGACGGCGCTTGAGGCCCGCGGCGTCCCGGTCGAGGTCGTCGGCCTAGGCGGCCTGCTGACGGTGCCCGAGGTCGCTGACATCGTCGCTACCCTCCAGGTCATGCACGACCCGGCAGCGTCCGGGGCGCTAGCCCGGCTACTCACATCGCCACGCTGGCGGATCGGGCCGGCCGACCTCGTCGCGCTCGGGCGCCGTGCCAGGTCGCTTGCTGGCGCCGCGAGTCATGCAGGCGGGGTCGAGCCAGGCGCCCGTCAGGGCGAGGTGGGCGAGCCCGGGCAGCGGGACCTGATCTCGGGCGCGATCGGCGACCTGACCAAGGACACCGGCAGCCTCGTCGAGGCTCTGGATGACCTCGGGACGCCGGCCGCATACTCGTTCGCCGGCTACGCGCGGATGACCGCTCTCGCGGCTGAGCTGCGCGTGCTGCGCGGTCACGTGGCCAGGCCACTCGCTGAGCTTGTCATGGAGGTCGAGCGAGCGCTGGGCCTCGACATCGAGGTCGCCGCCCGGCCCGGCAGCGACCCGGCGGCCGCGCGGGCAGATCTTGATGCCTTCGCCGACGCGGCGGCCGCGTTCGCTGGCGACGCTCGGGAGCCGACCGTCGGCGCATTTCTGGCCTATCTCGAAGCGGCCGAGTCAGAGGAGTTCGGCCTGGAGGCCGGCCAGGTCGGCGAGACCGACTCGGTCAAGCTCGCGACCGTACACGCAGCGAAGGGACTTCAGTGGGCCGCTGTCTTCGTGCCTGGTCTAGCGGGCGGCGCCCAGCGGCACCTGTTCCCGGCGAAGCCGCGAGTGACTACCCGGTGGACCGAGAATGCCCGGCTGCTCCCGTTCAGCCTGCGCGGGGACGCCGCAGACCTGCCGCAGTTGGCGGGACTGGCCCCGGCTGAGCTGACGGCATTTGGGGCCGCATGTACCGAGCGCGATCTGGCCGAGGAACGCCGGCTCGGATACGTCGCCGCGACCAGGGCCGCCTTCTTGCTGGGCTGCTCAGGCTACTGGTGGTCGGATGGCATCTCCCGGCTCGGTCCGTCACAATTCCTCGCGGAGGTGCGAGCCGCCTGCGAAGCTGGGGCCGGGCAAGTGACGCACTGGCACCCGGAACCCGACGCAGACGCTGTCAACCCAGCCCTCGCCGATCCGCCCACCGCCCTCTGGCCCGCGGCAGCCGCAGCGAGCGCCCGGCACGCCGCCATCCGTGAGGCGGGCGCGCTAGTAGAAGCGGCGGCTCGCGAGTTGCGAGCCGCCGGCCACGTGGCGCCCCCGCCGGCCGAATCCGCCGTGGGCGCCGTCGCCGGCGCGGCCGACCCGCATGACCAGCTGATCGCCGCCTGGACCCGCGATGCCGATCTGCTGCTAGCCGAGCGCGCCCGCCGCCAGGCAGGCCCGGAAGTGCTCGTCACCCTGCCCCGCCAGCTTCCGGTCTCGTCGCTGGTGACCATGGCCAGGGATCCGGCCGAGCTTGCGCAGCAGGTCCGCCGCCCGATGCCGCGTCGGCCGGCGCCCCAGGCGGCCCGTGGGACGACCTTCCACCAGTGGCTGGAGCAGCGATTCGGACAGGCGCAGCTCATCGATGCCGACGAGCTGCCAGGCGCCGCCGACGAGTCCCCGGCGCTGCCAGGTGATCCAGACCTGGCCGGGCTCAAGGCGCGGTTCGAAGCTAGTGAGTGGGCGAGCCGGTGGCCTGCCGAAGTCGAGGTGCCGTTCGAGACGCTGATCGGCGACCGGCTTGTCCGGGGCCGGATCGACGCTGTCTTCGCCGACGCTGCCGACGGCGGATACGACGTCGTGGACTGGAAGACCGGCAGGCGGCCCGGCTCGGCCGCCGAGAAGCGCGCGGTTGCCGTGCAGCTGGCCGCTTACCGGCTCGCGTGGGCTGCCCTTGCCGGGGTTCCGCTGGCCGACGTGCGCGCCGCTTTCTATTACGTACGCGACGACGTGACGGTCCGACCGGCGGACCTGCTCGACAAGGACGGCCTCGCGGCTCTGATCAATGATGTCGCGCTCGTTCCGCCGCAACCTGGGGGTAATCCCCCAGGTGAGGATGGGAGTTAGTCGGCTGCTGCCCGGCCGGTGCCTTCCCTAGCGTGGCTGACAGAGCGAAACACGCTAACTAGGGGAGACACCCGATGATCGAGGCGCGAAGTCTCACGAAACGCTACGGCCAGACAGCCGCCGTCAGCAACCTCAGTTTCACGATCCGGCCGGGCATGGTGACCGGCTTCCTCGGGCCGAACGGCGCGGGCAAGACCACCACCATGCGGATGATCCTGGGCCTTGACTATCCGACGGCAGGGTCCGTCACGATCGGCGGAGTGCCGTACGCCCGGCTGGCTTACCCGATGCGCGAAGTCGGGGCACTGCTCGAGGCCAGGGCCGTGCACGGCGGCCGGACCGCACGCAGCACCCTGCTCAGCCTGGCGCAGACGAACGACATTTCCCGCCGCCGGGTCGACGAAGTACTCGGCATCGTCGGACTGACGGATGTGGCCGGGAAGCGGAGCAAGGGATTCTCGCTGGGCATGAGCCAGCGTCTCGGCATCGCTGCCGCCCTGCTCGGCGATCCGCAGATCCTGATGTTCGACGAACCAGTGAACGGGCTCGATCCCGAGGGCATCGTGTGGATCCGCACCTTCATGCGGTCGCTGGCGGCGGAGGGCCGCACAGTTCTCGTGTCCAGCCACCTGATGTCGGAGATGGAAAACACGGCTGATCACCTCATCGTGATCGGACGCGGGCACCTCATCGCCGACTGCAGCATGGCTGAGTTCATTGCCCGCAGCTCGGGTCAGGCCGTCCTGGTCCGTACGCCGCAGCGCGACATCCTGGCCACCGCCGTCGCGGCCGCCGGCGGCACAGTCAGCAACAGCGGTGACGAACTCGCCGTGCGCGGACTCACTGAGGACCAGGTAGCCGAGCTGGCCTTCGCCAACGGCGTCCGGGTGCATCACCTGGCGCCGACGAAGGTGTCGCTCGAGCAGGCATTCATGGAACTCACCGCAGACAGCGTGGACTACCACGCGGAGCTGCCCGCCAGCCGGGAGCCCGCTCAGCAATCAACGGAGGCACGACGATGACCGCGGTCACGACGCAGGAAGTACGTCCCCAAGCAGGAACGGCGCACAGGCGGGCCGGCCTGCCTGGCACGCTCCGCTCGGAGCTTACGAAGATCATCTCGGTCCGGTCCACCTACTGGGCGCTCGCGCTGCTGGTGCTGGCCAGCGTCGTCTGGAGCATCGCGTTCTGTGCAGGAACGGCGGCCCACTGGGCGCACATGTCGGCGCAGTCTCGGGCCGGCTTCGACCCGACGCAGTCCAGCGTGATCGGGCTGGTCCTCCTCGGTCAGCTGGTGATCGCGGTCCTCGGCGCCCTGACCATCACCGCCGAGTACTCGACGCAGGCGATCAGGACGTCGCTGACGGTGATGCCGAGGCGCGGAGTTGTGTACGGGGCCAAGGCAGCAGTGTTCGCCGCTGTCGCGGTGGCGGTCGCGTTCCCCGCAAGCTTCCTCGTCTGGTTCGTCGGCCAGCGACTACTGGCCAGCACGCACGCGGAAGCCACGCTCGGGCAGCCGAACGTGCTGCGGGCTGTCCTGGCCAGCGCCATCTTCGTGGTGCTCTGCGGCCTGTTCAGCTACGGGCTCGGCGCGGTCCTGCGCAGCACTGCCGGGACAATCACGACGGCCTACGGCTTCATGTTCCTGCTCCCCCAGCTGGCCAGGGCGCTACCCACGAGCTGGTACAACGACGCCATCCGATGGCTGCCGGGCGGTCAGTTCGACGGCGCGATCTCGACCAGCGGCCCGCCGGTCAGCTCGCACCTGTTCTCCACCTGGGGCGAGATAGCGGTCTTCGCCGGCTACACGGCAGTCGTGCTGATCGCCGGAGCCGTGCTGCTGCGCCGCAGGGACGCCTGACACATGACGCGGCCGCCAGGGCGGAAGCCGACCTCCCGCGCTAGCACGTACCCTGTGCCCGTGCAGGGCATCTGGACGTGGCAGCGGAGCCATCCATGGGAGGCGGATCTTGCCCTGGCGGCCTTGGTATTCCTCGCCAGTTTGAGTCAGACAGGCGCTGACCCGCTGATACGCGTGGTCAGCCTCGCCCTCGCGGCGACGCTGATCGCGCGCCGGAAGTATCCGGTCCAGGCCTTCGCGGCGGCCGCCGCGATCGCGGCCCTCCAGGTACTGTTCGGCCTAAAGCCGCAGGGCGGCTATTACCTCGGCCTCTGGCAGCCCACCGCTGCGGACATCGCGGTTGCCGTGCTGCTGTACACGCTGGCGGCGCATGCGCAGCGGCGCTTCTCGGTGGCCGGGCTGGTCACGTGCCTGGTCTTGTCGGCGGTGGCCATTTCTCGGTGGGGACCGGCCAACGCGGCCAACCCGGCCAACCTGGCCAACCCGGCCAACCTGGGTGTCCCAGTTAGCGCGGGACACCCGGGCACCGAGATCCTTGCGGCCGTCATCCTGCTCGGCAGTGTGTCGCTGACGGCGTGGGTGCTCGGCGATTCCGTCGCTTACCGGTACCGGGTCGCCTACTACGCCGCGCTGGAGGATCGAGCGGCCAGGCTGGAGGCCGAGCGTGACGCGCAAGTGAGGATCGCGGCTGCTGCTGAGCGCGCACGCGAGCTGGAGGATCGCCGCGCTCGCGCAGTCGACGAGGCGGCCGCCCGGCTTCGGCGCATCGAGCGGGATCTGCACGATGGGGCCCAGGTCCGGCTCGCGGCGCTCGCCCTGGCCCTCGGCGAGATCAAGGAGAACGTGGACGCGGCAGAAGACCACGACGGTGCTGATCAGGCGCGCACGAAGATGCTCATCGGCGCCGCGCATCGCAACGCGAAAGAGGCGCTCGCGGAGCTGCGGGACCTGGCCAGGGGCATTCACCCGGCGGTCCTCGACCGTGGCCTGGACGCCGCGCTGTCCGCGCTGGCGCAGACGAGCGCGACGCCGGTAGAGCTCACGGTCAGCATCGCCGAGCGGCCCTCACCGGCGATCGAGACGATCGCGTACTTTTGCGCGGCCGAGCTGCTGGCGAACGTGGCCAAGCACGGCCGCGCCACTGGGGCAGCCATTTCCGTCACTGAGCAGGATGGAGAACTTGTCATGACCGTCACTGACGACGGGGCCGGTGGCGCTCGGATCACGGCTGGCGGCGGTCTCGCCGGCCTGCGCGAGCGCGTCCAGACCGTGGACGGGCGCCTGGCGCTGGTCAGTCCCGACGGAGGCCCGACGACTGTCACCGTAGCGCTGCCAAGGCATGCCTGATGTCCGCCCCGGCCCCGCTGCGCATCGTCATCGCTGAGGACGCTGCCATCATGCGGGACGGCCTCACGCAGACTCTGACCCGGCGCGGTCACGATGTCGTCGCCGCCGTAGGCGACGCGGCCGCGCTGCTCGCCGCGGTGGCGTCGTACAAGCCCGATGTCGCCGTCGTCGACGTCCGCATGCCGCCCACCCATACCGATGAGGGCCTGCGTGCCGCACGTTCCATCCGCAGCGAGCATCCCGGCGTCGGCGTGCTCGTCTTCTCCCAGTACGTCGAAGCCAGATCTGCTGCCGAGCTGATCGCAGGGGCACCGGCAGGCGTCGGGTATCTGCTCAAGGACCGCGTCGCAGACGTCAGCGAGTTCATCGAGGCGGTCAGACGTGTCGCGCAGGGCGGCACCGTCCTGGACCCCGAGGTCGTCAGGCAGATGCTCACCGCCAGCCGCCGGGCCGAGTCGCTCGCCGCGCTCACAGGCCGGGAGCGCGAGGTGCTCGCGCTGATCGCCGAGGGACGCTCGAATACTGCCATCGCCGAAGCGCTCGTGATCACGGGCGGCGTCGTAGAGAAGCACATCGCGAGCATCTTCGCCAAGCTCGGGCTCGCCCCGTCCGACAACGACAACCGGCGGGTCATCGCGGCCATCAAGTACCTGGAGTCGTGACGGCCCGAACACATGCGATTCCATTGGTCCAGCGGCGCACGCGGCGGCCGCGGCGAGCGAACGGGACCACAACCATGGCGGAGCGCATCTGGCGGATCAAGGCCTGCCTGAACGGCAGCCGTAGCGCGGCGGATCACCCCGCCGTTCCGGTCACTGTCGGCCAGCTCGCCGCCGCCGCGGCCGGGGCAGTGGCGGCGGGCGCCGAAGCCGTGCATCTGCATCCGCGTGACAGTGACGGCCGCGAGTCACTGCGCCGGGCTGACGTGGGTCCGGCCGTCGCCGCCGTGCGGGCGGCATGTCCGGGCACGCCAGTTGGCGTCACGACCGGCCTGTGGGTGACCGGAGATCACTGGACCCGACGGGATGAGGTCATGAGCTGGGCCGGCCTCGACGCTGCCGAACGGCCCGATTTTGCCTCGGTCAACGTTAGCGAGGACGGCTGGCAGGAGCTCACGGTCATCCTCGCCGATGCCGGGATCGCAGCTGAGGCAGGCGTAGGGTCCGTCGCCGATGCCGAGGCCACCGCGAGCTTTGAGACATCGGTGCACTGGCTGCGGATCCTGGTGGAGGTCGCTGGTGCCACCTCGGCCAACGCGACCATTCGGGCGGATGAGATTCTGGACGTCTTGTACGCGGCCAGGCTGACCGCGCCGATACTGCTGCATGGTGAAGACGAGGGATGCTGGCCGCTGGTCGCGCACGCTGGCCGGCTCGGCCTTGCCACGCGGATCGGGCTCGAGGACGTCCTGACCGGCCCTGACGGCCGGGATGTACTGGACAACGCCGAGCTCGTCCGGCTCGGCCTGGTCGAATGGACGACGGCGCCGAGCGGCTGAGGCCCGCGGGGAACGGCCGCGAAGCGGGTAACATTCCGGAGACGCTATGGAGGAAGGCACTGTGACGGAACGACGAGTGGCCATGAGCGATGGCATCGCAGAACGTGTTGTCCGACGCGCCATCTCGCACCTGGCAAACTCCTACCCCCACGGGCCGGCCAGGGCCACCGCCGCCAAGGAGATGCTCGTGCACGCCCTTGAGGGGAGCAACGAGCAGGCAGACGAGGTGGACGGCTACGCGGCCGCCGCTGCGATGGCTGCCCTCGCGCACGGCATCGAGGCCGAGGTCGGCCGCGGCCTGGACTGGCTCGCGGTCGCTGCCCTCCAGGAGTGGGACTTCCACCACCCCGAGAACCCGATCTAGGCGGTCAGCCGCCGCGAGCCTGCGCGGCGGCGGCGAGCACTCCGCGAACGTCATCGCCCGGCCGGGTCTTGCCTGCGAAGGAGCAGCACCATGGATGTTCGCGAGTACATCGAGGCGCACGGGGACGAGTTCTTCGGCTCGCTCAGTCAGTGGCTGGCAATACCCTCCATATCGGCTGATCCGGCGCGGCGCGACGATGTCGCCCGGTCCGCGGCCTGGCTACAGACCCATTTGCAGGGAACGGGGTTCCCCATCGTCGAGGTATGGCCGACGGGCGAGGCCGGCTCGGCGGGACTGCCAGCGGTGTATGCCGAATGGCCGGCCGCTGACCCGGCCGCGCCGGTCGTGCTGGTCTACGG
>DATHQE010000143.1:0-5703 GCA_035483035.1 Streptosporangiaceae bacterium | reverse complement strand
CAGGCATGCCGACTCCCGTAGCGTGCCCGCGCCCATGCGCCGTGACGTCCGGGTACTTGGCGAGATACTCGGCCAGGTCATCAGCGAGTCCGGCGGTCAGGACCTGCTGGCCGACGTGGAGGACCTGCGCCATCGCGTGATCGCCGCCCGACGGCTCGACGCGCAGGACGGATGCGGCGCGCCCGCCGACGCGGACATCGCCGATAAGGAAATCACCGGGCTCGTGGCCAGCTGGCCGCTGGCCAGGGCTGAGGCCGTGGCGCGGGCCTTCATGGTGTACTTCCACCTGGCCAATCTGGCCGAGGAGCATCAGCGGATCCGTACCTTGCGCGAGCGCGACACCGGCACACAGCCCGTGCGCGAGTCACTGGCCGCGGCCATGACGAGCCTGGGCGAGTCGCTGGGATCCGGCGGGCGCCGCGAGCTGCTCGGCCGCCTGGAGGTGCACCCGGTGCTGACAGCACATCCGACCGAGGCGCGGCGGCGCGCCGTCACCGAGGCGCTGCGTCGCATCGGCATGCAGCTTGACGCGATCGATGACGCTCAGCCGGGCGCCGCGGCGCATGCGGAGGCGCGGCGGCGGCTGCGCGAGGAGATCGACCTTCTGTGGCGCACATCCGCTCTCCGCAGCCAGGCCATGCAGCCGCTCGACGAGGTGCGGTCGGGCGCCGCGGTGTTCGACGAGACGCTGTTCCGGCTCGCGCCGAGCGTGTACCGCGCACTCGACCTGGCACTGCAAGGTGAGTCGTCCGGGTCTGTCGTTCCACAGGCCCCGGCGTTCCTGCGGTTTGGTAGCTGGATTGGAGCGGACCGGGATGGCAATCCGTTTGTCACCGCGGCAGTCACCGCGCAGACTGCGCGCATCCAGGCTGATCACGCGCTGCGCGCGCTCGAGAACGCGACCACCCGGATCGGGCGCTCGCTGACTATCGACGCCGCCCTGCTCACTGGTCCGGAGCCAGGCGGTCTCGACGCAATCCCGGCCGCCGCCGAGCTGCTGGCGGCGCTCGCCGCGGCCGCGCAAGCTCACCCGGCGGTCGTCGGCGAGCTGACGTCGCGCTCGCCGGGCGAGCCGTTCCGCGCATATCTGCTGCTCACGGCCGAGCGGGTGCAGGCGACGCGGCTGGCGCAGGCCCAGGACCCGGCTGCCGACTCCGGTGCTGGCACCGCTGGCGGACCGATCCTGGCCTACGCGTCGGCTGCTGAGTTCATCGCCGACCTGCGGCTGGCGCAGCGGGCGCTGGCGGCAGCTGGCGCCGCCCGGCAGGCGTACGGCGAGCTCCAGCACCTCATCTGGCAGGCCGAGACGTTCGGGTTCCATCTGGCTGAGCTCGAGGTGCGGCAGCACAGCGCGGTGCACGCGGCGGCGTTGCGGGAGTTGCGCCACCGCAGCGACGACACGGTACTGGCTGCTACGGGGCTGGCTGATGCTGGGCTGGCTGACAAAGGGCTCTCGCCGGAAACGCGTGAGGTGCTCGACACGCTGGCGGCGATGGCGGCCATCCAGCGGCGGCACGGCGTCGACGCCTGCCGCCGGTATGTCGTCAGCTTCACTACCTCGGCCGCTGACATCGCCGCCGTGCACGAGCTAGCCGGATACGCCTGCCCGGACCGGCTGCCCGTGCTGGACGTCGTGCCACTGTTCGAGAGCGGCGCTGACCTGGCGAACGCCGTGCCGATTCTCGACGAGATGATCGCGCTCGAGCCGGTGGCGCGGCGGCTGGCCGAGACCGGCCGGCGGCTCGAGGTCATGCTCGGCTACTCCGACTCCGCGAAAGAGCTCGGCATGGTCAGCGCCACGCTACGGCTCTTCGACGTGCAGCTCCGGCTGGCCCGATGGGCGGCGGACCACGACATCCAGCTCGTGCTGTTTCACGGCCGCGGCGGCGCGCTCGGCCGCGGTGGGGGGCCGGCTGGCCGGGCCGTGCTCGCGCAGGCCGCCGGCTCTGTTGACGGCAGGTTCAAGGTCACCGAGCAGGGCGAGGTGATCTTCGCTCGGTACGGCCACCCGGTGATCGGCCAGCGGCACCTTGAGCAGGTGACGTCGGCTGTCTTGCTCGCGTCCGCCGGCGCCAGGCCCGGCGACGGCGATCCGGACGCCCCTTTCGCCCCGGTCGCCAGGGCACTGGACGACGGCGCACTGGCCGCGTACCGCTCACTAGTGACCGCGGACGGCTTCGCCGAGTGGTTCGCCCGGCTGAGTCCGCTCGCCGAGATCGGCGGCATGCGGCTAGGCTCGCGCCCGGCCCGGCGCGGCCTGGCGGCGCCGGTCGGCCTCGCCGACCTGCGCGCGATCCCCTGGGTCTTCGCGTGGGCGCAGACCAGGGTCAACCTGCCAGGCTGGTACGGCCTTGGCAGCGGGCTGGCCGAAGCGATCGACAGGCCGGGCGGACTGGGCGCCGTGCAGGCCGCCTACCGTGACTGGCCCCTGCTGGCTGTACTTCTCGACAACGCCGAGATGAGCCTCGCCAAGACCAACCGGAGCATCGCGTCCCGCTATCTGGCGCTCGGCGGCAGCGACCAACTGGCCGAGCAGGTGCTGGCCGAGTACGACCTCACTCGGCGGCTGGTCCTGACGGTCACCGGTCATGACCGGCTGCTGGCCGGGCGGCGCGTCCTCTCCCGCGCTGTCGCGCTGCGCGATCCGTACGTGGACGCGCTCTCGCATCTGCAACTGCGGGCGCTCGCCGAGGTACGGGCGAGTGCGGACTCGGGCGACCAAGCGGCGCTCGAGCGGCTCCTGCTGCTCACCGTCAACGGCGTCGCCGCCGGCTTGCAGAACACCGGCTGAGGTCACCAGCCGATTACGCCGTGGTGGCCTGGATGCTGGCCAGCCCGCGTCCGCTAGCTGTCCGCTACCGCCACCGCGGTAAGTGTCCGGGCGCTGCGCACGGCGCTGGCTATCGCGTCGTCTGCCGACAGCCCGGCCAGATCGGTGAGCGTGAACAGCGCCTCTGCGCTCATGATGACGGCGAGGTCCTGCTTGAGCTGCCGCAGCGCCGCCGGGCGCTGCTGCCCTAGGGTCGCCTCGAGCGGCGCGAGCGCGTGATCGATAAGGCCGAACCGGTGTCCTGGCCGCACCGAAGCGGAGCCAGGCCTGATGATGGTCGCGGAGATCATCGCCCGGACGGCGCTCTGGTAGTGCTGAACGTGGCGCAGCAAGTGCTCGGTAGCGAACGCGATCCGCTCTACCGGGTCATCGGATTGCTCAACCGGCGCCAGCGCCTCGGCCGGGCTTGGCCAGGTGCCGTCCATCGCCTCGCGCAGCAGTGAGACCAGGTCCGGGAAGTACCGGTAGGCGGTCGCCTCCGAGACCAGCGCCGCCCTGGCCACGGCGGGCATGGTGACCTCAGGCCCGGCGCCGATGAGGGCGCGAGCCGCTGCCACGATCGCCGTCCTGGTCCGCTGCTTCTGGTTCACCCGGCCGGCCTGCGCCTGAATGGTCATCTGCCTACTGTGTAGTGTGTAGCCTCGTTAGTCAAGTCGAGTCTCGTTATGAGAGCTGACTTGCATAAGGCTGCCGGCTGCTCTAGGGTCGGCTTCGTGAGAGTTAGCTCTTACCAACCGTGCGCCAGCTGAGGAGACCTGATGACCACCACTACGACCACACTGACCGTCGGCGGACTTGGGTCCGTGCCCGTCACGTTCAACGACAGCGCTACAGGCGGCGCGGGCAGCGGCCGGCCGGTACTACTGCTGCACGGCGGCGCCGGCCCGTTTTCCGTGGCCGGGTTTGGCGAGCTACTGTCGTCCAGCGAGCCGGCCCGCGTCATTACCCCGGTGCATCCTGGCTTCGACGGCACCCCGCGCCCGGAGCAGCTGACCAGCATTGCGTCGCTGGCTGCGGTCTACGGACAGCTGCTGCGCGATCTTGGCCTGAGCGACGTGTGCGTGGTCGGCAACTCCGTCGGCGGCTGGATCGCGGCAGAGCTGGCCCTCGCGGAGAGCGCAGCACCGGACCGTCGGGTCAGCTCGGTCGTGCTCGTCGACGCCGCCGGACTGGCGATCGACGCAGCGCCGATACCGGACTTCTTCTCGCTGACTCTGGACCAGGTGTTCGATCTCAGCTATTTCAACCCGGACAAGTTCCGGATCGATCCGGCAGCGCTGCCAGCTGAGCGCCAGGCGGCGCTGGCGGCGAACAGGGCAGCGCTGCTCGTGTACGCGGGCACCGCGATGGGAGACCGCACCCTGGCGGGCCGGCTCCCGGCCATTCGCATCCCGACCCTGGTGGTCTGGGGCGCGGCCGATCGCATGATCCCGGTCCAGCACGGTGAGGCTTATGCCGGCGCGATCACCGGCGCGCAGTTCCGGCTGATCACCGACGCTGGTCATCTCCCCCAGCTAGAGAATCCCGCGGAGTTGCTGTCAGCGGTGTGGGAGTTCGCCAGCAGCCACGCCGGTGCCCCCAGCACTGGTGCTGCCAGCACGGGAGCAGGAAGGGCAAAGTCATGATCAGGATCTCGATCGTCGGGCCAGGCGAGGGCGAGGTGGCCCTCGCCGGCCCGACGCAGCTGCGCATCCTTGAGGATGGGAGCACGACGTCCCACCGGCTCGGCATCGCCGAGATCACGATCGCGCCGCACACCGCAGGCCCGCCGCAGCACCGGCACGCACGGCACGACGAGGGCTTCTATGTCGTGTCCGGCACCGCACAGTTCACCGTTGGCGAGCAGACCTACGAGGCTGGGCCGCAGACGCTGGTGATGATCCCGCCGGGAGCGCCCCACACCTTCGCCAATGCTGGCGACGAGCCAGCGATCCTGCTCAACACCTTCACGCCCGACGAGTATGTGCAGTACTTCCGCGACCTGCGCGACATGATTGCCGCCGGGCTGCCGCTCAGCCCGGGCACGATCGAGGCCGTCATGGCGCGTTACGGCACCGAACCGGCGACCACCTACGCCACCTAGAGCACCGGCCCTGCAGCACGGGGCTCTGGAGCACGCGGCCCGGGAGCGGTTAGCCTTATGCCCACCAGCTCCGCAGACCGGTTTAGCCGGAATGGCCGCAGGAGGATGATGATGGCACGGCAGGTGCCCTACGTCGGCTACCTCAGCCTCGGCAGTGACCCGAACGTCAGTGATCCGAACGTCAGTGATCCGAACGGCAGTGACCCGCACCTCGTCGCCAACGAGTGCGCATCCTGCGGGGCCCTGTTCTTCGACCGGCGCAACGCGTGCGCCAGCTGCGGCGCACGTGACTTCGGCGCCCGGCGGCTGGCCAACGACGGCGTCCTGCGCGCGTTCACGATCGTGCACCGTGCCACCCCGGACGTCGCGGTGCCGTACGTGTCCGGCATCGTCGACCTCGACGGCGGAGGCGTGGTGAAGGCCAACATCGTCGGCATCGAGCCTAAGCCGGAGAACCTGTCGCTCGGCATGAAGCTGACACTCACCACGTTCCCGATCGGTACGGACTCGGAGGGCACCGAGGCAGTCAGCTTCGGGTACCAGCCGGCCTGACGTCTTAGATCCGCGGCTGGCCAAGGTCGAAGGGCACGTCCGCGAGGCGGGCGGCATGCGTCGCGAGTTCCTCGACGGTCCACTTGCCGTCCTTGGTGATGCCGTCGATGATCGCGAACGGCTGGAACAGGTGAATGCCGCCGCCGGCCACGAAGAAGACCCGGCCCTGGATCGGGCAGTCGGCGGTAGCCAGGTAGGCGACGAACGGCGACACGTTCGCCGGGTCCATCGGGTCGAA
>DATHQE010000142.1:0-1515 GCA_035483035.1 Streptosporangiaceae bacterium | reverse complement strand
GGCTCGGCGCTCGCCCACGCGGAGATGAACGTGCTGGCCCGGCTGCCGTTCCGCAGTCAGCGGAACCTGGTTCTCTCGACCACCCTCCAGCCGTGCCTGCAGTGCGCGGCCGCCATCAGGCTCGGCCCGATCGCCACGGTCAGGTTCGCAGGCGCGGACCGCTACTGGGACGGCTGCCATGACTTCGCCATGCTGTCGCCGCGCGAGGCGCAGCGCGCGCAGCCGGCCAGAGAGGGACCGCGCAGCGGCGAGCTCGGCGTTTTCGGCGCCCTGATGTCCAGGATGGGCGTCGGGCTGTGGCCCCGTTACGAGGAAGCGCTGCGCGAACTGGGCGAAGGACCCAGCGTCGATCTCGCCCGTCGGCTGGCGGAAGACGGCGAGCTCGAGCGCCTTGCCGCGATGGAGGTCAACGAGGCGCTCGGCTACCTCTGGCCCCGGCTCACCGAACTGTGCTCAGCGCGCTAATCGCTCGACGGCCACTCACGGGGCACCCGCGCCAGCGGCTCGCCAGGGCGCGCCAGCGCCGGATAGGACGGCGCGACCGCCGACGGCCAGCGATCGCGCAGGACCGTGCGCAAGGCCGAAGCGAGCGAGCGCAGCCGCGGTAGCTCGTCCACCCGTGCCGCCGCGTCGATGAAGCTGCCCAGCCAGGTCAGCACCCGCGGCCTGATGGTGGTCGTCCCCCAGTCCCTGTCCTTCTCCAGCGCCCGGCCGATCCCTGCCCCGCGGGCCACCACCCACCCCGCCAGGACGGCGGTCAGCGCCACCTCCCACGAATCATCAAGCTCAACGCCAGCGCCGCTCATCTCGTCGCGGTACGCCTGGAGCGCCGGGCCGGCCGCCGGGGCGGGCAGGGAGGCGAAGCACCAGCAACTCGGGAACGGTGCCAGCAGGTAGGAGGCGTCCAGCGCGAGCGGCCCCCACCCCGCGGTCTCGAAGTCGAAGATCCGGCAGCTGCCGCCGGCGATGTGCGTGTTGTCCGGGCACGGGTCGCCGTGCACGAGCCCGGTGTAGCCAGAGCCGTGCATCAGCCGGTCCAGCGAGTCGATCTCGGCGGCGGCACCCTCGACCGAGAGCCCGAGCCGCGCCGCCACCTCCAGCAGCGGCTCCTTGCCCTCCGCGACGCGGTCCGGCCACTCCGGCCCGGCCGGCACCGACGGCGCGCGGCGCGCCCGCACCGAGCTGAACGAGGCGGCCCTGCCCATGCTCCACGCGTGCATCGTGGCCAGTGCCCGCGCATACGCGGCCAGGTCCGCTTCGGCGCGGTCGCGGTCGCGGGCCAGCAGCGCATGGGCGAGTGACGAACCAGGTCCTAGGTCCTCCATGAGCAGGAGATCCGCGGAAGCGCCGATGAGCCGCGGCGCGACAGCGGTTTCCTCCGCGTTCAGGAACTCCAGCGTGGCCAGTTCCGCGGCGAAGCCGCGCACGCGGCCGCCGAAGTTCTCCGACCTGCGCCGCTTCAGCACCACGCTGCCGCCAGCATCCGCCAGGCGCAACCGCACGATGTGGCTGCGT
>DATHQE010000141.1:0-10291 GCA_035483035.1 Streptosporangiaceae bacterium | reverse complement strand
ATCGAGATCACCGGCAGCGGCAAGGGCGCGCAGGGCTGGTTCTCGCTGACCGACGCGACCGTCTACTTTGACCACCCGGTGCACGCGATGGCCGAGCACACGCTGAATATCGACTTCCGTAACCCGGGCAAGGGCCCGGCCGCCCGCGTGGCGGTGGAGCTGACGGCGGAGTCGGCGCGCTCGCTGGCAGCCGCGATCGAGGCGGCGCTCGCGGCGGTTCCGGCCGCGCTGGCTTCCTGACCGCGCGCTGACCGGACGGCCTGCCTGCCAGCAGCCTGGCTGACCGAACCGCGCTCGCCGTCGCGCCGTCGCACTCGTCCGCCCACATGTGCGCGATAGCCGGCTGCCGATGTCGGTACCGCATGTCACGATCGAGGTGTACCGCGGGTCGGGCGGGAGGAATGCAGTGAAGTTCAGGGTCGAGCGCGATGCGCTAGGCGAGGCCGTGTCATTCGTGGCACGAGCGTTGCCGACGAGACCGGTCGTGCCGGTGCTGTCTGGCCTGCTGGTCGAGGCCGACGGTGACCAGCTCATGCTGTCCTGCTTCGACTACGAGGTGTCTGCCAAGGTCACCATCGCAGCCGACGTAGGGGAGCCCGGCACCGCGCTGGTGCCTGGCCGGCTGCTCGCCGAGATCAGCCGGAGCTTGCCCAGCGCCGATGTCGAGGTCGTGACAGCGGCCGGAATGGTGATGCTGACGTGTGGCAACGCCGAGTTCGCGCTGGTTGCGCTGCCGCTGGAGGACTATCCGGCGCTGCCGGAGCTGCCTGCGGTGGCCGGCACAGTGGACGGCGCCGTCCTAGCTACTGCCGCCGCGCAGGTCGTGCCGTCCGCCAGCCGCGACGACACGCTGCCGATGCTGACCGGTGTCTGCCTGGACTTCGACGGGCGCGCGCTGACGCTGGCAGCCACCGATCGGTACCGGCTGGCGGTCCGGACGGTGACATGGGAGCCAGCTGAGCCCACGCTGCGCGCGTCGGCTCTCGTGCCGGCCAGGACGCTAGCCGACGTGGCCAGGTCGATGGGGCCGGGCCGTCCGGTGACCATCGCGTTCAGCCAGCCTGGACCCGACGCCGCAAGGCCGGCCGACGGGATGATCAGCTTCGAGGGCGGCGGCCGGCGGCTGACGGCTCGCCTCATCGGTGCTGAGTTCATCCGGTACCAGTCGCGGTTCCCGGCCAGCTTCGACGTCACCGCCGAGCTGGCCGCTGGGCCCTTCATCGAGGCGGTACGCCGCGTTTCACTGGTGGCCGACCGGGCTACGCCCGTCCAGCTGGCGTTCCGCCGTGACGTCGTGGCGATCGAGGCGCGGTCGGATGGCCGCGCACGTGCCCTCGAGTCGGTGCCGGTTACATTCACGGGCGCCAGCCAGACGATCTCGTTCAACCCGCAGTACCTGCTGGACGGCATCACGGCCGCCGCGCTGAGCGGTCACGAGAGATCACCCGCGGACGCCGATCCCACCGCCGCGGCGCCGCACGCCGCCGGGCGGATCAAGCTGGAGTTCACCAGCCCTGCCAAGCCGGCCCTGATCAGCTGGGTCGAGGGCGATGCGACGCCGGGCGCAGGCGCAGACAGCCAGGCCGCGGATTCGACCGAATTGGCAGGGAACGGGGCCGCCACCCACGCCGTCGCTTCTGAGGTACCCGTCGCTTCTGAGGAACTTAGTGCACCGGGACGCGGGGAACGCGAGGCTGCGGATGCGGCCCCGTTCCGATACCTGGTGGTTCCGTTGCGTGTGCCTGCAGTCGGCTGACCGCCGCGACTGCCAGCTAGCGCCGCCCGCGCGGGCCGCGGATGATCCGGCGGAGCAGCCCTCGCACCAGGGTGAAAATCGCCACGAGCAGGCCGAGCCGGCCCGGTAGCGGGAACTTCAAGCCGACCAGGATGACGTCGTAAACCAGGAGCCAGCTGGCGAGGGCAGCCAGCAAGGTCAAGAATGCGCCGATGCCGTGGCGGTGCCGGTGCCGGCTGCCGCCGGTCCAGTCCTGCCCCGCCCAGTCGGTGCCAGGCCAGCCGGCCGTGACCGGGCCGAGGCCTGACGGCCCGCTGGTCAGCATCGGTCCTCGCCGCGTCCGCGCGCTTGGCAGCGGTGCGCCGCCGGACCTGACATGCGGCAGGTCGCTGGTCAGGCGGCTGAGGTCGCGCTGGGTCTTGGCGGCGAACACGGCGTCGATCCGCTGGTTGAACTCCTCGAGCGTGAGCCGCCCGTGCGCGAAGTGCTCTCGCAACTCGGCGGCGACAGCGTCGCGCTCGGCATCTCCGATGCGCAAACTTGGTTGCGTTGCCATCTGCCCCTCCGTGCCGTGCGCCGGCTGATGCCAAAACGATATATCGCGACTAGCGGTGCCGCAACCGGGTGTGCCCCAACGACCGCGCCGCAGTCGGCCGACCGTCAATCGGGCGGGCGATCTAGGCTGCCGGCGCGCTAATTCAGGAAGTAACTGCTGCCACCAGTCTGCGGGTTCGTCACGAGCGCGGGCACGGAAACCGATCCGGCGTGGGCGAACACGAGCGTGAGCGTGATCAGTGTCCCAGACTTCATCGGGCCGGAGTCGGTGACCAGGAGATGCGAGCCATTCGGATCTAGCCCGACGAAGCTCTTGGCCGGGATCGCGATCGCGCGGACCGTGCGCATCTGCACGACCCCGGCCCGGACTGGGGACCGCAGGGCGATCTTCCCGCCGACGCTGATCCGGGCACCGACGATCTGGTCTGCGGGGCCGTTGTTCTGGACGTCGACGTAGACGTCGGTGATGCCGCTGGTGTTCGGCTGGGTGACCTGCGCCGAGGTGAGCTTGATTGCTGGACCTTGCTGGGCGGGCGCAGCGCAGCCGGCCGCCAGGCTGACACCGAGAATGGCGATCCCGAGCGCCGCCTGCTGACGCACCCGGCGACGCCAGAATCTGGCGCGTATCAGCCCGGCGGATGTGGGCGTGCTGAGCATGGTGACCGACCTTACCTGTGGCGTAGCGCGACCATGCTCTCACGCTGGCCCGCCGGCGGGGCGGAGTGGGCCAGCGTTGCCGGCCAGCCTGTTCCGTCAGTACGACGCGCTGCCAGCGCCAACCCGAACAGGGGAGACGCTCATGATCGACGTCGAGTTGTTGGCGCATGCCTGGGTGTTGTACTGCACGTAGATGCTGCCGTAGTCACCAGGCGGATAGATGCGGAGCCAGTTCACCGACGTGATGGTGCAGCCCGCGATCGCGCCCGCGTCATGCACAGCGAGCAGCACGTCCGCGTCGGCGCCGGGCGCCAATGTGACAAGCGCCCTCGCCACCACCGGATTCTTGCTGGCGGGTGCGCCTACCTGGGTGCCGCCGATACCTGTGACAAATGACACACCGGGATAGCCGTACAACGTACAGGTCGCGCTGGAGGTGTTGGTCAAGACGATCACCTGGTAGATCGTGCCGGCCGTGCCCTGCGAGACGCCGAGTTGGGCGCTGAGTCCGGACGCGAGGCAGCCCGCCGGACCAGACGGCGCGGCCGGGGACGTGGTGGCCGCCGCGGCCGCCGACGTCGTGGTGCTCGCGCTGGCCTGGATGGTGACGGTCCTGGTCGGGGCCGCAGCGCCTGGTGCTGGCGTGCTACCGCAGGCCACAAGCAGGGCGCAGGCACCTGTCAGAACCGGGACGGCTGCCAGCCGCGCACCAAGAGTAAGCGAGGGGGTCATGGCTCCCAGCTCCTTCGTACGGGGCCAGGCCTGGCGCCAGGCAGCATCCCGATGTTCAGCTAAGACTCTGCCGCGGGGGTGCCGGTTGGGCTGTACTGTCACGGCTGCATCACGTTTGACCCGGCCGCCGACCAGCAACGGGATCTCGATTGGGCGAACTGGCGCCGACATCGATAGAAACTTGTGACATATCGTGCATCGGTTCGACACCACGCGAGACATACGCTGCTTCGGACCGTAGCCGGAAAGGCAACGGGTTTACTGGCGCGGGTCGACCCGCCAGCGGACCCAGACCTGGACCGGTTTCGGGCGCCGCACAACGAGTCGGCGGGCGTAGCACCCAGCCCGAACTACGCTAAGTAGGGTTAAAGACCACTTAGTCATGGTCTTTAGGTATCTTGGCTGAGTCGCATCTGGGTACTGCGCGCGCACGGAGCGTCACGGCGCCTGAACAACGAACCGGCTCGGGCGTGCTATTCGCGCCGCAACGAAGGAGTTCACATGTTTGAACGCAGACGCAAAATAGGCGTCGCGGGGGTCGCGGCTTTCGCCGCGACCGCATTGCTGGCCGCAGGTTGCGGTTCCAGCGGAAGCAGCAACGGCAGCAGCGCCAGCACGGGGACCTCCGTCTCGGGCGCAGTGGCCACCATTGCCAACCTCAACGGCGCGGGTGCGAACTGCATCTACCCCTTCACGGGCACCCAGTGCTACAGCGTGACCAACTACGAGGACTTCCAGTACCTCATGGTCCGGCCGCTCTACATGTTCGGCGGCAACAGCAACACCTCGATCTCGGTCAACTACCCGCTATCGCCGGCCAATGCGCCCGTGTACAGCAACGGTGGCAAGACCGTCGTGATCAACATGAAGGGCTGGAAGTGGTCCGACGGCACGAGCGTCGACGCTAACTCCCTGATGCTGAACCTGAACCTGCTCGAGGCGGAGAAGACCGGCTACGCCGGTTACACCCCTGGCCTCATGCCCGACAACGTCGTCTCTTACAAGGCGACCGGGCCGGAACAGGTCACCATCAACCTCAAGCAGGCCTACTCCAGCATCTGGTTCACCTACAACCAGCTGGCCATCCTCACCCCGATGCCCGAGGCGTGGGACGTGTCCGCTGCTGGTGCCAAGGCTGGCAGTGGCGGCTGTCTCACCGACAGCGCGGCTGACGGCTGGGCCAAGTGCAAGGCCGTCTACACCTACATGAACGCCCAGAACAAGGACACCGCCAGCTACGGGACCAACCCGCTGTGGCAGGTCGTTGACGGTCCGTTCAAGCTGACCTCGTACAACGTGGACGGCAACTACACCTTCGCGCCGAACGCGTCGTACTCCGGCACCCCGAAGGCCTCGATCGCGGAACTGAAGTTCCAGACCTACACCTCCGACACCGCCATCTACACGGCGCTGAAGACCGGCGCGCTCAGCACCGGCGGTCCGAACGGCGCAGTGCCGTCGACCGACCTGCCACCGGCCGGAGCGGGCTTCATTCCGCCGTCCAACCCGCTGGCATCGGCGGGATACGACCTTCAGCCGTCGTACCAGTTCGCCATCGGCTTCGCCTACATCAACTTCAACAACCCGACGTACGGCCCTGTGTTCAAGCAGCTGTACTTCCGGCAAGCGTTGATGGAGCTGAACAACCAGGCCGGCATGTCCAAGGCAGTCGGCCGCGGATACGCCTACCCGACAAACTCGGGCGTCCCGCCGTACCCGAAGAGCCAGTGGGTCTCCTCGGACATGACGCAGAACGGCGGTCAGGGCCCGTACGCGTACGACCCGGCCAAGGCCGAAGCACTGCTGGCCGCGCATGGCTGGCAGAAGGTGGGCGGCGTGCTGACCTGTGAGTCTGCAGGTACTGGCGCCTCTAACTGTGGTGCTGGCATCGCGAAGGGCACGCAGGCCTCGTTCTCCATGGCCTACACCTCGGGTATCTCCACCCAGGCCGACGACGTCGACATCCTCAAGTCGGGCCTGGCGCAGGCTGGTATCCAGCTGACCGCCGATGGCGAGACGTTCAACACGCTGCTTGCCGACACGGTGCCCTGCACCCCGACGCAGGCGGCTTGCAAGTGGACGTTCCTGTACCTGGGCGGCTGGCTGTTCAACGGTCCTGGCTTCGAGCCCACTGGCGAAGCCTTGTACCAGACCGGCGTGCCCAGCAACTCGGGTAGCTACAGCGACCCGACGATGGACAACCTCGTCAACGCCACGCACACCAGCAACAGCCTGAGCGCGTTCGACTCGTTCGCCAACTACACGGCGACGCAGGTGCCCGCGCTCTGGATGCCATGGGGTACGGGGATCCAGGCGGTCAAGACCAGCCTGCACAACGTGACGCAGAACCCGCTGCTCATGTTCTTCCCCGAGTACTGGACGTGCAGCGACAAGACCTGCTGACGCCAGTCCTGAGATAAAACCGTAGGCCCGGCACCGGCCGCCGCCGCTGGCAATTCCAGCCAGCGCGGCGGCCGGTACGGGAAACCCACGGTGTTGCAGAAACCCAAGGTGTTGTAGGTAGGGAATGGTCGGCGCACTATGGAGGAAGCCCGATGCAATCTGTCGCCAGAGCAGTCGGCAGCGATCTCGTGCGGGGCTGCGGCTGCCGGCCGTCCGTGCTGAGAATGGCCGCCATCCAGGCTGAGCTCGCCGGACAGCCGGACGGACGGGAGTAGGGGCAGTGACCGGTTACCTGATTAGGCGCCTGATCCAGACGATAGTCGTCACGCTCATCGTGACCATTATCACGTTTGTCTTGCTGCATCTCGTGCCCGGCGGTGAGGTGCGCGCGGTGCTCGGCATCCGGGCGTCCAAGGCTGAGATCGTCGCGGACTCGAAGCTGTGGGGCTTTGACCAGCCGCTCTATGTTCAGTACCTCAAGTGGCTGTGGCAGCTGCTGCACGGCAACTTCGGCTTTGACATCAAGTACAGCGCCCCGGTTTCGACACTGCTGTGGCAGGCGTTCCCGCGGACGCTCGTGCTGGCCTTCATCGGCACGGCTGTCGGCCTGCTCATCGGCGTCCCGCTCGGCATCCTCCAGGCGGTGCGCCGGTATACGGCCGTCGACCACATCATTACCGGCTTCGGTTTCGTCGGTTACGGGTCGCCGACCTTCTTCGTCGGTCTCATGCTGGTGAACTGGTTCGCCGTCGACCTCCACATCTTCCCGGCGTTCGCGCCGCAGTCGACCTCGATCCTCGGCATCCTGGCCGACCCGGTCGCGCTCATCCTGCCGGTCGCGACGTACGCGTTCATCGCGTTCGCGCTGTGGAGCCGGTTCATGCGGTCGTCCGTGCTCGATAACATCGTGCAGGATTACGTGCGGACGGCCAGGGCCAAGGGTGCGAGCGAGCAGCGCGTGCTGTGGGGCCACATCTTCCGGAACTCGCTGATCACGATCGTGACCCTGCTCGGCCTGCAGCTCCCGGTCATCATCGGCGGCGCGATCTTCATTGAGGTCGTGTTCAACTATCCGGGCATGGGGCTGCTGTTCTTCAACTCGGCGCTCAACACCGACATTCAGATGATGCTGGCGATCACAGTGCTCACCACCATCGTGACGATTCTCGGCAATCTGCTCGCCGATATTGGTTATGCCATGCTCGACCCGAGGGTGAGGTACAGCTGATGGCGATGACTCCGCATCCCGAGGTGGGAGGCATGGCACTCGACTCGGCCGGCACGCTGCTGGCGCCGCCCGACTTCGCGGGTGGACAACAGGCCGAGGAGAAGCCGCGGAGCATGTTCCGGCGCGGCTGGGAGGTCTTCGCCGAGAACAAGCTGGCGCTGATCGGCCTCGGTTTCGTGATCTTCGTCCTGCTCTTCAGCTTTGTCGGGCCGCTGATCTACAAGACCCAGCAGGTCAGCGTGACGCTGGGCAACGCGTACTGCACGCCAGGCCCGCAGCACCTCCTCGGCTGTGACAACCTCGGCTACGACGTCGTTGGCAGGCTCATGCAAGGCGGGCAGAGCTCGCTGGAGGTCGGCCTGGCCGCCGCGTTCATCTCGTGCCTGTTTGGCTCCATCTACGGCGCCGTCTCCGGGTTCGCCGGCGGCATCGTGGACGCGATCATGATGCGCATCGTCGACGCGTTCCTGTCGATCCCGTTCATCTTCGTGCTGATCATCCTGGCCGTGCTGATCCACCCCAGCCGGGTGGCCTTCATCGGCTTCATCGCAATCACCTACTGGCCGCAGCCGGCCCGGCTGGTCCGCGGCGAGACGCTGTCCCTGCGCACCAGGGAGTATGTCGCCGCGGTCAAGGTGGCGGGTGGCCGGAGCTCGCGCGCGGTCCTGCGGCACATCATGCCGAATGCCATCGGCACGATCATCGTGCAGGCCACATTCGCCGTGGCTGACGCGATCCTCATCCTGTCCAGCCTCGGCTTCCTCGGCTTCGGCGTGCAGTTGCCGCAGACGGACTGGGGCTCGATGCTGTCGAACGGACTCCAGTACCTGACTCTCGGCTACTGGTGGCTCATCTATCCGGCCGGAATCATCATCATCATGACCGTCGTGGCATTCAACTTCATTGGCGACGCGCTCCGCGACGCCTTCGAGACCCGGCTGCAGCGCCGGTAGGAAAGGTGACTAGTGGCGCCGCTACTTGACATCAACGACCTGCGTACCGAGATCAGGCTGCGTCAGGGTGTCGTGCATGCCGTCGACGGGGTGACGCTCCGGGTCGAGCCGGGTGAGACGCTGGGCATCGTCGGCGAGTCCGGCTGTGGCAAGACGATGACCGCGTTGTCGATCATGAACTTGCTGCCGGGCGGCGGCTCGATCGTCGGCGGCAGCATCAAGCTCGACGGCCAGGAACTGAGCACGCTGTCCGATGAGGCGATGCGCCACATCCGGGGCAACGAGATCGGCATGATCTTCCAGGATCCGCTGACCTCGCTCAACCCCACGATGACCATCGGCAAGCAGATATCCGAGGTCGTCAGCCTGCACCGGGAAGTGTCCAAGGAGCAGGCGATGGACCGCGCGGCCGAGGTCCTGGACTTGGTCGGGATCCCGCGGGTGCGGGAGCGGATCAAGGAATACCCGCACCAGTTCTCCGGCGGCATGCGGCAGCGCGTGATGATCGCGATGGCGCTGGCGTGCGAGCCGAAGCTGCTGATCGCGGACGAGCCCACCACGGCGCTGGACGTAACGATCCAGAAGCAGATCCTCGAGCTCATCGACGACCTGCGGCTGCGTCTTGGCATGTCGGTCATCCTGGTCACCCACGACCTGGGCGTGATCGCGGGCCGCGCGGACCGGGTGGCCGTGATGTATGCCGGCAAGATTGCCGAGCTCACCGACACCGAGACGTTGTTCGCCCGGCCGCGGCACCCCTACACCGAGGCGCTTTTCCAGGCCCTGCCGGACAAGGCAGCGGAGGCGGGGGAGCGGCTGTACTCCATACCAGGCCTGCCGCCGGACCTCGTCAACCCGCCCAAGGGCTGCCGGTTCGCGGCCCGGTGCCGGTACGCGACCGACAGGTGCCGGGACGAGGAGCCGGTGCTGACCGGCGAGGTGCCGGGTCACGAGTACCGGTGCTTCTTCCCGGTCGGGCCATCCGAGCGCCGGCAGGCCGGCAAGGTCGTCGACTACAACGAGACCGTGCTGGAGGCTCCGCTGCCGGGTCCCGGTATCGGCGCCGAGCTGCTGAAGGTCGACCATCTGGTCAAGGACTACGCGGTCACCAGGGGCGCCGTGCTGCAGCGGAAGGTCGGGTCACTCAGCGCCGTCGCGGACGTGAACTTCTCGATCCGCAGTGGCGAGACGTTCGGCCTGGTCGGCGAGTCCGGCTGCGGCAAGAGCACGATCGGCAAGCTGGTCGTCGGCCTGGAGAAGCCCACCAGCGGCGCGATCGACTTCAAGGGCAAGGACCTGGCCAAGAGCACCGGCAAGGAGTACCGGCGGGAACGCCGGAACATCCAGCTCATGTTCCAGGACTCCTACGCCTCCCTCGACCCCAGGATGCGGGCCGGAACGCTGCTGCGCGAGCCGCTCGTCATCCAGGGCATCGGGACCAAGAAGGAGCAGCTGGCTCGCGTCGGCGACATGCTCGACAAGGTCGGGCTGCCTCGCTCGGCGGCAGACCGCTATCCGCACGAGTTCTCCGGCGGCCAGCGCCAGCGGCTCGGCTTCGCTCGTGCGCTGATGCTGAACCCGCAGCTCATTGTGGCGGACGAGCCCGTCTCGGCCCTGGATGTCTCCATCCAGGCGCAGGTACTCAACATGATGAAGGAGCTTCAGCGCGACCTCGGGCTGACGTACCTCTTCATCTCGCACGACCTCGGCGTCGTGCGGTACCTGTCCGAGAAGATCGGCGTGATGTACCTGGGCAAGCTCGTGGAGATCGGCCCGGCCGAAGAGGTGTACCTGCGCCCGGCGCACCCGTACACCCGAGGCCTGCTGGACTCGGCGCCGGTCGCCGATCCGGTGGCCGAGAAGGCCAAGGTCAACGAGGGCGTCACAGGCGAGCTGCCGAGCGCCATCCACCCGCCGTCAGGCTGCCGGTTCCGCACCCGCTGCCCGAAGGCGCAGGCCCTCTGCGCTGAAGTCGAGCCGCCGATGGCGCCGTTTGCGGGCGAGGGCCACTTCGCGGCGTGCCACTTC
>DATHQE010000140.1:0-14740 GCA_035483035.1 Streptosporangiaceae bacterium | reverse complement strand
CGCCGCGGTCACCCGGCCAGGTCGTCGCCACTTGCGGCGAGGACCCCCTGCTGGTGGCCGGCACCTACGGTCAAGGGCGGTGCGTCGCGTTCGCCTCGGACATGGGGCCGCACTGGGCACCCGAAGGATTCATTGGCTGGGACGGCTATCCCGAGCTGTGGGACGGGATCGCGTCCTGGGCCGCTGGCTTTACCGATAGCGCGGCAACATCTCAACAGGAGGAAGCGTGACAACTGACCAGGGCGGCCACGAGCACGGGCTCCGGGCCAACGCCATCGGGCTCGGCGGCGACGTCATCGTCGCCGTGGCCAACGTAGCTCCGTCTAGCGCCGTTGCCTTCACCCTTGCGCTGCTGCTCACGCTGACTGGCCTTGCATCGCCATTAGTCGTGGTGATCGTCGGTGCGCTGATGCTCTGCGTCACCCTGGGGTATGCCGCGATGAACCGCTGGCGGCCCAGCGCCGGAGCGCCATACGTGTGGGTCGGCGAGGCGACCTCGCCCGTGGCCGGGATCGGGACCGGGCTGCTGCAAGCGCTCGGCGCCACGCTGTTCAACATCGGGAACATCACCCTGGCTGGCGCGTATCTGCTGTTCGTCGTATCCCCAAGCTCGACCTTCCCGAAGGCGGTCACCTGGCTCATCGCGGCCGCGATCATGGCGGTGCTGCTCTGGCTATCGATCCGCGGCCTGCGTCCATCGGTGTGGGTGCAGACCGCGTTGATCGTGATCGAGTACGCCTCGGTGATCTCGTTCGTCATCCTGGCCCTCATTCACGAAGCTAGCCATGCGGGCGGGGCCACTCTTCCGTCGATTCATGACTTCTCCTTCGCCACCAACCTCAACGGCATTCACGGACTGGCCAACGCCGGCGTCACCTGCGCGGTTCTCTATGCGGGCTGGGAGGCCGTCTCCGTAGTCGGCGAGGAGTCGAAGAAACCGCGGCAGAACCCAGGCCGCGCCATGATCGGCTCGGTCGCGTTCCTGCTCGTCTGGTTCACCTTCCTCATCATGGTCTTCCAGGGCGTCTCCAGCCAGAAGGTGCTCCTTGCGCATGGCGGCGACGTGCTGGCCTATGCCGGCAGCCTGCTCGCCCCCGGCCTGGCCGGACGGATACTGCCACTGGCCGTGCTCATCGCGGTCATCGGCACGACCCAGCTCCAGATGACCGAGGCAAGCCGCATCCTCTACTCGTTCGCTCGTGACCGCCTGCTGCCCCGCTTCTTCAGCAAGATCAGCACGAAGCACGGCACGCCGTGGGCGGCGCTGACCGTCCTCGGGCTGATTCCGCCGATCTTCCTCATCCCCTACCTAGCGAGCTCGTCGTTCTTCAAGGTGATCACGGACATCATCAGCTCGGGCGGCGAGCTGTACCTTTTCATCTACTTCCTGGTCGCCGTCAGCAGCGTGTGGTTCTTCCGCAGCCAGCTCGCCAAGGGCGGGCAGGCATTGGTCCTGGGCGGCATCCTGCCGCTACTCGGCGGCCTGATCATGCTGGTCCTGTGCATCTACGGGATGACGACGGAGGCGGGGGTCGTGGCTGGAGTGGCCATCGGCATCATCGCGCTGTGCTTCGTCGCCGCCTTCATCATCGTGCGTACCGTCAAGGATTCGCCGTTCCTGGATGAGCTGAAGCGGCGCCGCGCCGCCGGCCTCAGCGGCCCTGAGGAGGAGACCGGCTTGGTGCCCGATGTAGCGGGGGCGCCGGATGCGTGACCGCCCAGCAAGGTCAGTAACGCCCGCGAGGCGGCGGCCAGATGGCTGAGGTACGGTTCCTAGGCGCCGACAACGACGTGTTCTGCAGCCGCGTCCAGGCGCATGCAGCGGAGTTCGAGCAGGCCTCCGGGCACAAACTCGCGGTGCAGCTCCTGGACAATGACTTCTACTACGCCAACAAGCTGACCGACTATCTCGGCGGGGACAGACCCGCGGACGTCTACATGTCGGGGCCGGTCCTGGAGTGGGAGCAGCTGGCCCTGGGGTTCGTGCGCCCGCTGGATGAGTTCGTCGGACGGTCGGCTGGCACCTTCGACTTGGGCGACTTCTTCGAGCGGCTGATCCGGGGCAGCCGATGGACCGGCCGTTTTGGCGACAAGCTCGGCACAGGCCCGCTGCTGGCCATCCCGGTGAACTGGGAGTCCTACAACCTGGCCTACGTGCCGGACATCCTCAGCAGAGCCGGGGTAGACGTGCCGCGGACCTGGCCGGAGTACTTCGCAGTGGCAAAGACGATCTCGGCGCGCGTACCGGGCGCCCGAGGCTTCGGCCAGCGCGGTGCAGAGGCCTGGCACACCGTGTATACCGGATTCGCCACGCAGCTGTGGTCCTACGGCGGGCGCGACTTCGACCCTGACGGGTCATGCGCGATCGCGTCCGAGGTTGGCGTCGAAGTGGCGCAGACGCTGTCGGACGCGATCCGCGTGGCCGGCCCGCCCGACTGGACCCAGCAAGGCTGGTACGAGCTGGCGATGGACTTCGCCCGTGCCGAGTACGGACTGCTGGTCGACTCCGACCACTACGTGGCCTACTTCGAGAGTCCCAGCCTCTCGAGCGTGGCGGGGAAGGTCCGCTACGCCTTGCCGCCGATTGGCCCCGGCGGCATCAGGCGCCCGAACATGTGGATGTGGTCGCTGGTCATGAACGCCAGGTCGGCTGTGCCGGATGCCGCCTGGGAGTTTATGGAGTGGGCGACTAGCTCAGCGTTCCTGACCGCCGCGGCGCTGGCGGGCAACATGAACCCGACGCGCCGCAGCTCCTGGGCTGACTCCGAATTCGCCGCACGCGCGAGTCAGTGGCACGAGTTTCCCGACGTCGCCATGCAACTCGTCGGCGAGGCCGGCGGCGACACCGGCGACACCGGCGACACCGGCGACGCCGCCGAGGTGCTGGTCACCCCGGCGCTGAATTACATCGAGGTCGCCCGGCGATGGACACGGGCGTTGCGCGAGGCGTATCAGGGCGCAGGATCGGTTGAGCAGTGCCTCGCTTCGGCGGCGAGCGACATCGACCGGCTGGTCATCCGGACATGACTGCGGGCGTCGGGCCACTGGAGCGCAGATCGCTCGGCCGGACCGGACTGGATATCTCGCCGGTCTGCATCGGCACCAGCCCGCTGGCGAGCATGCCGGAGCACTACGGCTACGAAGTCAGCGAGCAGGCCGCGATGGCGACCATCACTGCGACGTTCAGCGGCCCGTTCAACTTCATCGACACGTCGAATAACTACGGCGCCGGCGCAGCCGAGCGCTTCATCGGCCGCGTCCTCGCAGACACCGGCGGACTACCCCAGGGGTTTGTGCTGGCGACTAAGGCCGACGCAGATCCCATCACTGGCGATTTTTCCGGCGACCGCGTGAGACGCTCGGTCGAGGAAAGCCTGCAGCGGCTCGGCCTGGACCGAGTCCAGCTGATGTACCTGCACGATCCGGAGTTCCACCTGACCTTCGCCCAGGCGATGGCGCCCGGCGGCGCAATCGATGCGCTGGTGCAGCTGCGCGCCGAGGGCCTGCTCGACCATCTCGGCGTGGCGGGCGGCGAAGTCCCGCTGCTAGCCGACTTCATGGCGACCGGCCTGATCGACGTCGTTCTCTGCCACAACAAGTTCACGCTCATCGATCGCAGCGCGGAACCGCTGATGGAAGATGCGCGACGGCGCGGCGTTGGCTTCATCAACGCAGCGCCGTACGGCGGCGGCATCCTGGCCCAAGGCCCCGACGCCCAGCCTCGATACGCCTATGAGCCGGCCGGCGCGGCCATCCGCGACGCGGTCCGGACGATGCAGGCTGCCTGCGCGGCGCACGACGTGCCGCTGGCCGCTGCCGCGCTCCAGTTCTCCGTCCGCGATCTACGGGTCGCCTCGACCGTGGTGGGGGTCTCGGCGCCCGGCCGCATCGCGGAAACGGAAAGGCTGATGGCACAGCACGTTCCCGCTGAGCTGTGGGCTGAGCTGGAATTGCTGATTCCGGAGGCCCAGCCCAGGCTGGATTAATTCAGGGAACGGGGCGACTGATGCCGCCGCCACGGACTGGCTAGGCCGTTGGGAGATGATCTGAGTGCCTGATACGACATCGGTGAAGAACGCGCTCCGCGCACAGCGGATCGAGACTCCCTCCTGGGCCTTCGGCAATACCGGCACGAGGTTCAAGGTGTTCGCCCAGCCAGGCGTACCCCGCACGCCACAGGAGAAGATCGACGACGCCGCGCAGGTGCACGCCTTCACCGGCGTCGCGCCCAGCGTCGCCGTCCACATCCCGTGGGACAGGGTCCACGATTACGGTGCGCTTGCCTCGCACGCCAAAAGCGCTGGCGTCAGGATCGGGACGGTCAACGCGAACGTCTTTCAGGACGACGACTACCGGCTCGGCAGCATCGCCAACCCCGACCCGCGAGTCCGCCGCAAAGCCCTGGACCACCTGCTGGAGTGCGTCGACATCATGGACGCCACCGGGTCGGCCGACCTGAAGCTCTGGTTCGCCGACGGCACCAACTATCCCGGCCAGGACGATATCGCCGCCCGCCAGGACCGGCTCGCCGAGGCTTTGCAGGCTGTGTACCAGCGACTCGGACCCCACCAGCGGATGCTGCTCGAGTACAAGCTGTTCGAGCCGTCCTTCTACACCACCGACGTCCCGGACTGGGGCACCTCGCTGCTGCACTGCGTCGCGCTCGGGCCGCAAGCTGCCGTGGTCGTCGACACCGGGCACCACGCGCCGGGCGTGAACATCGAGTTCATCGTGGCCATCCTGCTGCGTGCCGGGCGGCTAGGCGGCTTCGACTTCAACAGCCGGTTCTACGCCGACGATGACCTGATGGTCGGCGCGGCAGACCCGTTCCAGCTGTTCCGCATCCTGCGGGAAGTTGTGGCGGCAGACGCGCTGCGGCCGGGTGCCGGGATCGCGTTCATGCTCGATCAGTGCCACAACATCGAGCCGAAGATCCCGGCGCAGATCCGGTCAGTGATGAACGTCCAGGAGGCCACGGCCAAGGCCCTGCTGGTCGACGCCGTCGCGCTCAAGGCAGCGCAGCACACGGGCGACGTCCTGGGCGCCCACGCTGTCCTGATGGACGCATTTAATACCGACGTCCGGCCGCTGCTCGCGGAGTTGCGTGAGGAGATTGGCATCGATCCCGACCCAGTCAGCGCCTACTTGCGGTCCGGGTATCCCGAGCAGATCGTGGCGGACCGCGTCGGCGGCACGCCCGCCAGCTGGGGCAGCTGACCTGGTCACACCGTCCTCACCAAGGAGACGCGGCATGGCAACGCCGGACCAGGATCCTCAGGTCGCCGCGCTACTGGCGCGCAGTAACCGGCTCGGCGCTGACCTGCGCAACACCAACTATGCCGGCGGCAATACCTCCGCAAAGGCAGCCGGCCCCGATCCAGTGACCGGGAAGCCCGTTGAGCTTTTGTGGGTGAAGGGATCCGGCGGCGACCTCGGCACGCTCACCGCTGACGGCCTCGCGGTACTCCGGCTGGACCGCCTCCGCATGCTCGTCGATGCCTACCCCGGCGCCGAAGGCGAGGACGAGATGGTCGCAGCGTTCGACTACTGCCTGCACGGCAAGGGCGGCAGCCCGCCGTCCATCGACACGGCCATGCACGGGCTGGTGACGGTGGCGCATGTGGACCACCTGCATCCCGACTCCGCCATCGCGATCGCCGCTTCGGCCGACGGCGAGAGGCTGACGCGCGAGTGCTTCGGCGACCGCGTCGCCTGGGTGCCATGGCGACGGCCCGGCTTCCAGCTTGGCCTGGATATCGCTGAGATCCAGCGCGACCATTCCGGCGCCATCGGGGTAATCCTCGGTGGTCACGGCATCACCGCCTGGGGTTCGACAAGCGATGAGTGCGAGGCGAGATCGCTGGAGATCATTGCCGGAGCGCAGCGGTACCTCGACGAGAAAGGACGCGACGAGCCGTTCGGCCCGGTTCTTCCCGGCTACGAAACGCAGGAGCCCGATGCCGACCGTCGGGCCCGCGCCGCAGCTCTCGCGCCCGTTCTCCGCGGGCTTGTCTCCTCCGATCAGCGGCAGGTCGGCCACTTCACCGACGGCCCGGTAGTGCTGGATTTCCTGGCCCGCCGCGAGCACCCCAGGCTGGCCGCGCTGGGTACCTCCTGCCCCGACCATTTCCTGCGCACCAAGGTCCGGCCCATGGTCCTCGACCTGCCGCCCGCCGCGCCACTGGCCTCGGTGCTGGAACGCCTCGGCGAGCTGCACGCTGCTTATCGCGAGGAGTACCGCGCTTACTACGAGCGGCACGCCGTACCCTCGTCGCCGCCGATGCACGGGGCCGACCCGGCCATCGTCCTGGTGCCCGGCATCGGCATGTTCAGCTTCGGCGCGGACAAGCAGACCGCGAGAGTGGCGGGCGAGTTCTACCTCAACGCGATCAACGTGATGCGTGGTGCTGAGTCCGTCTCCGGCTACGCGCCGATCAGCGAGGCCGAGAAATTCCGGATCGAGTACTGGGCCCTCGAGGAAGCCAAACTCGCGCGCCGTCCGCCGCCGAAGGCGCTGGGCGCGAGGGTCGCCCTGGTGACCGGCGGCGGGTCCGGCATCGGCCGGGCCACGGCGCAGCGCCTGGCTGCCGAGGGCGCCTGCGTGGTGATCGCGGACCGCGACGGCTCGGCCGGCGAAACCTCGGCAAGGATGATCGGCTCGCCCGACCACGCCGCAGCGGTCACCGCAGACGTGACCGACGAGGACGACATCGCCGCGGCGTTCCGGGAGGCAGTGCTGGCCTTCGGCGGCTTGGATCTGGTGGTCAACAACGCCGGATTGTCGCTGTCGAGGCCGCTGCTTGAGACCACCGCAGCAGACTGGGACGTGCAGCACGCCGTCATGGCCCGCGGGTCTTTCCTGATCGCCCGCGAAGCTGCGCGGGTGATGCAGGCGCAAGGCATGGGCGGTGACATCGTGTATATCGTCAGCAAGAACTCGGTCGTCGCCGGCCCAGACAACGTGGCCTACGGGAGCGCCAAGGCGAGCCAGGCGCACCAGGTCCGGCTCCTCGCGGCCGAGCTCGGCAAGCTCGGCATCCGGGTCAATGGCATCAACCCCGATGGGGTGGTGCGTGGCTCCGGCATCTTCGCGGGCGGCTGGGGCGCGCGGCGGGCCGCCGTGTACGGCATCCCCGAAGACCAGCTCGGCGAGTTCTACGCCCGCCGGACCCTGCTGGGGAGGGAGGTCCTCCCTGAGCACGTTGCCGCGGCCGTGATCGCGCTGACCGCTGGCGAGCTGCCGCTGACTACTGGCGCGCATATTCCGGTTGATGGTGGCATCGCGGGCGCGTTCCTTCGCTAATGATGGCTGGCAACCGAACCACTCCTCCGGTGACGGTCGCGGCGGTTGACCTTGGTGCCTCGTCCGGGCGGGTCATCGTCGGCCACGTCGCGGCCCGGAGCGACACGGCTCAGCTGCGCCTGCACCCGGTACATCGGTTCCCCAACAACCCGGTGTCGGCAGGCGGGACCCTGCAGTGGGACATCCTGCGGCTGTACGCGGAAGCGCTCGCTGGGCTCCGCATAGCCGACCGCGAGTTCGGCCTAGCCAGCGCGGGGATCGACTCCTGGGGAGTGGATTTCGGCTTGCTCGACTCGGACGGCGCGCTCCTTGGCAACCCCGTGACCTACCGCGACGCCCGCACCGCCGGAGCCGTGGACCGGCTGCTGGCGCGCATTCCGGCTGCGGAGCTCTACGCCGCGACCGGCATCCAGCAGCTTCCGTTTAACACGAGCTGCCAGCTTCTGGCGGCTCAGGGGACGTCACAGCTGGCGGCGGCACGCACGCTGCTGCTGATTCCGGACCTGCTGGCGTACTGGCTCACCGGGAGCCCGGGAGCCGAGATCACCAACGCGTCGACCACTCAGCTACTTGACGTGCGCGCGCGCGCCTGGGCCACCTCGCTGATGGATCAGGCCGGAATCCCGCGGCGCCTGTTCCCACCGCTGCGCCAGCCCGGTGACATGATCGGCGTGCTGCTGCCGGAAGTCGCCGTCGCCGCCCGTATGGACGTCCGGCCCCGGCCACTGCCTCTGATTGCCGTCGGCTCGCATGACACTGCGTCTGCCGTGGCGAGCGTCCCGGCAGTCGGCGGCGACTTCGCCTACATCTCCTGCGGCACGTGGTCGCTGGTCGGTGTTGAGCTTGAGCAGCCGGTCCTGACCGAAGCTAGCCGACGCGCCAACTTCACGAACGAAGCAGGCATCGATGGAACGATCCGCTACCTGCGGAACGTGATGGGACTCTGGCTGCTACAGGAGTCGGTCCGCAGCTGGCAGGCGGCGGGGTTGCCGGCCGACGAGATCGCTTTGCTGCGCTTGGCGACAATGGTGCCGCCGCTGCGCGCCGTGCTTGACCCCGACGACCTGGTTTTCCTGTCCCCCGGTGATATGCCGTCGCGCATCGCGCAGGCATGCGAGCAGACCGGCCAGCGATCACCACAGAACCCCCCGGAGACAGTCCGGTGCATCGTGGACAGCCTCGCACTGGCCTACCGGCGGACGATCCATCAGGTCCAGGCCCTGTCCGGCCGCCACGTGGACGCCGTACACATCGTTGGCGGCGGGTCGCGCAACGCGCTGCTCTGCCAGCTCACGGCTGACGCGTGCGGGCTGCCCGTCATTGCCGGGCCCGTCGAGGCGACCGCGCTCGGCAACATCCTGGTCCAGGCTCGCGCACTGGGCGCCGGGCCGGCCGGCCTCGACGGGATGCGCTCGCTGGTGCGCGCAACCCACCGGCTACGGCATTTCACGCCGGCACTCGGTGACGCACACGCATGGGAGCGCGCCAGCCGTCGGGTGGCAGGCTGACAGAGGCCATCATTCCGCGCCCCTGCGCCTGCGGCTGATCACCGCGGGCTTCGTCATGGGCAGCGCGCGCCGACGGTGACGACCGGGTTCTCCAGGGTGCCGAGCGCGGCTGCGCTGACGGTGACGACGTCACCATCGCGAAGGGTGAAGTCACCCGGCGGCACCAGGCTTGTCCCGGTGAGCAGGGCGACTCCGTGGGGGAAGGACTGGGCAGCGAACAGCCACCGCAGCAGCTCGACGGGCGTGCGTTGCATGGTGGCCAGCGACATCCCGTCCTCGTAGCGCGTCTGGCCGGCGCGAGCGATCCGCAGCTCGATGCGGATCTGCTGCCACGGCGGCGCCAGGCTGACTGGCACGAGGCAGGGACCGATGCCGCAGCTGCGGTCATACACCTTGGCCTGCGGCAGGTAGAGCGGGTTCGCGCCTTCGATGCTGCGTGAGGACATGTCGTTGCCGAGGACGAGGGCCTGCAGCTCTCCGTCCGATCCGGCGACCACGCCGAGCTCCGGCTCGGGCACGTCCCAGTCGGAGTCAGCCCGGATGCCGAGTTGATCCCCGGGTCCGATCGCGGCGCCAGCGGCGGCCTTCACGAACAGCTCGGGCCTGCTGGCGCTGAAGACCCGGTCGTAGACGTCGCCGCCGTCGATGGCCTCTTCCCGCCTCGCCTCGCGGCTGCGAGGAAAGGTCACGCCGGCGGCCCACACGGGCTGCAGATCCAGGGGCGCCAGGATGGCCAGCGAGCCGGGCACCGGCCCCGATGACGGCAACGACGCCAGGTTCTGCAGGGGCCGGCCCGGATCTGCCAGCAGCGAGGCCACTGTCACGGCCGGGCCGAGCAGCTCCTGCGGACCTTGTCCGGTGTCGCCCCGCGCGAGGCGGATCTCGCCGGCGGCTCGCACCCGCCACAAGCCAGTCGTCACGAGTGTTTCCTCTCGGTCAGGACCGCTTCCCCGGCCCAGGCAGGTCCGTCCGGATAGCTGTACTCGCGGGCCGAGTCGGCGCGTAGTTCCATCGAGTTCCCGGCCACGGCCGGCGCGAGGTACCGGCCATCGCGCACGACCGCCGGGCTGACGAAGTGCTCGTGGAGATGGTCGATCCACTCGATGACCCGGTCGTCCATCGTGCCCGAGACGCACGCGTAGTCGAAAAACGACAGATGCTGCACCGCCTCGCAGAGTCCGACTCCGCCTGCATGCGGGCAGACCCGGATCCCAGCCTTCGCCGCGAGGAGGAGGTTGGCGACGTTCTCGTTGACCCCGGCGACGCGGGTCGCGTCGATCTGCATGATGTCCAGGGCCCCAGCTTGCAGCAGCTGCTTGAATACCACCCGGTTGGCAACGTGCTCGCCGGCCGCGACCGGGACCGGAGCGACTGCGCGGCGGATCTCCGCCATGGCCAGGATGTCATTGGGAAACGTGGGCTCTTCGATCCACGCGAGATTGAATCCGGAAAGCTGGCGGATCCAGCTGATCGCCTCGCTCGCGCCCCAGACCTGATTGGCGTCGATGGCGATGCGGTAGTCAGGACCGCAGATCTTCCTGGCCAGCGTGAGGCGCCGGACGTCATCGTCGAGACTGCCGCCGACTTTGAGCTTGATCTGGTCGAATCCTTCGTCCATGGCCTGGCGGATCAGTCTGGCCAGGTGATCGTCGGTGTAACCGAGCCAGCCCGGCGCGGTCGAGTAAGCGGGGTAGCCGCCCGCGTCCAGTTCCCGGATCCGTCCGGCCTTGCCGTCCGCGCCACGCTCCAGCAGGTCCAGTGCCTCGGCCGGCGTGATCGCGTCCTCCAGATACCGGAAGTCGACAAGCGCGACGAGCTCTGCGGGAGTGAGTTGACAGAGCAGCCGCCACAACGGTAGCCCGGCGCGCCTGCTTTTCAGGTCCCAGCACGCGTTGACGATCGCGCCCACCGCCATGTGGGCGATGCCGGTCTCCGGCCCGAGCCAGCGCAGCTGACTGTCACGAACTAGCCGCCGGGAGAAACCGCCGAGATCGCTGACAAGCTCGTCCACGTCGGTGCCGACGACTGCCGGGGCGAGCGCAGCGATGGCTGCGACCTGAACATCGTTGAACCGCCCTATCGTGAAGGTGAAGCCATGGCCGGCCAGTTCGTCCGGCCCATCGGTGCGCAGGACCGCATAGGCCGCCGCGTAGTCCGGAGCCGGGTTCATCGCGTCCGAGCCCGCGAGCGTCCTGGAGGTCGGGAACCGGACATCGTAGGTATCCAGGGCCAGGATGCGAGGCACCAGGCTCCCTTCCGTAGATCACGGCCGTAGGCCGACGAAGACAAGCTCGTAGAGCCGAGCGGCGCGCGCCTTCCAGTCGGTGCTTGGGTCAATCTCCCACAAGCCCGCGAGCGCCAAGATGACATCATCTGGATCGAGCCCATGCCGGATAGCACCGGACTGCTCGGCGGCTCCGAGCAGGCTGCCCAGCGCTCCGACAATCGGCACGTACGTCTGCTCAAATAGGTCAGAGCCGGGACTGGCGGCAGCCCGGATCGCGTCGGCGAGTCCGTGCTTGGTCATCGCATACTGCGCGAGACGCGCAACCCACTCGCGCAGTGCATCGCCGGGCTCCCGCTCGTCAAGCAGCTGGGCGGCAGTGTCGACGAGCTGGCTGACCTCGTGCCGGTAGACCTCTAGGACCAGGTTCTCCCGTGTCGGGAAGTGCCGGTAAAGCGTCGCGTTGGCAACACCGGCGCGTTTGGCGATGGCGTTGAGCGACACGTCGCTCGACTCCGTCAGCGCAGCGAGCGCCACTTCCAGGATCGCTTCTCGGTTCGTGGCTGCGTCGGACCGCCGTTTCCGAGCATCTGCGCCCACGAAAGACTCCAGCTTGCTATACGGGGAGTTCCCCGATTATCGTAAGCACTACCGGGGAGTTCCCCGGAACTCAATCCATACTAGCCACGCGTTCGCCGACCCGTTGTCCAACTCTGGGGAGTCACCATGGCTGTGCACACCGAGATCAGCTCCGCCGAGGCGGCCGACCGCCTCGCCATCCGTGAGCTCTTCGATGCCTATGCCCACTGTGCCGACCGGCGCGACGCCAACGGGCAGAAAGCACTGTTCACCACCGACACCCGCTTCGCCGTCTACATGAGCGGTCCGGGCACCGAGCCGACCTACGTCCTGGACGGCCGTGAGGCGCTGACGCCGGTGTTCGACGACCTCAACCAGTACGAGGCTACGACGCACTTCAACGGGCAGCAGACCGTCGTGCTCGACGGTGACCGGGCGACCGGCGAGAGCTACACGATCGCCCACCACCTGTTCACCACGAACGGTCAGCGTCAGATCATGATCGCTTCGCTGCGCTATGACGACATGTTCGTCAAGGTCGGTGGCGCGTGGCTGTTCGCGTCGCGCAACCTGATCCTTGACTGGAGCGAAACCCGTCCCTCGAACCCGTGATTTACGCGCCCGGCTCGGCTGGCGGCACTGCAGGAGCGTGGTCGAGGGTAATGCCGAAATGGTCGCCATAGGCCGCCAGCAAGGCACTCTCATCCGCTAGTTCCTGCTCCGTGCGCCCCGCTCCGGTCGTGCGGATCAAGGTGCGGCCGCTGATCGAGATCCTGCCAGTTTCTGTGAGGCGCGAGCAGATGGTGCGCTGGGTGAAATCCGACAGCGGGGATGTCGCCTGCCACCAGCACGTAGGGACGAAGTCAGCCAGCGACCGGTCCCGAATCTCCACTCGGTATCGTGGCTGCCCATTTCGCAGCACGTCCACATCCCCGTCCTCGACGTCAGCGAGCGCAAACTGGCCGGCCGGATCATCCTGCAAACTTCTGCTGTCCAGCGCGAGCGGGTAGACGCTGTGATCACCAAAGCCAACGTCAGCGAGCCAAGGACCGCTGCCGTCAGGCAACCGCACAGCCAGCGCAAGATGGTCGAACGGCGGCCCCATGCGCCCATCGCCGTACACCCGCGCAGCCAGGCGCGCAACAGTGGCACCGAGCGCCTCGAGCAGCAGAGCGAACGCGCCATTCAGTTCGTAGCAAAACCCGCCGCGGCGCCTCCGCACGATCTTGTCTGCTAGATCGTCGTCCCCAAGCGACACTGCCTCACCCACGTGGATGCTGAGATTCTCAAACGGGACACTCATCAGGTGTGCCCGGTGCAGGCGCCGTAGCGCCGCTGCGTCCAGCACTGGTGGGCGCGTGGCACTTATCCGTTCCAGGTAGGTCGCAGCCATCTCGTCATCCATGACGTTCCCTCCAATCAAGGGCTGCGCCCGACCGGCCGGAGAACGCCCGCGGTCCGGGAGCCAGCACATCGTCCAGCTCGCCAGCGTACTTAGCCGCCTTCGACGGCGGACCGCGCCGTGTCGGCCTTAGGCGCGGTACCGGCGTCCTCGGCGTAGTCGCAGGTTCCGTCGGCAAGGAACTGGCGGGCCGCACGCACAACCTCTGCGCCGAGCTTGCGCAGCTGGCTTGCGACCGCCTCATCCTTAAGGTGGCCGTCCGGGTCGAAGGACTGCCACGACTGGGCTACCGGCAGGACGAGCGGTACGCTCCAGCCGCGCAGGGACCGGGCGATGAAGTCCATCGTGTTGATCGCCTGCAGCCCCTGCACCCCTCCTGACGTGGTCACCAGGCCGATGGGCTTGTTGGCCAGGTACGGCGGATCGTTCTCGGCCAGCAGGATCAGCCAGTCCAGCGCGTTCTTGAATGCGCCGCTCACTGACCCGTGGTACGTGGGGCTGGACCAGATCAGCGCGTCAGCCTGGTACAGGGTCCCGGCCAGCTGATGAGCGGCCGGCGGCGGCGCGTGCTCGTCGGTATAAGCCGGCAGGTTGAGGTCGCGGACCCAGATCAGCTCGACATCGGCGTTGCTGGCGGCAGCTCCCTCGAGGGCGACCTGCAGGGCAGTTCGGCTCGTTGACATCTCCCGGAGTGAGCCGCCGAGTCCTACCACGCGAATTGATCTCATGCCTTCGTCCCCTCCAGGGCTTGTTATCCGTCAAGCGCCGACGCGCCGCTGCCTGTGACTGGCTATCGGCGTCACCGTACTTCGTGCAAGAAGTCGCCTCGGCCTAATGTGGGCGATAGCCAAGTGAGTGGCAATCACCTAGTTCCGGTGATTCGTGCGGGCGATCACGTCGCGTAGCTGGTGGCGGCTGGCTACCCCGAGCTTGGGATAGGACCGGTACAGGTGCGAGCTGACCGTGCGCGGTGATAGGTAGAGCCGGTCGGCGATCTCGCGGTCGGTCAGGCCGTCGCTGGCCAGGCGGACGATCTGGCGTTGCTGGGGGGTCAGCTCCGCTAGCGCTTCCGGTTTGCCGGGCGCGGTGGTCACAGGCACCCCGCACGCTCTCAGCTCTGCCTGGGCGCGCTGCGCCCATGACCGTGCACCGAGTCGCTGGAAGGTTCCCAGAGCTTCGGTCAGGACGGACTTGGCATCGTTGATTCGACGGCGCCGCCGCAGCCGTTCTGCGTAGTCGAGACGAAGCTGGGCCCGCTCGAAGGGCCACTGGTCCCCGGCGGGGTCGGAGAGCGCCTTCCCAAAATGAGCTTCTGACTCTGATGGGTCGGCAAGGATGCCGCGCGCCCGGGCGATGAGCTGCTCGAGCCGGGCAGAGGCCCTTCCGTCGAGTCGGCTGAGCGCGTGCTCGATGACGTCGCGCCCTTCTATCCGCCGATCGGCACGAACCGCAGCGGCTGCGAGATCTGCGATGGCGAGGTAGGAGGCGTAGTTATGCAGCGGCGCGCCGTCTTCGCCGAACAGCCCACGGAGCTCAGTGAACGCCTTGAGGTAACTGCCGTCGGCGAGAGCGGCGACGCCGAAGGCACGCCGCGCCCGGACGTTCACCAGCCCGCATTCGGCCGGGTCGACGGTCGCGAGGGCCCTAGCGGCGTGCCAGCGCGCCGCGCCGGAGTCGGCGCGGAGGGCGTGAACTGTAGCGGTGATCGCGTCAGCAGACGCAGC
>DATHQE010000139.1:0-2146 GCA_035483035.1 Streptosporangiaceae bacterium | reverse complement strand
CGCCGAAGCGCTCACGCTGGGCACCGGGGTCTGCACCACCGGGATGCCGGTCTGGCTGGGCGCGACGGTGATCGTCTGCGTGACAGCGGCGCCGGCCGCCGCGCGGACGTGGCGATGGTGGCTCAGCAGATAGGCGGCCGTGCCGCCGCCGCCTGCGGCGACGATGAGCGCGGCCGCTGCCGCCAAGAGCACGGCGCGGGAGAGCTGTCCGCTCCGGTGGCCGCGGCCAGCTCGGCCGACCTGGACCGGGAAGCCCGACGGCCCGAAGCGGCCGGCCCGTCGCACCACCAGGTCGCGGTAACGTGCCGCCTCCGGCGAGGTGTCGGACACCAGGCGCAGCACCTGCTGGCGCAGGCCGCGCGGCAGCGTGACCAGTGGCAGCGTGCTGAACAGCATCGCGGGGCTCAGCTCGCGCCGCTTCCGCTCGCGACAGGTCTCGCAGCTTTCGACGTGGCGGCTGATCCGCTTGCGCAGCAGGATCGTCAGCGTGCCGTCCCAGCCGGCCAGGATGGCGTCGAGCTCGGCGCAGGACTTGCGCCCGGTGCGGGCTACCAGGAGGGCGCCGAGCGACCGCTCTAGCTGAGCACGCGCGCGTGACGCCAGCGCATGCGCCTGGTTGACCGGAACGCCGAGCGCCCCGGCAAGATCCGCTCCGCTCAGGTCGTGCCGCAGGGAGAGCTCGATGACCTCGCGATCGCCAGGATTGAGCGCCGCCACTGCCGACGTGACAAGTTCCTTGAGCGCCGCCTGATCCGCGCCCCGCGGCTCTGTCTGCGCCGGGTCGGTCACCTCGCCGGCCTCCTCCAGGGAGGCAAGCCTGGCCCGGCCGCGCAGGCGCCGGTAGCACTCGTTGCGGGCCACCGCGTAGAGCCAGGGCCGGAGGCGGTCTGGATCACGCAGGGCGCCGAGCTTGGCAGCCGCGACGACGAAGGTGTCCTGCACTGCATCGGCCGCGTCGGCTGGCTCGGCCAGCAGCGACTGGCAATAACCGTGTAATGCTGCGGCGTAGCTGTCGTACGCAGCCGCCAGCCCGGCTGGATCGCCGGCCACGATGGCGGCGACAATCTCGCGGTCACGCATGCGCTAACGCTAGGAGATCCGGGGCGCCGCCGGATATCGGCAACAGCAACATTTCGCCTGCTTTCGGTGCCGACATGCGCGGACCGCCGGGCCCGCGGCCAGTCGGCCACGGCCCGGCGGCCAGCGGAGCTCATCAGAATGAGGCGCAGTCAGAGTCGATGGGCAGCTTGCCTGACCAGCGACCGGAGACGGTGTCGTAAGCGATCACGTAATCGTTGTCGGTGGTACCGGGAACTCCAGAGCAGTCGCCGATCGAAGTCTGCGCGTACAGCGCCGCGCCGGGGAAGCCGCTGTAGGACTTCGCGGTCACCGTGGTGGACCACACCAGCGTGCCGTCATTGCGGCGCACCTCCAGCAGGACGGGGCCGAAGTTGAACAAGTCGCCGTTGATCTGGAAGTTGGGCCCGTTCCAGCCGCCGTCCGTCGTCGTGCAGACGCCACCCGAGCAGTTTTGCGTCGGCTGGCTCGGCGGCGTCCAGTCACTGACCCACAGGCTCAGCAGTGCTACCCGGTTGCCAGCCTGCGAATTGTCATACGCAGCCTGCGCACGGACTGCGGGCGTCACGCAGCTGTAGTCATCGGGGACCACTTGGCGCCACACGTAGCCCTGCACGCAGGTGTACTGGCCATAAGCGCCGCCGCCGGACTGCACCCGGCTGAGCGCCGCGGCGTTGTCGGTGGCCGCGCCGGTCCGAGTGGCCGGGGAAACGCAGACGTAGTCGCCGCTATACGCCTTCCGCCAGACATAACCCTGCAGGCACGGCACACCGGGATCGCCGATCGTGCCGGTGGGGCTCGGGATCGCGGTGATGATCGTGATCGGCAAATGCGGGAACGATGGAATGACCGGGTGCACGGTGCCGAGGCCCGTGCCGTTCGAGCCGGTGCCGCTCGAACCGGTCCCAGTAGAACCGGTGCCAGTCGAGCCGGTCCCGCTCGAGCCCGTGCCAGTAGAGCCCGTGCCAGTCGAGCCAGTGCCGCTCGAGCCGGTGCCAGTAGAACCCGTGCCAGTCGAGCCGGTCCCGCTCGAGCCCGTCCCGGCCCCGCCGCCGCCGCTCGCTGTCCC
>DATHQE010000138.1:0-9834 GCA_035483035.1 Streptosporangiaceae bacterium | reverse complement strand
GTGTACACGTGCTTGCCCGCCGCGATGGCCATGGCGAGGCTCGCCTCGCGCGCACTCGTGACCTGACTATCGAAGTAGACGTCGACCTGCGGGTCGCTCAGCACTTCGTCGAGGCTGGTCGACCAGCGCTCGAGCCCGTGCTGTTCGGCGATCTCGCGCAGCCGGTCTTCCCGCCGCCCGACCAGGATCGGTTCCGGGTAAATCGCGGTGCCGTTCGTGAGCGTGATGCCGCCCTGTGCCCGGATGCTCAGCAGCGAGCGCTCGAGGTGCTGGCGGTACCCCATTCGGCCGGTAACCCCGTTCAGGGCAACGTTGATGACCTTGCGCGTCATGATCGCCCTTCGGGTTCAGTTCGGCTCGGTGCGAACGTCCGTTCATGCGCCAGGGACCACGCAGCCAGTTTCGGAAAGTACTTTCCCAAGATTAGGCTGGCCTCAGAAGACCGGTCAAGGTAGCGGAGGAGGCGACCGTGACGGACTCCGCTGGCGCGCTGGCGGCCTCGTCGGACGCCACCACCGAGCCTCGCGACACCGAGCCTCGCGGCACTGAGCCTCGCGACACCGCGCCGCGCGAAGGCCAAGTCGGCTCGCAGGTCACCCTCCAAGATGTTGCTGACCGGGCAGGCGTGTCGCTGACAACTGCTTCGCGGGTCCTGAGCAACAGCCCGCGGCGGGTCGGACGGCAGCTAGCCGGGCGCGTGCACAAGGCGGTCGCCGAGCTCGGCTACACCGCGAACCTCCAGGCCCGGGCGGTTGCCACTGGCCAGAGCTCCATGGTTGGCGTGGTCGTGCACGACATCGCCGATCCGTACTTCTCGTCGATCGCCGCGGGCCTCATGGATGTGGCCCACCCGCTACAGCTACTGGTCTGCCTGTCGAGCACGACGGAGCACGAGGCGGGCGAGCGGGAGTACGTCGCCCTGATGCGGGCGCAGCGGGCCCGGGCGGTGATCATCATCGGCAGCAGATCCGGCGATCAGGCCATGCTGACGGCCTTGCGAGCGGAGATCACTGCTTTTACCAGGTCAGGAGGTCGCGTCGCGTGCGTCGGCCAGGACCTGCTCGGCATCGACACGATCCTGCCGCAGAACGCGGCCGGCGCCGAGGCGCTCGCCAGGGCCCTCGTCGTCCAGGGTCATCGCAGGTTCGCCGTGCTCGCCGGACCGGCGGGCTTGCTGACGGCGGAAGACAGGCTGGCTGGATTCCTCACCGGGCTCGCGGCCTGGCAGGTCGGCGTCGATCCGAGGCTCATCGTGCATGGCGCGTTCACGCGCGACGGTGGGTACGAGGCCATGAGCACCGTGCTCGCGATGAGCAGCGAACGCCCCGATTGCGTCTTCGCAGTCAACGACGTCATGGCGGTCGGCGCACTCGCCAGGGCGCGAGCCGCGGGCTTGTCGGTCCCGGGCGACATCGGGCTGGCCGGCTTCGACGACATCACAACCTTGCGCGACGTGTATCCGCCACTGACCACGGTCCGGCTGCCCCTCGCCCAGATGGGCGAGATGGCCGCCCGCCTGGTGCTGACCAACGCCAACGCCGATCAAGCGACCGTGATCCCGGTGCCCGGCGAGGTCATCCTGCGCGACAGCACATTCCGGCTGCCGCCCGGCCGGTGAGAAAGCCGAAGCGGATGACGAATCAGCGGTGCAAATTGGCCGAAAAGGGTTCGCCTCGACCACAGCCGTCGCCGAGAGACCACGCCGCGCTCTCCCAGTGAGCTTGGACATTTCCGGCCTCGCGTGCACGTGGGCGCCCGGTTTATCCCGTCTTGCGCGCACGTTAGCCGGGAAACGTCGCCGACCGGGCCTGGCGACGGGCCATCCAACGTCATGGCTGTGACGGCCACGTCGCTGTATGGACAGCGCTGCCGCAGCCATGGCGTGAGGGCGCGAGAAGGATGCGAGACACGCCGAGGCAGCGGCCCGAGGACTGCCGCACCTCGTTCACGACCTCTTGCGTGGCTCCCGGCCGTTCCGGTACGTTGCGCCTATCTCGGAAAGCGCTTGCCAAACTAGGCGCGGCCACGTGGCGCAGGCCTCGAATGGCGCGGCAAACGCATCAGCGATTGGATTCCGACCCTCGCGCCTCTTTCCCTGCGGCCTGCCGCAGCAGACAATTCAGGCAACACTTCCAGCCAGGGAAGTGGGAGCTGAGGAGCAAAGATGAGCGACGCGGCTTCTGTTCCATTCACCGAGACCAAGGCGCCCGAGGCGCCGGAGCGCCTGCATCGCGGCGCACTGAGCCTGGTCGACATCGCGGCATCGACGATGGCGAACATAGGCCCGGCCTACAGCTTCTTCTTCGGCTTCGGGCTGATCGTGATCACAGCGGGCATCGCTGCGCCGCTGACGATCATCGCGGCGGGGATCGCGGTTGCGCTGCTGGGCAACACGCTGGCCCAGTTCTCCCGCGCCCACCCCTCCACGGGCGGGTTCATTACCTTCGTCGGCAAGACGTTCGGCGGGACGTCAGCGGTGACGACGGCGCTGCTGTGCGGCGCCGGCTACATCATCGCGATCTCCTCGGTGCTCGCAGTCTCCGGTGGGTTCCTGGCGATCACGCTGAACTACTACTTCGGCTGGAACGTCCCGTGGATCATCCTCAGCGTGCTGCTCACCGGTGGTGCAATCGTGATGATGCTCCGCGGCGTCGGGGTTTCGACGCGGCTGGCCGGGTTCTTCTTCGGGTTCGAGATGCTGGTCCTGGTCGTCGTCTCAATCGTCTCGCTCGCGAAGAACGGCGGTCACCTGAGCTTTGCGCCGTTCGAGCCGCACCACATCCTGAACGGCTTTAGCGGCCTGGCGGCCGGATTCCCCCTCGCCGTATACCTGTTCATCGGCTGGGAGAACTCCGCCGCACTGGCGGAGGAGACCGGCAACCCGCGGCGCAACGTCCCGCGGGCCGTATTCCTCTCCATCGCGCTCATGCTCGTCAGCTACGTGCTGTTCGCGTACGCCACCGTGTCCGGGTTCGGCGACAACGCCAGTAAGCTCGCGGGCGCGCCGATACCGTTCATTGAAGTCGCACACAGTTCGCTTGCTGCCCTGGCCGTGTTTGCCTATCTCGCCGGACTGACATCCACTCTCGGCGTCCTCATCGCGGCCGTGAACTCCCAGGCCAGGCTCATCTTCAACGCTGGCCGCGAGGGACTGCTGCCGCGCTGGATCGGCCGGGTTTCACCGGGCCGCCAGACCCCGCGCAATGCCATCTTCACGTTCACCGGGATTGCGGGTGCCATCATCGTCGTCTGGGCTATCGGGCACCTCATCGGTGGCCACGCCGCACGCGGGAGCATGAACCCCATCACGTTCTTCGATGAGTCCGGCACGATGGGAACCATCCTGGTTCTGGTCGTGTACTTCCTGTCGAACCTTGCGCTGCCGTTCTATTACCGCAAGTACCGGCCGTCCGAGTTCAGCGTCGTGAAGCATGCGGTGCTGCCCATACTCGGCATGATCGCCATCGCCATCCCCGTCTACTACCTGTGTAAGCCGCCACAGCCGGCGCCGTACGACTGGTTCCCGTACGCGGCCCTGATCATCATCGTCGTCTCCGTGATCTATTCGCTGCTGCTGACCAGGCGGGATCCTGGACTCGCCGAACGCGTCGGATCAATCGTGGCGGATGAGTGATGTGACGGACGTCGTCGTCTCGGCGGGCAGCCCGGCAAGGGCGCAGCCGGGCCATCCGCTCGACCCGGTCAGCGCCAGCGAATACCGCGCCGGACGGCAGCTCCTGGCCGCCGCTGGCCTGCTGGGCGACGCCGTGCGGTTCGCGTACTACGGGCTCGACGAGCCGCACAAGGCCGACGTGCTGGACGGCCAGGCACCGGATCGGCGGCTGCGCGCGTTCCTCATCGACACCGCATCCGGGAGGTCGACGGACGTCGTGGTGTCGCTGACGCGCCAGGAGGTCGTGAGCTGCCGCGTGCTCGACCCGCGCACCGACGGGCGGCTGCCGATCCTGAATCAGGATTTCGCGGTGACCGAGGAGGCCGTCCGGGCCGACCCGCAATGGCGAGCCGCGATGGCCAGGCGCGGCCTGACCGACGTCAGCAAGATCCGGCTGTGCCCGCTGACCGCAGGCTGGTTCGGCGCTGCGGACGAGGACGGGCGGCGCATGGTCCGGGTGCTGGCCTTCGTGCAGGCCGACCCGCACGACTATGCCTGGTCGCACCCGGTCGACGGGGTCGCCGCGTACTTCGACCTGATCGAGCGCAAGATCTTCAAGATCGTCGACGAGTTCGAGCTACCCGTGCCGGCCGAGTCGGGTGACTACACCGACCCGGCCGTCCGCGGGCCGCACCGGAGCGATCTGCGGCCGATCGAGATCACCCAGCCGGAGGGGCCGAGCTTCACGCTCGACGGGACGCTGCTGCGCTGGCAGAACTGGTCCATGCGCATCGGCTTCGACGCCCGCGAAGGGCTGACGCTGCACCAGATCGGCATCAGCGACGGCGGCCGGGAGCGGCCGCTGATCTACCGGGCGTCGGTGCCAGAGATGGTCGTCCCGTACGGCGATCCGAGGTTCCGGTACTGGCAGTCCTACTTCGACACCGGCGAGTACCTGGTGGGCAAGTGGGCGAACTCCCTCGAGCTTGGCTGCGACTGCCTCGGCGAGATCGCCTATCTGGACGCGACGATTACCGACGACTTCGGCGAGCCAACCGTGATCCCGAACGCGATCTGCATCCACGAGGAAGATCACGGGATCCTGTGGAAGCACTTCGACATCTTCACCGGATCGTCGGAGGCCAGACGGCAGCGGCGGCTCGTGGTGTCGTTCTTCACGACGGTCGGGAACTACGACTACGGCTTCTACTGGTACTTCTACCTCGACGGAGCCATCGAGTGCGAGATCAAGATGACCGGGGCGCTGTTCACGGCTGGCTACCCGGGCGGCGATTATCCGTACTCGGCTGAGGTCGCACCCGGCCTTGGCGCACCGGTGCACCAGCACCTGTTCAGCGCCCGGCTGGACATGACCGTGGACGGCCTGTCCAACGCCGTCGACGAGGTCGATGTCGTCGGCGCGCCGACCGGATCGGACAACCCGTACGGCAACGCCATCATCCAGCAGGTCACCAGGCTCGGCTCCGAGTCGCAGAGCGCGCGACGTGCGGATCCGGCCTGCGGGCGGACCTGGCGGGTGCTCAGCACCGAGCAGGTCAACAGGTTCGGCAAGCCGGTCAGCTACACGCTCTATCCCGAAGCGGCGCCCACGCTGCTAGCCGATCCCTCATCGTCGGTGGCGCGCCGCGCCGGATTCGCGTCCCACCACCTATGGGTCACTCAGTACGACCCAGCGGAGCGCTACCCAGCCGGGGACTTCGTGAACCAGCACCCAGGTGGCGCTGGACTGCCCGCGTTCACTGCCGCCGACCGCGACATCGACGGCGCCGACATCGTGCTATGGCATACGTTCGGGCCGACCCACTACCCCCGACCCGAAGACTGGCCGGTGATGCCGGTGGCCCGGTGCGGGTTCACGCTCAAGCCGACCGGATTCTTCGACCGCAATCCCACCCTGGACGTACCGCCGCCGACCGGGCACTGCTCACAAAGACCATAAGGGAACGGGGTCGCCCAAGCCCGTCTACGGGGGCGACAGCTGCGGTGCAGAGAGCCGGGGTCGAGACAAGGCCATGTCGTCGCCGAATTGCCGGGTGACGCACAGCCACGTCAGCGCGGCCGCCAGGACGATCAGCGCTAGCGGCGCCAGGTAGACGTACACAAGCTGGTCCAGATGCACGAGCTCCGGCGGGAGGAGCTTGTTGCTGATGATGCGGCCCGGCAGCTGGCCGATCGCCCCGGTGAGAGCCCTGGCCAGCAGGATCCAGTCGAGCCTGGTCGCCGGCATGAGCGCCAGCAGCGGGAAGATCATCACGTCGTACCAGGCCCGCTGATGTGGCGACCAGACGAGCCAGGCAAGGGTCACGGCGAGCACGGGCCGGAGGCCGGGCAGGCCTGGCGGGCCGGCCGGGAGGCCCCAGAAGAGCAAGCCGAGCAGCACGACGGAGCCCGCCAGGGCGAGCGCTTGCGTGATGCTGGCGCGACCCAGGTACGGCACCACCTGAGCAACAAGATGCCATGGCTGAATCAGGCTGGAGCGGCCTGTATCGGCGAGCTGGGATGTCACTGACTGCCAGCCCGCCAGCGCGTAGCCCGTCAGGTCGACAGCAAGGGCACCGAGGGCAAGGCCCGCGATCGCGCGGGGTGATCTCCACGCGGCTATTACCAGCCCGAGACCGAAGAGCCCGTACGGCGCCTTCACCGCGATGGCGAGGCCGATCAGCAGGCCGGCTGCCAGTCCATCCTTGAAGTCGAGGCGCCGCAGCGCGAGCACACCGAGCAGGCCGAAGATCACGCCGAGTACGTCATTGTGGCCCCCGGCCATCACGGCCAGCAGCATGACGGGGTTGACGGTCCACAGCAGGTGCGCACGCGCCCGCCGGGTTGCGTCGGACCGGAAGAACCGGTCGAGCGCCAGGGCGACGGCCAGGAAAGCCAGGGCGTTCCAGACCTTGAGCCAGAAGATTATCCCGCCGAGGGAGTCGCCGACGAGCTTGGCGGCCAGCCACTCGGTCGCCGTAGTCAGCGGCCCGTACGGGGAGTCGGTGTTCCGCCAGACCTTGGGGGCGTAGGCCGCTACTCGATCGCCCGTGCGCTGCAACTGGCCCGGCGACATGGTGTACACGTCGTGGCCCAGCGCCGCGATGCGGCCGTGGATCGCGTCATCCACCATGTCGGCGGAGCCGATCGGCGGGAGCACCATGAGCAAGATCACGCCGATCAGCGAGCCGGTGATCAGCAGCCGAGGCCGCGGCCGCCAGCCCCGGCGGACTGCGAGCAGCCCGGCCGCTACGCCGACGGCGCCCGCGACGACGGCGAACCAGAGGCCGTACGACACCAGGCGCGGTCCTGGATGGTCGCGGGTGAAGAACGGCAGCCCGCCGGACCGGACGAACGGCAGGGGCGGCTCGCCCGCCGACGGACCGAGGGACGAGATGATCATCATTAGCATCGTGCTGGTCACGATGCTGACTACGGCCAGGCCAGGCAGCCACCTGGCCGGCCGGCCGCTCGCCCGGGCTGGCGACGCGATCTCGGCTGGCCCAGCGTCGCTCACGACGACAGCTCCGCCGCTGGCCGGCTGGGCGACGCGGTCCTGGCCCCCGTCTGAGGCGTGCTCAGCGCTGGGCGGTGGTGGTGCGGGCATGAGTACACGTCCCCGTCGTAACGCTGCCGCAGACTAGCACTCTTCGGCCCGTAAGCACTGAAACGAGGCTATCCGGGTAGACAATAGGCCAGTCGCCGAGTTTAGCGAAGTCTCGAGGGTGCGGGTTCGGAGTTCCGTCCGTCCAGCCACGCATCCTCGCGTTCATAGTCGAAGAAGGACCCGAAGTACGGGTCGTCCGGTGCTGGCAGCACCCCGGTGGGGTCACCGGACCGGGCCGCCGCGACGAGCCAGTCGAGGCCCGGCCAGACCGTATCCGCGTAGCTGCCGACGGGCACGAATCCGAGCCGCTGCGCCGCGGACGTATCGAGCACGAAGGGCGGCAACGTGTTCCACGGGTGATCGCCGAGGCCGTCTGGCGGGGTGGTGCCGAGGAGAACCTCGTTCCAGGCATGCCCCAGGTGCGCGGCAACGATCCTGGAAATCGCCAGCCCGTCTGGTGCGTCAGGGTCAGCACTGTTGAGAATGCGGGTGCCGGGCCAGGCCGCGCAGAATTGCACGAGGGCGGCCAGGTTGACCGCCGCGGTCGGGTGGTTGGTGCCGCGGCCGCCACGTGCCAGCAGCAGTTGCTGCCGGCCGTCGAGGACGCGCTTGACGAACACCCACTCGCGCGGCCGGGTCCCCCCGATGCCGTGTATCCGCGAGGGCCGCAGGACACTGACTGGGAGCTGCGAGTCGAGCAGCACGTGCTCGGCAGCCACCTTGTTGGCGCCGTATCCCGCTGGCGAGTCGTAGTCGATATCGGATGGCGTCATCGTTGGCTGAGCCTCAGTGACTGGGGCTGCGAACTCGGGCGGCTCGGCCGAGTTGGAGTGCCGCCCGCGGTCGTCGACGTAGACGGCCTTGCTGGAGATGAATACAAGCGATCCGATGCTGTGCTGGAAAGGGAGCAGCATCCGGGCGTGGTCTGCCGTGTATCCGAGGCAGTCGACCACGACGTCGGCCCCGTCGTGCAGGAGGTCTTCGAGGTCCTCGGCGGCGTAGCGGTCAGACTGGGCAAACCGAACGCCAGCATCGCGCAGCTCCGGCGGAAATCGATTCGCGGTCCGCCCGCTCGACGTGACGTCCCAGCCTGAGCAGACCAGCCTCAGCGCTGCGGCGCTGCCCACCAGCCCGCTGCCCCCCAGCACGATTGCTCTCGGCACCTAGGCAGCCTAAGCCACGCCCGGACGTCACGCGCTGGTCATGCCGTCAGCTCGAGAGTTTGCGGCTCGGCCTCCGGCTTGCTCCGCGACACGGTCGGCGGGTGCCCGAAGCGCAGGTAGAGCGCAGGCAGCACGAACAGGTTGAGCAGCGTTGACGTTGCCAGCCCGCCGAGGATCACGATCGCCATCGGGTACTCGATCTCCTGGCCCGGCCGGTCGCCGTAGAAGACAAGCGGTGACAGGGCCAGCGCCGTCGCGAGTGCCGTCATCAGGATCGGTGAGAGGCGCTCGCTGGCGCCGCGCATGACGAGCTCTGGGCCGAATGGGACGTTCTCCTGATTCTCCAGGTGCCTGAAATGGCTGATCATCAAGATTCCGTTGCGGGCGGCGATGCCGAGGACCGTGAAGAAGCCGACCAGCGCGCCGAGCGTGATCGTGCCGAGGTCCGCGTAGGCAGCGATGACCCCGCCGACGAGGGCCATCGGCAGCGTGAGGAACTCGAGGATCGAGGCGCGCCAGTTCTGGAACGCGGCCTGGAGCAGCAGCAGGATAAGGAGCAGTGCGCCGGTCCCGTACTCGACAAGGGTCTTCTGCGCTGCTGCCCGCTCGGTCGCCTCGCCCAGGACGGCGGTGGTGTAGCCGCGCGGCATCTTGATCTTCGCCAGGGCGGCGTGGACGGCCCCAATGACAGTACCGAGGGAACGGCCGCTGATATCCGCGTCCACCTCATCGGCCCGCGTCCCGTTCTCCCGGAAGATCACGCTCGGCCCCGGCTTGATGACGATGGAAGCGACCTGGCCGAGGGCGACCTGACCGCCGGCTGGCGTGTCGATCGGGAGCTGATAGAGGCTGCTGAGGTTGGCGCGGGTCGGTGGCGTACTCCACATCGCAACTGTGTACACGTCGCCACCGGTGGGGATCTCCGCGACCGGCTCGCTGGAGATCATGATCGCGGCCTCGCGCCGGATCCCCCCGGGCGTCAGGCCGTATTTCTGGGCGGCGACGGTGTTGACGGTGATATCCACCTCGGGAATGGATTCCAGCGGGGCCGGCTGCACATCGTCGAGTCCGGGGATATGGTCGAACGCACGCTTGATCTGGCCGGCCAGCCGCGTCAGCGTGGCCAGGTTGGATCCGTAGATCCGGACCGCCACGTCCTCGGTTGTCCCGTTGGTCAGTACCTCGTCGATGCGCTCGTGCAGGTAGGTCAGGGCGTCGCTGTACGCGCCCGGATGGCTCGCCGCCACCGCCCTGATCTGGTTCAGCACCTTGTCGTAGTTGGCATTGGGCGTGAGGGCAATCCAGTTCTCGGAGAAGTTGACGCCGTTCACTTCCTCGCCAAGCGGCGCTGTCCCGATGTGGGCGCCGACTTGGGCGACGCCCTTGATTTTCAGCACCTCTTGCTGGACCTGCGTCACCTGGCGGTCCATTTCCCCGACCGAGGTCTCAGA
>DATHQE010000137.1:0-4488 GCA_035483035.1 Streptosporangiaceae bacterium | reverse complement strand
ACGCCAGCCTGGAGCAGCTCCGCAAGCAGGCCAAGGACGTGCGGGACCTGGCCCGCGCGGGCGTGCCTGGAGCCCTGGATCTGGTCGCCGAGTATCACCCGAAGGGCGCGCACGCGGTCACGCTGACCGGCGCGCAGCTTGCGGTCGCCCGGCACAACGGTTTCGCGTCCTGGGCGCGGCTGAAGCAGCACCTGGAGATGATCGAGCGGTACCGCCGGTCCCCGGACGAGGTCGACCAGACCTCCGGAGCGGCGGATGAGTTCCTCGCGTTCGCCTGCCTGCGCTTCGGCGGCGACGACGAGCCCTCCCGCTGGGAACGAGCGGCCCGGTTGCTGGCCGCCCACCCGGAGCTGACGCGCTCCAGCATCTATGTCGCGGCCGCCGCCGGGGACGAGGCGTCAGTTCGCGCGCAGCTCGCGGCCGACCCGGCGCTAGCGAGCCGCGAGGGCGGCCCGTACGGGTGGGAGCCGCTGCTGTACCTCGCGAGCGCCCGGCACGACCCGGGGATCAGCGAGGAAGCCACGCTCGGCACCGCCCGCGCGCTGCTGGAGCACAGCGGGGACCCGAACGCCGGCTACCTGTGGCACGGCCTGTACCCGCCGTACACGGCGGCGACCTGCGCGCTGGGCAGCCACGACGAGGACGCGCACCCGCACGCGTTCGCGCTCGCCGAGCTGCTGCTGACCGCGGGCGCCGACGCGAACGACGGCCAGTTGCTGTATGACCGCCAGTTCGGCCGCGACGACCGGCACCTGGTACTGCTGTTCGAGCATGGTCTCGGCCGGGGGGACGGCGGACCGTGGGCCGTGCGGTTCGGCGACAAGGCCGACTCGCCGCGCGAGATGGTGCGCGGGCAGCTGTGGTGGGCGATCGTGCACGACATGCGCGACCGAGTCCGGCTGCTGGTCGAGCACGGCGCCGACTTCCGCACGCCGTACGCGGCACCGGGCGGACGGCCGACAGCGCTGCGGAACTCCGACGGGCTCACCCCGGCCGAGCTGGCGAAGCTGAGCGGCTACCCGGAGCTCGCCGGCTGGCTGGTCAGCCGCGGCGCCGCCCCGCCCGCACTCGACGAGGTCAACTCGCTGATCGCTGCCGTCCTGGCCGGAGATCGGGACACCGTGACGCGGCTGCGGGCCGTCGCCCCCGAGGCGCGCGAGCGGCGGCCCGGCCTGCTGGCCTGGGCGGCAGCGGGCTGCAAGCTCGACGCGATCGCGCTGCTGGCCGAGCTCGGCTTCGACGTGAACGCCCGCGGCCGCCTCGACATCCCACTCGAGCAGCAATGGTTCACCCCGCTGCACGAGGCGGCGCAGACGGGCAACGTTGAGATGGCGCGGCTACTGCTGGGGCTGGGCGCCGACCCGAACATCAGGAGCGAATGGGGCGCGACGCCGCTGGACAGCGCCCGGCAGCACGGTCGGGAGGCCGTCGCCCAGCTGCTCGAGCCCCTGACCGCGCCTGATTAATCGCGGGTCTGGGCAGGCGGGCGCGGGCTACGCGAGGTGCACGTATTCGTAGTCGAACGGCTTGCCGTTGATGCCGTTGCGGGGCGGCGCAATCCAGGCGGCGATCTTGCCTCGCTCGTGGACGGGCTGCATCAGTGACCGCACATGCGTCTTGTCGACGTCGGTCGGCAGCCAGGCAGCATTACGCTGCGCCCAGTCCTCGGCCGACAGGATCTCGCCGTCGGGCGACGCCTCGATCGCGGCGAATGCGCCGACCTTCCGATTGAAGGCGATGTGCGGGAGCTTGAGGCGGTGCGACAGGCCTGCTTCGGCCAGGATCTTGTTCCACCGGTTGACGCCGCTCTGGCAGTCGGCGATGTACTCCCGGCGCAGGTCAGTGTTGAGCCCGGTGAGCGCCGACACCTCGGCCTGCCCGATGCTCTGCCCGCCATTTCCGGCCTCGATCAGGGCATCGACCAGGTACGCGTCGTCGGTCAGCTTGTGGTCGTCGCGGCGCCGGTCCTCCGACCACCGGCCCTTGAGGCCGGCCGTGTAGTAGTTGGCCACGTTCGTCGAGGTCTCGCCGCCGAACAGGTCCAGTGACACCGAGTAGTGAAAGTTCAGGTACTTCTGGATCACCGGCAGCGGGATCGCGCCGCGCGCGGCTACTTCGTCGGTGTCGTGCTCCACCATGAGCTGCGCCGTCCGCTCCACCACCCGGTCAACCCCGGTGGTGCCGACCATCATGTGGTGCGCTTCCTCCTTGAGCATGAACTCGCATGTCCGCGAGAGCGGATCGAACGCCGACTCCTTCAGCGTGCCGAGCTGGTACTTGCCGTCCCGGTCGGTGAAGTACGTGAACATGAAGAACGACAGCCAGTCCGGCGTCTCCTCGTTGAACGCGCCAAGTATCCGCGGCGAATCCGTGCTGCCGGAATTGCGATGCAGCAGCTCCTCCGCTTCTTCCCGGCCGTCCCGGCCGAAGTAGGCCTGCAGCAGATACACCATGGCCCACAGGTGCCTGCCTTCCTCGACGTTCACCTGGAACAGGTTCCGCAGATCGTAGAGCGACGGCGCGGTAGCGCCGAGATTGCGCTGCTGCTCCACCGACGCAGGCTCGGTATCGCCCTGGATCACGATCAGCCGCCGCAGCTCCGCCCGGTACTCCCCCGGCACCTGCTGCCAGGCTGGCTCGCCGATGTGCTGGCCGAAGCCGATCCGCCGGCCGGGGTCGCGCTCGGCCAGGAAGATGCCCCACCGGTAGTCGCGCATCGGGACGTGCCCGAAGTGCGCCCAGCCTTCGCGGCCGACGTTCACGGCCGTCCGCAGGTACACGTCGCGCGTCGGCAGCGTCGGTCCCATTTCCTGCCACCAGGAGAGAAAATTTGGCTGCCAGGACTCCAGCGCCCGCTGCAGCCGCCGGTCCTCATGCAGGCCGACATTGTTCGGGATCTTTTCGGAGTAGTCCGCGCTCGTGCCGCTAGATATCGTGGTCATCGCTCAGACTCGCTTCCTGTCGAAATCCGCCCGCTGCCCGGTGCCGTACCGCCGTAGCGCGCCGTCGGGGCCGGCCGCGTTCGGGCGATTGAAGATCCAGTTCTGCCAGGCAGCGAGCCGGCCGAAGATCTTCGTTTCCATCGTCTCCGGGCCGGCGAACCGGTAGTTCGCCTCCAGCCCCGTCAGTGCGTCCGGGCTGAAGCTCGCTCGCTCTTCTATGGCCAGCCGGACCTCGTCCGCCCAGTCGATGTCGTCCGGCGCGAACGTCACCAGCCCGAGGTCCTCGGCTGTTGCCGCGTCGAGCGGCTCGCCCGCTCGCGCTATGGCGGCGGCCAGCCCGGCCCCGTCGCCGCAGAACCGGCTGGCCAGCCGGCTGAGGCCGCTGCCCATCGGCAGCGGGCCAAGGTTGGCGGCCCCGATAACGATCACAGCGGGAACGGGCTCGCCTGCGCCGGTGTCGTCAGGAACCGCGCCGTCACCAGCTGCGCCGTCACCAGCTGCGCCGTCATCGGCCGCTCCGTCACTGGCGGGCGCCGGCGCGTCCTCGAAGACACCGGACAGCATGAACGAGCGGTCCGCGGCGAGCGCCAGCTCTAGCAGCGAGCCAGCGAAGCAGCTGCCAGGCTCGATCAGCGCGATCAGGCTCCGGCTCGTCACGTCCAGCCGCTTGAGCGTGCGCTTGTAGTAATGCACGATCTCATTCGCCAGCCAGTCGCCGGAGCTGGCGAGCAGCAGCTCGTCATAGCCGAGCACGAGGCCCGGATCGCCGGTCGTGCGCAGTACCCAGGTGCCGAGCTCCGGCTCGTTGGTGCGCAGGTCGAGGATCACGTCGTCGAGCTCGCGCGTCATCGCCAGCGGCCAGGCGTCGGCGCCCAGCTCGCGCAGGCCCGTCGCGTCGGCGGGCGGGGCGGCGTCCGGGCCGCGTACGGTGATCTCGACAGTGCCCGCGGCCCGGTCCAGGCGCGCGGTCACGAACCGGTACCTGATTGTGCTGGCGTCCGTCAGCTTGGCGAGCCGCGTGAGCGCCACGCCGGTCTTCCCGTCGCCCGCCTCGTCCGCCCGGCCCGCGAGCTCGGCGGCCTTGGCCGCGACTGCGTCGCCGAAGGCCGCTGGCGGCACGACCTCGTCGACCAGCCGCCACTGCACGGCCTTGCGGCCGCCTACCCCCTCCGCCCTGGTCGAGAAATAATCGGCGATATCACGCCGGACGTGCCGCTTGTCGGTGACTCTCGTCAGCCCGCCGGTGCCGGGCAGCACACCCAGCAGCGGCAGCTCCGGCAGCGAAACTACCGACGACCGGTCGTCGACCAGCATGATGTGCTCGCACGCCAGCGCCAGCTCATAGCCGCCACCTGACGCCGTCCCGTTGAGCGCCGCTAGCCAGGTCTGGCCTGAGTTCTCAGTAGCGTCCTCGATGCCGTTGCGCGTCTCGTTGGTGAACTTGCAGAAGTTGACCTTCCACGCGTGCGAGGCACCCGCGAGCATCTTGATGTTCGCGCCGGCGCAGAAAATCTTGTCTCGGGCGCTGGTTAGCACGACCACTCGA
>DATHQE010000136.1:0-6970 GCA_035483035.1 Streptosporangiaceae bacterium | reverse complement strand
GCCTCGCCCGAGTGGAACTTCGACGATGCGACGTTCAACCGGAGCGCCACGTCCTTTGACAACGCGGATCACGTCGGCATCGTGATCCACAACTACCGCTGGCGGCTCGGCCTGGCCGAGGGCGAGGCACAATACGACGATCTCGAAAAGCAGCTGGCCGGGAGCCCGGTCATCTCCGTGCCGACGATCACCCTCGAAGGTGATGCTAACGGCGCACCCCATCCGGAACCCGGCGCCTATGCGGTGAAGTTCGCAGGGAAGTACACGCACCGGACCATCTCGGGCGGTGTCGGGCACAACCTGCCGCAAGAGGCCCCGCAGGCATTCGCCCAAGCCATCATCGACGTCGCCGACCAGCGTTAGGAGAGAAAATGCCTGAAGACGCCACCATCCGCCGGTTCAAAATCATTTCGTCACAATTGGGCCACGCGCGGGCTTTCCGTCTTGGATTCCCGGTGGCGGGGTATGCAAGCTGGTCAGAGGTAGTGACCGCCGAGGTGGGGGCAGCGGGCCGGTTACCTGCTGGTACATCGATTCGTCGGCTGTGGGAGGGCTGTCCAGGTCTCGGCTGAGTTCGAGACAAGGAACACGCCCATGACCAGTCTGCCTAAGCGCTTTGCTGGACCAGCCGCGGCCCTAGTCGCCGCTGTGGGGCTGGCCGCGTGCAGTTCCCCGTCCCCGTCCGCGTCCGGCTCCCAGAAACCCGTCTCCGGCGGGACGCTGCGCATCGTCGCCGCCAACGGGCCTTACCACCTCGACACAGTGTCGTCGTACTACACGACGGACTACCAGCTCACGCACGCGTTCACCCGGCAGCTGCTGAACTATCCGACGGTGCCGTATACCAGCACCTCCGATGCCGGGTGGGTCAAGACCACCACGCCGGCGGCGGACATCGCGACCGAGGTGCCGTCCACCGCCAACAGCGGGATCACCAACGGAGGGAAGACCTACACGTTCCACATTAAGCACGGCGTGGACTGGAACACCACGCCGCCCCGTCAGGTCACCTCGCAGGACTTCGTTCGGGAGTTCAAGGCATTCTTCAACCCGGTCAGCCCAGTGGGTAACGCGGCGTATTACGAGTCGACGATCGCCGGGCTCGCCGGGTACGCCAACGCGGAGACCGCGTTCTTCGCGAACGCCAAGGCGCATCCGCGGACGGCGGCGAACATCACCAACTTCCAGAACACCCACAACATCTCCGGGATCGCGACGCCGAACGCCTCGACGATCTCGTTCACGCTGACCTCGCCGGCCAGCGACTTCCTGTACATGATGGCGATGCCGTTCACGTCGGCGCGGCCGGTGGAGTACGACAGCTACGTGCCGAACAGCCTGCGGCTGGACACGCACACAATCTCCGACGGCCCGTACCAGATGAGCTCCTACATCCCGGGCAAGTCGCTGACGATGGTGCGGAACCCGGCGTGGAAGCAGTCCACCGACAGCCTGCGGCACAACTATGTGGCGCAGATCGCGGACACCTTCGTAGTGACCTCCGCGCATACCCAGCTGTACGACATGCAGGCCGGCACCGAAGACCTGCCAAGTGACACGGCGATCAACCCGGCGTCGATCCCGTCGCTGGTGGCGTCGCACGCTTCGAACTTCCACATCTGGCCGTGGTCGAGCACCTCCCCGTACATCGTGTTCAACCTGCGGTCCCCGGACGCGGGCGGCGCCCCCGGCAAGCTATTGGTGCGCCAGGCGGTCGAGTACGGCCTGGGCAAGACGGCCGTGGTGAAAGCCATCGGCGGCCCGGATGTGGCGACGATCATCAACACGGTGATCCCGCCGGGCAACGACGGCTACCAGAACACCAACACGTACCCGGACAGCAACGGGCAGGGCAACGCAGCGCAGTGCAAGTCCGACCTGGCCAAGGCCGGGTACCCGCACGGGCTCACGCTGACCTACATGTACCCGAACGACCCGTCCAGCACCCGGATCTTCGCCGCGATCCAGGCGTCGCTGGCGAACTGCGGCATCACGCTGAGCGGAACGCCGGAGCCGGGCGCGTCGGTCTACACCATTCTGGGGAATTCGCCGGAGAACAACAAGGCTGGCCAGTGGGACATGGGTCAGGTCGGCTGGGTCCCCGACTGGTTCGCCGACAACGGCCGTACCATCGTCCAGGCCCTGTTCCAGGGCCCGGACTGCGTGGTCAACACCGTCAACTACGGCTGCTACGACAACCCGACCGTCAACTCGCTGATCAAGCAGGCTGACGGAGCGCCGTCAGCGTCGGCGGCCGGGAACTTCTGGCACCAGGCGGACCTGGACATCATGAAGGATGCCGCTATCGTGCCCATCATGAGCCAGAACTTCCCGCTCTACTCCAGCGCCCGGGTCAGGGGTATCGCGTCTGATGGCACCACCTACCCGACGGCGATCTTCGCGCCGAACATCGGTAATCCCGACATCACAGCCCTCTGGCTAGCCGGCAGCTGAATCCAGACCCCGTCCACCTCCCGACAATTACACAGCGTTCCTCAGGGCCGCCGTTCTCCGCTTTCCCGGTGCAGCTCGGCGCGCCGCTTCGTCGGCCTCGCTCAACTGTCAGAGTGCGGCGCGGGAGGTGGCGAGCCGAACCATCCGCAGCATCTGATGCAGGAAGACGGCGCCGAGTTCGCGCCGCTGGTCGCGGCTTGATTCCGTCGGCTCACCGTCATGGGGAACGAAGAAGACGAAGTACCTCGGCCGCATCACCTCCATAGCCGCGAGTGCCACCGCCAGCGGGCTGAGCTCGCCGAGCTGCACCAGGTGATCACCGCGCCAGATGCTCGCGTGCTCCTCGTCTAGGGCACGGAACTTGGTCCGGGCGAGCAACCAGCGACCAGGGCCGGCGAATGCCGGCACTGCGTCGGTGAGCCAGCGCTCGGCATCCTCGAGGGCGTCCGTTTGATTGGGCTGCAGGACCGCGTCCAGCGCCGCGTTGAGCCGCGCAGGAAGGTCGGCCTGCAGCGCGGCTACCGCCTGCCGGCTCGCTGTGCTGGCCAGAAAATCCGGGGCGTCGGCCGGTTCGGCGAATCGGACGAGCTCGGCGACCACATCGCGGTTCTGCTCGAGGCGCGCGACGTATTCGTGATAGTCCCGCCAGGCGGGGATCGGCGTGATCGACATTGAATCGAGCACCCGGATCAGTGCTAGCGTCGCGCGTGCCTGCTCCCCGGCTACGGATTCCTCTATTGCCATCGACGCGAGTACCGGGCGTGCTGCCCTCAGCCACGAGACGACGCCCGGATCGTCGACGCAGGCCCCGTCGCCGCCGCCTGCCGAGGCGGAGGTCAGGTAGTCGAGGTCGGGCACCAGGTCACGCAGCGCCGGAACGGGCTCGGCGCCGCACGACATGCTGAACAGCGCCCCGACGGCACGCTGGATCGCCACGTCCGCCGCGACCACCATGTGGTGCTGCACGACCCAGCGATAGTGCTGTGCTCGCTGCAGGAGCATCGTCTCGAACGAGGAGAGGGCCTGTGCGCCCAGGCCTATTCGCCAGTCGTGCGGGCCGGTCCGGTGCAATTCGAGGTTGCGTAGCAGGTTCGTCACGTCGAGCTGCCCGAATTCTGTACCGGCGCCAGCAGAGTCTCGGCAGAGGAAGTCCAGCCGGTCGACGTCGAACTGTCCGTCCAGGACCGAGTGCAGGCAGCCGGCCCAACCGTGGCCCGACCGGTCAGCAAGGATCCGGCGGATGAGGTACCGCGGCGCCAACCGAAACGCCGATTGGGGCATCGCATCGAAGATCGCGAGCCCAGCCCACTCGTGGAACTGGATTCTGCCGGCCGCGTCGGCCGCGTAACGCGAAAAGTCGGCGCGTCGGCCGACGCCGAGGATCTGCTCGGCGTTGCGCAAGTAGAACGGCTCGAGGACGTGCGAGAACGGTGGGTGGCCCACGTCGTGCAGCAGCCCGACGGCGCCGAGGGCTAGGCCGATGACGTGCTCGAACGACGTCCACAGTGCCGTCTGTTCGGGCCTATCCGGCGGTGCGTCGATCAGCCGGCGCGTCACCGGGTCGAGTTCGGCGCCGCACGCCGCGGCACGCTGGAGATCGCCGATGACGCTCGTTTTGAACCCGTCCCACGTCGATGACGTATCGACGCCTTCGGCGGCGGGCATCTGGTTGTGCCAGCAGCCCTGCCACGCCCCGACGGCGAGATGCATCGTGCCCAGGGCGTGCTCGTAGCGACTGCCGGTCATCGACGGGAACTGGACGACTGCCAGCGCGTTTTGCCGGATCATGCGCAGCCTCTGCACGGCCGCGCTGCGCACGAGCGGATCCAGCTCCGGCGGGACCTCAACATATCCGTGCACCGGGTCTCGGATGAGCCGCGCCAGTGCGCCCGCCATCGGACCAGTCTGCCGGATAATCTCTCGTGGCGCTACGCTCTATGCTGTGGCGCTCACCATCGAACGGGTCGCGCTGCTTCGGCGGGTGGAACTGTTTGCGGGCACCGCGGATCGCGTGCTGGCCGGGATCGCCCGCGTGCTCGAGGAGGTCACCTGCCCCGCCGGCGCCGTCATCATGGAGGCTGGCGCCGTCGAGGACTGGCTGTTCGTGGTAGAGCACGGCGAGGTGGAGGTGATCCGCCCCGACCGCCGCGTGCGTATGGGCGTCGGAAGCGTGGTGGGCGAGCTTGCCGTCCTCGACGCTCGGCCGAGATCGGCCACCGTTGTCGCGCTCAGCCCGGTCCGGCTGTTGCGGCTGCGCAAGGCCGTCTTCGACGACGCGCTCGACGCGCAGCCGGAGATCGCGCGCGGCGTAATCGCCGATCTGGCGCGCCGCCTGCGCGAGACGCACCAACCGGTGACATGACATGCGTGCCCGGCTGACCCTGCTCACTGGCCAGGCGGCGTCCCTGGGCTTGTTCTGCGCGTTGCTGGTCGTGCCGTCGAGTTCGCTGTTCCTCGTCGAGTACGGCGCTACGCGACTGCCATATGTCTACCTCGCCGTCGGAGCGGCGGGGGTTCTCACGTCCTGGGGTATGTCTCGCGCCCAGCGGCGGTGGACGTTGCTGCAGATCGGCCTCACGGTGCTTGCGTCGTTGCTCGTCGCGGTGGCCGTCGGGTGGGTACTCCTCGTCGTCGCCGAAGCGAACTGGGTGACGTTTCCATTGCTCGTGCTGTTCCCGCTGTCCATCCCGATCGGTCTAATGCTGGTCGGTGCGCAGGCGGGAAGACTGCTCGACCTGCAGCAGATGAAGGCCAGGTACTCGCGAGTGGTGGGCGGCTTCACTACCGGGCTCGCGGTAGGCGGTCTGCTCGCGGCCTGGCTCGTGCGGGCGACCGGCGACGTCCGCGTGTTGCTCGTTCTCGCCCTCGCGCCGCTGGCGGCATTTGCCGCGCTGCTGGCCCAGACTGGACGCCGTTACCCGGCCCAGCTGCACGCCGTACCCGCTCCGATCGCGGTGGTGCCGACGGCCAGTCAGACGTGGGGCCGCAGGCGCGTGACGCGGCTGGTGCTACTTGTCCTCGGCTACTCGGTGGCCTCGGCCGCAGCAACGCAGCTGCTGTACTTCATAGTGTGGGAACAGGCCGCGGCCAGATACCGGGACGCAGCGCATCTCGCCGCCTTCCTCGGTGCCTTCGGGGCGATCATGAACACCGTCAGCATCGTCTTCGTCGTGCTATTGGCCGGCCGTCTGCTCCGCCGGTTCGGCGTCCGCCTCGGGCTCGTGGCCAACCCGGTCGCGGTGCTTGCCGTGGCGACGGCCAGTGTCGTGACCGGCGCAGTGGCGGGGCCGGCGACGACCGCGTTCTTTGTTCTGGTGTGCAGCGCCCAGGTGGCGGACATCGCGCTCACGGATGGCACCACCCGCACGTCGATCGTCGCCACGTACCAAGCGCTCGCCCCGGCCGAACGCCTCGCGGCGCAGACGTCGGTCGAGGCGGCGGGGGAACCTGCGGCAATTGCCGCAGTCGGTGGTCTGGTCCTGATCTTCGGCGCGCTCGGGCTCGGCATCATATGGCTCGCCGTTGCGACGGCGGTTCTCGGCGTGCTGTGGCTGGCGCTCGCCGCGCTGTGTCACCGCGAGTACGGACGGCGGCTGCGCGATTCGCTTGCGCGGCGCGACTGGGATCCCACCGCCCTGCTCGTGACTGATACGGCCTCGCGCGCGGCCGTCGAGAGGCTGCTCAGCAGCGCGGATCCTCGTGACGTCCGGCTTGGCGTCGACGTGCTGACCTCTGCTGATCCCGCGCTGCTGGGCCGGCACATCAGCAGGCTGCTCGCGCGCCCCGACGCCGAGCACCAGCGGATCGGGGTGCAGGCGGCGGTGGCTGCCGCCGATCCGGCCGTCGTACCGGAGCTCGTGCAGATCACCCGCGACGAGGTGCTGCCGGCTGATCTGCGGGTCAGCGCCGTGCGCGCGGTCGCGGCCCTCGGCTCGGATCTCTCGGCGCTCGCGGTGCTGCTCGATGACGCCGACCCTGAGCTGCGGCTCACCACGGCCATATTGCTCACCCGTCGCGAAGGGCCGCTGGCCGATCGCGGTCGCGCGCTGTGTAACGCAGCTCTGGAATCGACAGACGCCGTAGTCGTGGCCGCGGCCCTGTCTGCCGTGACTCAGGGGCCGGACGCCAGTTACGTTGCTGCGTTGATGACGCTCGCAGCGCGCCGCGCGGACAGCCGATCTGCCATCGGGGCGGCAGTGGCCGCGCACGTCGGCCTGCCCGGCTGCGACGCGGCCGCGCTCCAGCGGCTCGCGGTTACCGAGGAGCAGACCGCGACGCGAGCCATCCAGGCCCTGGGCCTGCGTCCGGACGGCGCGTCGCTGGGCGTTCTGACCGAGCTGCTGAGCGGCCCCGACCGCCGCCTCGCCCGCGCCGCCGGGCACGCGATCGCAGCCAGGGGACACGCGCTGGAGCCCGACCTCGCCGAGCGGCTCGTGGCGTTGGAGAGCAGCCGCGCGGCTCGTGCCGCCGCCGCAGGCCAGGCCATCGCCGGCACCGGCCGGGCAGAGCATCTCCG
>DATHQE010000135.1:0-12640 GCA_035483035.1 Streptosporangiaceae bacterium | reverse complement strand
TCTGACTCCTTCCGGCTGCCCAAGCGTGCGTGAATGTGGGCTTAACGTCCAGGCAGCGGCAGCCGGCGGATGATCGCGGATAGCACCTGATCGGGCAGTTCGCGTCCGACCATGGCCTCGGCGCTCGGCAAGAGTCGGTGCGCGAGCACCGGCACGGATAGCGCCTGGACGTCATCCGGAATGACGAAATCGCGCCCGTCCAGAGCGGCAAAGGCCCGGCACGCCCGCAGCAGATGCAATGCAGACCGGGGTGAGGCACCGAGCCTCAGCTCGGGCGATGTCCTCGTGGCGTTGACCAGGTCGATGATGTACTGCCGGATCGAGTCGGACACATGCACGTCGCGCACGGCGTCGACTAGCGCTCGGATGTCACTGGCGTGCGCTACTGGCTTCAGGTCGTCCAGTGGCGAACTCGAGCCGTGCGTGTCGAGCATCGAAAGCTCGGACTCGCGGTCGGGGTACCCGATCGAGATCCTCGTCATGAACCGGTCCCGCTGTGCTTCGGGCAGCGGGTAGGTACCTTCCATCTCGACCGGGTTCTGCGTGGCTATCACCATGAACGGCCGCTCCAGCTGGTAGGTGCTGCCGTCCACGGTGACCTGGGACTCTTCCATCGACTCCAGCAGTGCCGACTGCGTCTTGGGCGAGGCCCTGTTGATCTCGTCGCCAAGCACGATATTGGCGAAGATCGGGCCGGGCTTGAACTCGAACTCGCGCAACTCCTGGTTGTAGGCGCTGACCCCGGTGATGTCGCTCGGCAGCAGGTCGGGGGTGAACTGGACGCGCCGGACAGAGCAGTCGATGGACTTGGCGAGCGCCTTGGCGAGCTGTGTCTTCCCGACGCCGGGGACGTCTTCGATGAGAATGTGCCCTTCGGCGAGCAGCACGGTCAAGGCTAGGCGGACCGCTCCCGGCTTGCCGGAGATAACGGTCTGCACCGCTGAGCTCACCTGCCTGGCGATCCCAACGAGCTCGTGCAGCGATCTATGCGCCTGCTGGTCGATGTCGGTGACCACGTGCCCTCCTGGCGGCCATTCCCCAATTAGCTGCTCACTGCTCATCAGGCACGTCAGTGCCAATTCACCACATCGGCGCTGCCGCGGCGTCAAGAACCGTGCGTTCAGACATTACGTCGTCTGTGATCTGTGAGCGATGCCGCTCCCGTATCGGGCCCGTAACACTGCGATGACTAACCGACCGGGCCTCCCTCATTCTGCTCCACCTCTGTGACCTCGTAACGCGGGCGCCCAGGGGGCGGTTCAGGGGCGGGTTGTGATTGACGGTGGGGGAGAGTGGAGTACAGTGGTGATCCGTGGGGCGAGAAGGGCTTCTACGGGACACGTGGTGGAGGACCTGGGGAGGTGAGGAGGGTGTTTCTTGGCACCCACACGCCTCGCCTCGACGAGAAGGGCCGGCTGATTCTGCCCGCCAAGTACCGCGAGGAGCTCTCCACGGGCCTGGTGCTGACCAAGGGCCAGGAGCGATGCCTGTACGTCTTCCCGGTGGGCGAGTTCGGCCGGATCACCGATGCGCTGCGGACAGCGCCGGTGACGGCGAAGGCAGTCAGGGACTACAGCCGGGTGTTCTTCGCCAGCGCCTCCGACGAGGAACTGGACAGGCAAGGGCGCATCACGATCCCGCTGAGCCTGCGGGAGTACGCAGGGCTTCAGCGCGAGTGCGTGGTGATCGGCGCGAATACCCGGCTGGAGATCTGGGACGCAGCGGCCTGGACCAGCTACCTGGAGCAGCAAGAGGACGCGTTCTCCGACGCATCTGAGGAGGTACTGCCAGGAGTTCTGTAACGGCGCTGGATGCCCGGCGAGGTCTCCACCCGTGCTGGAGGGCCGACGGCCCTGCTGACGTCACTTCCCCGGCGTCAGAAGGCCACCGTGACCCGTCAGTGCAGTGGCGCGGATGGGGGCCTGGCCGGGCATCGCGGCAGCAGGCCGGGCATCTGGGTAGCACAGCACGGCGAGTGAGCAGTAGGCGAGGGGGCGTGATGGGAACGGCTGCGGCCGGACACCTGCCGGTCATGCGCGACCGGGTGCTTGAGCTGCTCGCGCCCGCGCTCGAGCCCGCGGGCGCCGTGCTCGTCGATGCGACCCTCGGCCGCGCCGGTCACGCCAGCGCCCTCCTGTCCGCGCATCCTGCCCTCAGTCTCATCGGTATCGACACCGACGCGACCGCGATCGAGGAGTCACGCCAGGCCCTGGCTGGCTTTGGCGACCGGGTGACGTTGGTCCAGGCCGTGTACGACCAGCTGCCGCAGATCCTGGCGGGCGCCGGGCTCCGATTCGTCCAGGGCATCGTATTTGACCTGGGGGTTTCGTCGCCGCAGCTGGATGACCCGAGTCGCGGTTTCGCCTACGCCGCGGACGCCCCGCTCGACATGCGGATGAACCAGCAGGGCGAGCTGACGGCCGCGGACGTGCTCAACACCTATCCGGCCGATCAGCTCGCCCGGGTCCTGCGTGACTACGGCGAGGAGAGATTCGCCCGGAGGATTGCCGACGCCGTCGTCCGCGAGCGAACGCGAGCGCCGCTGACGAGCACGGCGCGGCTGGCGGAAATCGTCAGAGAGTCAATTCCGGCGCCGGCGAGACGCACCGGCGGCAATCCGTCTAAGCGCACGTTTCAGGCGCTGCGAATTGAGGTCAACAGAGAGCTGGCAGCGCTGGACCAGGCCCTGCCAGCCGCGCTCGACAGCGTGGCGGTGGGGGGCCGGATCGTTGCGCTGGCCTACCACTCGCTGGAGGACCGCGCGGTGAAGCGGGCGCTGGCTCAGCGCACCGCCGACACGACGCCGCGTGGCCTGCCTGTCTCGCTCGAGTACGCACAGCCGCAGTTCCGCCTGCTGACCAGGGGGGCGGAGCGGCCTTCGGCAGACGAGCTGGCAGCGAACCCGCGCGCTGCGTCGGCCCGCCTCCGGGCAGCCGAGCGAGTCAGGGCGGCGGCATGACGGTGCGGTCGGACCCGCGGCGGGATACAGCGCGGCGGAAAACAGGGCGGCAGGCAGCAGAGCGCATCCGGGTGGGGAGCTCGGTGCTCAGGGAGGGACGGCCAGACCGGATGGAAACCACGACTCGAGCGCCGGACCCGCGACGGCTGCGCGGCGATGCCCAGCCACGCCGTGGCAATGGCCCCTTCCGGGCTGATCCCGGACCAGCCGGACGTGGGCGAGCTGGTACCACGGTCGATAGCCCCTCGCAACGGGCCGACCCCGGCAGGCAAGCCCCCCGCCCGGCAGCCCCCCGCACGGCAGCCCCACGGCAGGCGGCCGGCCGGGCAGCCAGACCGCGGCCCGTATCAGCGCAGCCCGCACCAGCCCGGCCCCAAGAGGGCCGGCCGCCGCCAAGGCGGCGAGCCAGCCAAAGACCGGCGGGCGGGCCTGGCCGGTTGCGCGAGGCAGGCCGGGCTCGGTACGCGGCTCGCGTCAGCTTGCCGCGGATGCCGTTTGTCCTGCTGGTGCTCGTCCTGCTCGGCGGCGGCCTTATCTGCCTGCTGGTCATCAACACGACGCTCGGGGCGACGAGCTTCCGGATTAGCCGGCTGCAGAGCACTGGCGCCGCGCTGGCGACCCAGGAACAGGCCCTGCAGCAGCAGATCGCCGCCGAGCAATCGCCAGCCCAGATCGCCAGGCGTGCTTACCAGCTCGGCATGCGGGTGCAGGTGAACGGCAACATCCTGGACCTGCGCACGCACCGGTCCTACCAGCTGCCAGGTCAGGCCCGCGCGACAGTCTCGCTCGGGGCCGCAGCCACGCCAAGCCCGACCGCCGCCACGAGTAGCGCCGGCACTGGCAAGACGGGTACTGGCACGACCGGCACTGGCACGACCGGCACTGGCAAGTCAGGTGCCGGGACGTCGGGTACCGGCACGAGTGGCAAGTCGTCCGACCGGAGCGGATCGGGGCGGTGAGCGGCGCCCGGGGGCGAGACAACGACGATTTCGGGCAGCGACCACGGCGGGCGCGAGCCGTGCCAGGGGGATCGCGCGGGCCGGCCGGGCCGCGCGCGCCCGGCTCGCCTGGCCGCCGAGCCGCCGGGCCGGGTCCGGGCCGGGCCTGGGCCGGGGAACCCTACCGACACGGGCCGGGCCAGGGACGGCGCTACAACTCCGCGGCGGCGAAGGCTGGCGCGCCGCAACGCGGCCGGCGAGGCTCGGGTGGCCAGCCTGGCACCGGACGGGTTGCGCACCTGCCGGTGCCCGCGTTGAGGCGAGGGAATCCGGCCAGGCGGTTGCGGATCACGCTGCTCTGCATTGCGTTCGCGCTGTCGATCTTCGCTGGCCGGCTGGTGCAGCTCGAGGGCCTCGACTCGGCTGCCTACCAGACTGACTCCGCTCACCTGCTACTCAGGAAAATCTTGATACCTGCCATCCGCGGTGACATCACCACCTCCGACGGGACAGTGCTGGCGATGACGGTGCAGACCTACACCGTCTTTGCCGATCCGGTGCTTATGCCGGTCAAGTCGCGGCCGGCTGCGGCCGCCAAGCTGGCGCGGCTGCTTGGGCTGTCCGCTAGCGCGGTCATGACGATGCTGAATCATCCGTCGAGTCCGCAGTACCAGGTGCTGGCGAGCGAAGTGCCGGTAACGACGGCGAGCAAGGTCACGCAACTCGAGCTGCCGGGCATCGACATGACCCCGAGCTATACGACTGAGTACCCCAACGCGGAGCTGGCCTCTGACATCGTCGGATTCACCAGCAGCCCGGCGGGCGGCGGCAGCCTGTCAGGCGCGCAGGGCCTGGAGAACGAGTACAACCCGCTGCTTGCCGGGCGGGCCGGGAGCGAGGAGGTCGAGGTAGGCGCGGACAACGAGCCGATCCCGCTGACCGAGGTCAACCTCACGGCCGCGGTCCCCGCCAGGAGCCTCCGGCTGACCATCCAGGCGGACATCCAGTACGAAGCCGATCAGGTCTGCAAGCAGCGCGTGGCGGAGACCCACGCACGCAACTGCTCGATCATCGTGATGGACCCGAAGACCGGCGCGATCCTGGCGATGGCGCAGTGGCCGACCTATAACCCCGACGACCCGGTCCCGTATGCGAGTACGACCAACATCGGCACGGCGAATGTGTTCGCGCCGGGCAGCACGCTCAAGCCGGTCACGGTGGCCGCGGCGCTGGAACAGGGCGGACAGACGCCGCTGAGCGCCTACACGATCCCGTACCAGATCACGATGAATGGCCGGTATACCTTCCACGACGCCGAACTGCACCCGACCGTTCGCTACACCATCGCCGGGATCCTCGCGCATTCCAGCAACGTCGGCATGGTCCAGGTAGCCCAGCACATCACGCCGCAGCAGCAGTACGACTACCTGCGGGCGTTCGGCCTCGGCTCGGGCAGCGGCCTCGGCCTCACCGGGGAGAGCGCCGGGCTGCTGCCCAGCCCGGGATCGGCCGGGTACTGGGCAGACAACCGGTATGAGTACGCCTTCGGCCAGGGAGTCGGCGTGACTGCGATGCAGATGGCGAGCATCTACGCCACCATCGCCAATGGCGGCGTCCGGGTACAGCCCACCCTGGTGGCCGGCACAACCAGTTCGGACGGTACGTACACGCCGGCGCGGCCGCCGGCCGCCCGCCGTGTCATCAAGGCGCAGACTGCCCGCGAGCTCATGACGATGCTCCAGCAGGTCCCAGGGGTGGACGCGCAGGCGGGCGAGTCGTGGGGACTGATCAGCGGCTATACCGTCGCGGCCAAGACCGGCACGGCCCAGGTCTCGGGGTCGGGCCAGGGCACCTGCCTCTGTCAGTATGGTTCCAGCTACATCGGCATCGCGCCGGCCGACAACCCGCAGCTGGTCGTCGCGGTCAACATTCAGGATCCGCACGGCAAGTACTACGGTGACGAGGTCGCAGGGCCGGCCTTCTTCGAGGTGATGAAGTTCGCCCTGCAGACTATGAGGATCGCACCGGACTATGCCAGGACGCCCCATATCAGGCTCACTGCGCCGTGATGGGAGGTAACCTCTGCCCGTGCCAGCGGCCTTCCGCCCAGATCATGTTCGCCCGCGCCCGCTAGCCGGGCTCGCGGCGCTGCTCGGGCTGCGGCCTGCTGGCCCGCACGCCGCCGATCCGGGCCCGCCCGGCCAGCCAGGCGGCCTGACCGGAGTCACGCATGACTCCAGGTCGGTGCGCCGCGGCGATCTCTACGCCGCGCTGCCGGGTAGTACGGTCCACGGCGCCAGGTTCTGCGGGGCGGCTGCCGAGGCCGGAGCCGTGGCCATCCTGACCGACCCGTCAGGCCGTCAGGCCGCGATCGCCTCCGGGCTGCCGGTCTTCGTGGTCGCCGACCCGCGGGCCAGGCTCGGTGAGGTTGCGGCCTGGATCTACGGACAGCCATCGGAGCGGCTGCTGCTTATTGGCGTCACTGGCACGGCCGGCAAGAGCACGACGACCTACCTGCTGGAAGGGGGCCTGCGGGCCGCGGGGTACCGGACCGGGCTGATCGGCGGCGTGGAGACCCGGATCGGCGATTCGGCTGGGGTCAGCACGCTGACCACGCCCGAGGCGACCGACCTGCAGGCCCTGCTGGCCACCATGGTCGAGCGCCGCGTCGGTGCCGCCGCGATGGAGGTATCGAGCCACGCCCTGGCGCTGGGGCGGGTCGCTGGTAGCCGCTACGACGTTGTGGTCTTCACCAACCTGTCGCAGGATCACCTGGACTTCCACGCCAGCATGGACGACTATTTCGCCGCCAAGGCTGAGCTGTTCACGCCGAAGTACGCCAGGGCTGGCGTCGTCAACGTCGACGACGCGCGCGGCCGCGAGCTCGCGGCGCAGGCGCCAATCCCGGTCACGACGTTCTCCGCGGAAGGGCGGCGCGCCGCTGACTGGCGGGCCGTCGACGTCCGCTCGGGCGCTGACGGCTCGACGTTCCGGGTGATCGGTCCGGGCGGCGTCGAGGCCGACGCGTCCGTAGCACTGCCGGGCGGATTCAACGTCGCCAACGCCCTTGCGGCCATCGTCGCCCTGGTCGAGGCTGGCGCGAGCCTTGCCGCGGCCGTGGCTGGCGTCGCGGCGTGCGCCGGACCACCTGGCCGCCTCGAGCGCGTGGACCAGGGCCAGGACTTCGCCGTGCTGGTCGACTACGCGCATAAGCCGGGCGCCGTGGAGGCGCTGCTGACCGTCATGCGGGAGGTCACCCAGGGCAGCCTGGTGATCGTCCTCGGCTGCGGCGGAGACCGTGACCGCGGCAAGCGCAGGCTCATGGGAGCGGCGGCTGCCCGGCTGGCCGACGTGGCGATCCTCACAAACGACAACCCGCGCTCGGAGGACCCGCTGGCGATCCTGGCCGAGATGCTGGCGGGCGCCATCGACGTGCCGCAGGGTCAGCGTGCACAGGTCGCCGTCCAGCCTGACCGCGCGGCCGCCATTGGGCAGGCCATCGCGTCCGCGGGCAAAGGGGACGTCATCATCATCGCGGGCAAGGGTCACGAGCACGGCCAGTACGTCGCCGGCACAGTCATCCCGTTCGATGACCGAGAGGTCGCCGCAGCGGCCCTCCTGGGCCGGCGCGCGGCTGACGATGCGACGATAATGGGCGGCCCCGACGACCCGACCGAGCTTTATCCGGAGGACGCGTGATCCCGCTGTCGGTGGCGGACGTAGCGGCGGCCACCGGAGCGCGGCTGACGCAGGTCCCGGATGCCGAGACGCTGGTCACCGGGCCTGTCGTCATCGACTCGCGGGAGGCCTCGCCAGGCAGCCTGTTCGCCGCCCTGCCCGGCACGCGGACCGACGGGCACGCGTTCGCTGCTGCGGCGCTCGCGGCCGGGGCGGTGGCCGTGCTAGCCGCGCGGCCAGTCGGCGGCCCGGCGATCGTCGTGCCCGACGTGCAGGCTGCGCTCGGCAAGCTCGCCCGTGCTGTCATCGACCGGGCACCTGATCTCACTGTCATCGGCATCACCGGGTCGGCTGGCAAGACCACCACCAAGGACCTGGCCGCTCAGCTCATCGAGCAGCTCGGCCCCACCGTCGCGGCGCGTGATTCGTTCAACAACGAGATCGGCCATCCGCTGACTGTCCTGAAGATCACCGGGCAGACCCGCTACCTGGTCTCAGAGCTAGCCGCACGCGGGTTCGGGCACATCACGCAGCTGTGCGCGATCGCACCGCCCCGGCTCGGGGCGGTGCTCGGCGTGGGGTACGCGCATGCGGGGGAGTTCGGCGGCCTGGAGCGCATCGCGGCGGCCAAGGGCGAGCTGCCGGCCGCGCTGCCGGCTGACGGGGTGGCTATCCTCAACGCCGATGACCATCGCGTCGCGGCGATGGCGGCCCGCACCAGTGCCAGGGTCGTCATGTTCGGCCGCTCGGCCGGCGCCGACGTCCGCGCCGAGCAGGTGCGTACCGACGAGTTCAGCCGGGCCAGCTTCAGGCTGGTAACCGCCGCCGGCGCGGCGCGGGTCCAGCTGCGGCTGTACGGGGAGCACCACGTCTACAACGCGCTGGCCGCTGCCGCGATTGCCGCCGAGCTCGGCATGCCTGTTGCTGACATCGCGGCCGGCCTGTCGGCGGCGGACGCCCGGAGCCGATGGCGGATGGAAGTCACCAGGCTGCCGGACGGCGTGACCGTCATCAACGACGCCTACAACGCAAACCCGGACTCGGTCCGGGCCGCACTCGCCGCGCTGGCCACCATGGCGCGGGGGCGGCGAGGGTTCGCGGTGCTCGGCCACATGACTGAGCTAGGCGACGACGCTGACCGGCTGCACGAAGAGATTGGCGCGGCGGCGGCAGCCGCCGGCCTGGCTGGAGTGATCGTGGTGGGTGATGCGGCAGCCCCGATCCTGACCGGCACGAAGGCCGTGCCGGCCTGGCAGGGCGAGCTGGTCCACGTTCGGGACGCGGCAGCGGCCATCCGCGCAGCCCGAGACCGGCTGCGCGATGGTGACGTCGTCCTGGTGAAGGCCTCGCATTCCATCGGCCTGGAGCGGGTCGCGCTTGCCCTGACCGGCGAGCAGCCGGGCGGCGACGAGGAACCGCGCAATTGAAAACCATCCTGGTGACCGGCGCTGTCTCGCTCCTGCTCGCCCTCTTCGGGACACCCCTGATCATCAGGCTCCTGCGGCGACAGGGGTACGGGCAGCCGATCAGGGTGGAAGGACCGAAGTCACACGAAACGAAGCGCGGCACGCCCACGATGGGCGGTGCCGCGATCGTGCTCGCTGCGGTCATCGGCTATCTCGTCGGCCACCTGGTGACTCACGATCCGATGACCACCTCGGGCGTGCTGATCCTGATGCTGATGGCAGGCCTCGGCCTGGTCGGTTTCATCGACGACTTCATCAAGATCTTCCGCCAGACCAGCCTCGGCCTGCGCAGTGGCACCAAGCTGGCCGGCCAGGCAGTGATCGGGGCCATCTTCGCGGTCGAGGTGCTGCAGCATCCGGATGCCGTCGGCCTGACTCCAGCGGACGCGCACCTGTCTTTCCTGCGCGACTTCGGCCCGGCCATCGGCACGCTGCCGTTCCTGATCTGGGCTGTCATCATCATCTCTGGCACCTCGAACGCGGTGAACCTGACCGACGGGCTTGACGGGCTGGCTACTGGCGCCACCATTCTGGTGCTGGCGGCCTATGTGCTGATCGGGATCTGGCAGGAGCGCAACGACATCACGCTGTTCGTGGCCCCGCAGGCCTACCAGATCAGAGACCCGCTCGACCTGGCCGTCGTCGCCGCCGCGGTGCTCGGGGCCTGCTTCGGCTTCCTGTGGTGGAACGCGCCGCCGGCCCGGATCTTCATGGGCGACACCGGGTCGCTTGCCCTCGGCGGAGTGCTCGCCGGCCTGGCCATCTGTAGCAAGACGGCCCTGCTGCTTGTCGTGCTCGGCGGCCTGTTCGTGATCGTCGCGACGTCGGACATCATCCAGGTTGGCTTCTTTAAGCTGACGAGGCGGCGTGTGTTCAAGATGGCGCCGCTGCAGCACCACTTCGAGATGCTCGGCTGGGCTGAAACGACGATCGTGATGAGGTTCTGGCTGATCTCCGGCCTGTGCGTCGCGCTCGGTCTCGGTGTCTTCTACGCCGAGTGGCTGACGGTCGGCCGGTGACCCGATCCGGCGCGGCCCAGCTCGCCGACCTGGCCGGCCGGCGGGTGCTGGTCGTCGGCCTCGGCATCACCGGGCAGTCCGTCATCTCGCTGCTCACCCGGCAGGGCGCGCTGGTCACCGCGGTGGACTCGCGAGCGGACGCCGAGCGCACGGAGCTGGCCGAGCAGCTGGCGAAAGACGGTGTCGCTGTCCACCTCGGGCCGGGCGCGCTGGGCCCGGGCGCGGCAGCCCCGGCAGGCACCGAGCTCGTCATCACCTCACCCGGGCTGCGGCCTGATACGCCGCTGCTGGCGAGCGCCGTGGCGGCCGGCCTCGAGGTGATCGGCGACGTCGAGCTGGCCTGGCGGCTGCGGCCCGTGCTCCCCGGCGGCGGGCGCCAGCGATGGCTAGCCGTGACCGGCACGAACGGCAAGACGACGACAGTGCGGATGCTGGCCGCCATGCTCGCGGCCGCCGGGCACCGCAGCGTGGCCGCGGGCAACGTCGGCACGCCGATCCTGGACGTTGTCGCCGATCCGGCGCCATACCCAGTCGTCGCGGTCGAGCTGTCCAGCTTCCAGCTGTACTGGAGCGCCACGATCACGCCGCTCGCCGCCGTGGTCCTCAACCTCGCCGCTCATCACCTGGACTGGCACGACGATATGGAGTCCTACGCGGCCGCCAAGGCCAGGATCTTTGCGCCGGGCACGATCGCGATCTGCAACGGCGAGGACCGCCGGTCGGTCGAGATGGCCGAGCACGCGCTGAGGCTCGGGGCGAGCCGGCTGGTTGGCTTCCGGCTCGGGCCGCCCGGCGACGGAGAGCTAGGAGTCGCCGACGGCTGGCTCGTCGACAACGCGTTCGGCGCCGCCGTGCGGCTCGCGCCAGAAGATCTAGTGCGTCCGGCCGCGCCGCACAATGTTGCTGACGCCCTCGCAGCCGCGGCGCTCGCCCGCGCTTACGGCGACCAGCCCGCCTCGGTCGCCGCAGGCCTGGCGGGCTTCGTGCCCGAGCCGCACCGCATCAGCCTGGTGGCTGAGCTGGACGGCGTGACGTTCATCGACGACTCGAAGGCGAGCAATCCGGCGGCGGCGGCCGCATCACTTGCCGCGTTCCCTTCCATTGTGTGGGTGGCCGGCGGGCTGTTCCGTGGGAGCGACGCCGATCTGGACACCATTGTGCTGGCCGCGGCACCGCGGCTGCGCGCCGCCGTGCTTATCGGCACGGACCGGGCCAGATTCGCCCGTGCACTGGCGCGACACGCACCCGATGTCCCCGTTGCGGAGCTGGGCAGCACCGACACTGGAGTCATGGAGCAGGCGGTTGCACAAGCGGCGGCGGCCGCGCGGCCAGGGGACACGGTACTGCTGGCGCCGGCGGCGCAGTCGTGGGACATGTTCCGTGATTACCCGGCGCGCGGTGACGCGTTCGCGGCAGCGGTCACCAGGCTGGCGGCTTCGCGGTGAGCCCGCTGTCCGCCAGCGCCGAGACCGCGGCGGCAGACAGCACGGGCCTAGCCGGCGAGGCGGGCCGCGACGCCGCGCTGACGGGGGTCGCCCAGCGGGCCACGGGCCTGCGCGATCGCGCGCTCGCGCTGAAGGCCCTGCTCGACCGGCCGCTTGCCTCGTACTACCTCGTCCTCGGCTGCTCGCTGCTGCTGCTCGGCGTCGGCCTGATGATGGTGCTGTCCACGTCGACGGCCTACGACCTGGACCAGGGGCTGCCCGCGTACTCGATGTTCGAGAAGCAGCTACTCGGCGCCGCGGTCGGACTCGGGCTGATGTGGCTGGCAGCGAAGTCGCCGCCGCGGCTGTTCCGCGGGTTCGCGTATCCGCTGCTGCTGGCGGCCATCGGCGGCCTCGTGCTCGTGCTGCTGTTCGGTCCCTACATCGACGGTGCCAAGCGGTGGCTCACGGTGGCCGGAACTCAGGTGCAGCCGTCGGAGTTCGCCAAGCTCGCGCTCGTGCTGTGGGGGGCGGACCTGCTGGCCAGGAAGGAGAAACTGGGCCAGCTAACCGACTGGCGGCACATCCTGGTCCCGCTGCTGCCCGGTGCCGCGCTGATGGCGATGCTGGTCATGATCGGCAAGGACCTGGGCACCACGTTCTTGCTGCTGGTTATCTTCCTGTCGCTGCTGTGGGTGATCGGGGCGCCAGCCAAGCTGCTTGTGGGCATGGTGGCCCTGATGGTGTTCGCGCTGCTCATGCTCGTCGCCGTGCATCCGTACGAGCTGGCAAGGCTCACTGGGTTCGTGTCCTCGACGTCCCCGAGCTGCCGGAGCCTGACGTGCTACCAGCTGGTCCAAGGCAAGGACGCGCTCGGCTCTGGTGGCCTTTTCGGGGTGGGCAGCGGCGCCAGCCGGGCCAAGTGGGGCTCGGTGCCCGAGAGCCAGTCGGACTTCATCTTCGCCATCCTTGGCGAGGAGCTCGGACTCGTCGGCACCCTGTGCGTGGTGGTGCTGTACGGCGGGCTCGCGTTCGCCGGCCTGCGCATCGCTCGCCGGGTGCCGGACACTTTCGCCCGGCTGGCTGCCGGCGCGATCACTGTCTGGCTCACGGTGCAGGCGCTGGTGAACATGGGTGCCGTGCTCGGCCTGCTGCC
>DATHQE010000134.1:0-20490 GCA_035483035.1 Streptosporangiaceae bacterium | reverse complement strand
GTCGAAGGCCGACCAGGAAGCCATGCCCCACGTGCTGCTGGCCTGGGTCCGGTGGGCCGGTGCACGGTCTGGGCTCGATGGGGCGGCGGTCGCGGCCACGCTGGAGGCCGTGTTCGACGCCATGCGCACGTTCCCGAGCGTCTACCGCGATCCGGCGTCGTTCGGCCTCGAGCCGGACATGGTGAGCCGCCTGCTTCCGGACGGCGACCTGGAAGCCCTGGCGCGGCGGGTTTTCGCGTTCCCGTTGCTGCGCGGCTCCTATCGGGGCACCGACCTGGCCACGCTGGACCCGGCTAGCCATGCCGACCGGCGCATCTTGCTGGCCGCCGACCACGACGACGCCGACGCCCGGCACGGCCGGGGCGAGCGCGACGCCGCCAGCGAGCACATGGACCGCCACATCACGCTGGCTGACCGGCTCTGGCGCGGTGACCCGCCCGAGCTCTGGGACGCCGCTCAGCGCCTGCTGGACCTCGGCGAGGACAGGCACGAGGTCCTGCACGTCCTGATCGAGACGGTCCGGTCGGCCGGGCCCCGCGAGACTGACATCGCCGCCGCCCTCGCCGACCTGCCGCCGGAAGAGCCCGGCTGACCCCGGTGCCCAGGTGAGGGTGGAGGGCAGATGACAGACCCGAAGCGAGTCGTCGACCTCAACGCCGACCTGGGCGAGAGCTTCGGCGCCTGGCGCCTCGGCGACGACAAAGCCCTGCTCGACATCGTCACCAGCGCCAACATCGCCTGCGGCTTCCATGCCGGCGATCCGCTCACGATCCGGCGCGCTTGTGCAGGCGCGGTCGCGCGCGGCGTCGCCATCGGCGCCCAGGTCTCGTACCGCGATCTGGCCGGGTTCGGTCGTCGCGAGATGACGGTGCCGCCGGCGGAACTGGCTGCCGAGGTGCTGTACCAGATTGCCGCGCTGGACGGCATCGCGCGCGCCGAAGGCGGCCGCGTCCGGTACGTCAAGCCGCACGGCGCTCTGTATAACCGCGCCGTCACCGATCCGGAGCAGGCGGCGGCCATCGCGTCTGCGGCCGTCAGCTACGACCCGGCGCTGCCCATACTGACGCTGCCAGGCTCCGCGCTGGCAACGGCGGCGACCGACGTCCGGCTGCCGGCGATCACCGAGGCGTTCGCCGACCGGGCCTATCGCGACGACGGCACCCTGGTGCCGCGCAGCGAGCCGGGCGCGGTCCTGACCGACCCCCGCGCCGTCGCGGCACGCGCGGTCGGAATGGTCGTGGACGGCACGGTGCAGACGATTTCCGGCGTCGCGCTCGAAATGAGCCCCCAGTCGATCTGCGTGCACGGCGATACGCCAGGCGCCGCGGCCCTGGCCGCCGCCGTCCGCGCCGCGCTCGAGGAGGCAGGCGTCACGCTCGCGCCCTTTGCGTGATGCAGGTGCGGGCGGCCGGCGATGCGGCTCTAGTGCTGGACACCGGCCCAATTGAGACTGGCACAGCAAAGACGGACCAGGACGGGAACGGGGCCGCCACCGTTGCTGCCCTCATCAGGGCCGCGGACCTGCCGGGCGTGATCGACGTCGTACCGGGCGCGGCGACCGTGCTGGTCAGCGTCGAGCCGGGCAGCTGGGATCTGGCAAGGCTAGCGGCGCGGCTGACCGAGCTGGCCCGCGCGGCGGCAGGCAGTCAGGTCACCGCGGCTGCGGGCGTCGAGACCATGGACGTCTGTTATGACGGTCCCGACCTGGCGGATGTCGCCTTGCTGACCGGGCTGAGCGTCGCGGAGGTCGTCGCGCGGCATCAAGCCGCCGAGTACCGCGTCGGCTGGCTGGGATTCGCTCCCGGCTTTGCCTACCTCACCGGACTGGACCCGCGGCTCGCCGCGGTGCCGCGGCTGGACAGCCCGCGACAGCGCGTGCCGGCCGGCTCGGTCGCCATCGCCGGCGGCCTGGCCGCCGTGTACCCGGCCGGATCACCGGGCGGCTGGCGGCTGCTCGGCCGCACGACTGCGCGACTCTGGGAGCCGGACCGGGACCCGCCCGCACTGCTGGCGCCCGGCACGCGGGTCCGGTTCCGCGCGGTCGACAGCCTGCCGGCCCGGTTGGACCGGACCCAGTTGGACCGGACACGGTTGGACCAGGCACGGGCGGACCAGGCACGGGCGGACCGGAACGCGCCGGACCTTGCGACGCCCGGGCCGGCCGCCAGCCGAGCGGCGGGCGCCGGGCGGCGGGTCGAAGTGCTGCAGCCCGGTCCCCTCACGACCGTTCAGGACCTCGGCCGGGCTGGGCTCGCGCACCTCGGCGTGCCTGCCAGCGGCGCCGCCGACATCGGCAGCCTGCGACTGGCGAACTCCCTCGTCGGGAACGAGCCCGGTGCCGCCTGCCTCGAGGTCACCCTCGGCAGGCTGGCGCTGCGGTTCGACGGCGCCGCGGTCGTGGCCGTCACCGGAGCGCCCGCGCCAGTCAGCGTTGACGGCGACGAGTTCGCCCCGGCCACGGCGTTCGCGGTCCCGGCTGGATCGGTGCTCCGGCTCGGCGCCCCGGCCGCCGGCCTACGCAGCTATGTCGCGATCGACGGCGGCATCGGCGTCACGCCGGTGCTCGGCAGCAGGTCGGCGGACTGCCTCTCGGGGCTTGGGCCAAGGCCGCTGCGGCCCGGAGACTGGCTGCCGGTGGAACGGCCCCGTTCCCTTCCCATAGCTGGCCGGCGACAACGGCCGCGCGCGCATGTGCCCGCGCTGCCGGCGACGGGCACCGCGGAACTGCGCGTGATCGCCGGGCCGCGCGACGACTGGTTCGGTGCCGCGGCGCTCAACGCGCTCGCCGCCGCCAGCTTTGTCGTGACCCCGGCCAGCAACCGGACTGGCCTGCGGCTGGCCGGGCCGGCGCTGCGCCGGGTACGGCCGGGCGAGCTGCCTAGTGAGGGCATGGCCGCGGGCTCCCTCCAGGTCACCCACGAGGGTCAGCTGATCCTGCTGGTCGCTGACCGCCCGACCACCGGCGGGTATCCCGTCATCGCCGTTGTCGTCACGGCAGATCTCGGGCTCGCGGCGCAACTCCGGCCAGGACAGCAAATCCGTTTCCGGGTCAGTCAGGGGCTGGCGTGGCCGGCGGCCGGGTCAGCCGGCTAGCTCGCGGTACGCGGTCAGCAGGTCCGCCGCGAGCACGGTCGTCAGGTCGGCGGCCGTCGCCTCCTCGCCGTGCGTGGAGACCCGGACGTCACGGGACGCGCAGGCACGCTCGAACAGCGACCGGGCGAACCTGCCATTCCCGAGCGTGTCGATCCGGCCCGACTCCACCGCCTGGGTGAAGATCGAATCCAGTACGGGCACGGCCTCGGCATCGAAAGCGTCTCCGGCCTGCGCGGCGATGACCTGCGCTATCTGGCTGAGCTCGGCCGCGGTGTAGCTCGGGAACGTGATCCTGGTGCTGAACCGGGAGGCCAGGCCGGGGTTGCTGCGCAGCAGCCGGTCCATGTCGTCGGTGTAGCCGGCCAGGACGATGACGAGGCGTTCCCTGTCGTCCTCGGCGCGCTTCAGCAAGGTGGCGACCGCCTCGGAGCCGAAAGCGTCGCCGCCGGAGTACGCGTCGTTGTGCAGCGCGTACGCCTCGTCGATGAACAGCACGCCGCCCATGGCCGAGTCGATCAGCTTGGACGTCTTGATAGCGGTCGAGCCAAGGTGCTCGCCGACCAGGTCGGCCCGGTGCACCTCGATGACCTCGGGCCGCACCAGCAAGCCGAGTGCCGCGAAGATCCGGCCGATGATGCGCGCCACCGTGGTCTTGCCGGTACCGGGCGGGCCGGTGAAGACAAAGTGGCGCGAAGGCGGCTGGCTTGCCAGCCCTTGCCGGACACGCAGCCTGCCGACCTGGAGCTGGGCGACGATCTCGTGCACCTGCCGCTTGACCGGCTCGAGGCCGACGAGCGCGTCGAGCTCGGCAAGTGCGTGCTCGACCGTCGGCGTATCGGTGTAGCCCCGAAACCTCGTCGTGAGCTCGGCGTAAGCCAGCTCGAGGTCCGGCCCGCTCAGAGTGACCAGCTCGGTCCCGGTCGGCTCGGCGGGCCCGGCCATCACCCGCACGTCGCGCTGCTGCCCGGCCTTGGCCAGCAGGCTGCGCACGAACCTGCCATTGCCCAGCTCGTCGGCGAGCCGACGGCGGCCGATCTCGTCGAACAGCCTCCGCAGCACTGGCCTCGCATCGGGGTCCAGCAGCTCGCCCCGGCTCTGGACAGCGGCCTCCGCCAGGGCCATGAGTTCGGCCGGCGAGTAGCTCGGGAACTTGACCCGGACGCTGAATCGCGAGTTCAGGCCGGGGTTGGAGGCCAGGAAAGACTCCATCTGGCGCTCGTACCCGGCCAGAATGATGATCAGGTGCTCCCGGTCGTCGTCGGCACGCTTGAGCAGCGCCTGTACGGCCTCGTTCCCGAACCGGTCACCCTGCCCGTCGCCCTCGTTCACCAGGCCGTAGGCCTCGTCAATGAATAGGACGCCGCCAAGCGCGGAGTCAATCAGGTCGTTGGTCTTGATCGCGGTCGCGCCTAGGTACTCACCGACCAGGTCGGCACGCTGCGCCTCGACGACGGCTGGCGAGTCAAGCAGGCCGAAAGCGTAGAAAATCTTGGCAATGACGCGCGCGACGGCCGTCTTACCGGTGCCAGGCGGTCCGAGAAACACGAAGTGCTGCATCGGCTTCTCGGTCCCGTGCCCGGCGATCGCGCGGCGCCTCGCGGCCTCGACCGACGCGGTGACCGACCGCACCTGGTCCTTGACCGCGCCTAGGCCGATCATGGCGTTGAGCTCGGCCATCGCCTCGTCGATGGTGATCAGCGGCCAGTCGGCGGCCGCCTCGGTCGCGCGGCCAGGCTGGCCTCCGTTGCCGTCCAGGCTCCGCAGGCCACGGGTGGTCTGCGCGGCGCGGACTGGATCCGGTGCCGCTCGCCCGCCGTTGCCGCTGGCGGGCCCGCCTGCCGCTGGGCCCGAGGCAAGGCCCGCCGCTAGGCCCGACGCCTGGCCCGCCGCTGGCGCCGCCGATCCGGCTGGCGCCGCCGGGCCGGACGAACCTCCGGCCGGGTGACCAGCTGCTCCCGCCGTAGCCATCGCGTAAGGCGCCGCGAGCGCGCCGGCGACGGAGGACCTTCGAGCCTGCTCTCGGCTCTCCTGAAGCGCCTTGGCGAGCCGCCAGCCAAAAACCACGAGCGCGATCAGCCAGGCGGCCGCCGGCCCGAATAGGCGCTCCGTGTGCCACAGGCGAAACGTGCCGATGCCGATGGGCAGCGACCAGACCAGCACGAGTGCAGCGGTGCGGCACGGCACCTGGACGCGGCCGGGCACCCCGATCCTGGCCACGACGGACACGACCGGCGCCAGCAGCAGGAGCAGGTACCTCGGCCCGTCCGGACCGTGGGCCAGCGCTGCCGTGAGCGCGATGCCCCAGACCGCGACCGACAGCGAGGCGAACCTGGACCGGTCACCGGTCCAGAGTGCGTACGGCGCGAAGACCAGCGCGGCGAGTAGTCCGATCGCGATCAATGGCGGCGCACAGATGCAGGCGAGCGCGACCGCCAGTACCTGGAGTGGCAACGGCGCGTTGGCAACCAGCCGGCGGGAACGAGTCAGCCAGCCCCGGACGGCCTGACGGCCGGGCAGGGAAGATTGTTGCTGTACTGACCCCATTTCGCTCCCTTGCACTGAGACTTGTATAGCGCATCACGGACACCATCCCGACGTCCACAAACAGATACGGCGGGAATGTCGTCACAAGGCGCTCTCCGGATTGGCGCGGCAATGGCGTATCCGTGGCCCCCTTTTCGCGATTAGCCGACGCCACGCCATGATGGCCCTCGGGCCACAACGCCGAAGCCGGACCCCGAGGCCCAACGGCGAAGCCGGACCCCGAGGCCTGAGGCCTGAGGCCTGAGGCCTGAGGCCTGACGCCTGAGGCCTGACGCCGAAGCCGGACGTGGAGGGATGCATGGAGCGGATCGAGGCAGCGCTGCTGATACCCGGTGCCGGTGCTCCGGTGCCGGACGCGGTGCTGGTGGCCGACGGCGCCGTGATCAGCTACGCCGGGCCCGCCGCCAGCGCGCCAGTCACGTCCGGTGCCAGCGTGACTCAGGCTGCCGTCGTCATGCCCGGCCTGTGGGATTGCCACGGGCACTTCATGGGCACGCGCTCGCTCGACCTCGCCCGGCTGCCGCAGGAGCCGACGCCGCTGCGCGCCGCGAGGTGCGCACGCGACCTCGTCAACGCCCTGGACGCAGGCGTCACGTCCGTCCGTGAGGTTGGCGGCCTCGGCGTCTACCTTGCCCGCGCCGTCAGCGAGCGAATACTCGACGGCCCGTCGATCTACGCGGCGGGCGCGATTCTCAGTACGACCGGTGGCCACGGCGATCTGCACTGCTATCCGCTCTCGTTCGTAGCGGACTTCGCGCAACACGACGGCACGCTACGCCTCGCCGACGGCGCAGCGGAATGCGCGCGCGCGGCACGCGAACAACTCCGCCGCGGCGCCCGGCTCATCAAGGTCTGCGCATCCGGCGGAGTGCTGTCAGAGGTCGACAGCCCGATTCATCAGCAGTTCACTGGCGCGGAACTGCGCGCGATCGTCGAGGTCGCTGGCCTGGCTGACCGCGTCGTGGCAGCGCACTGTCACGGCAAGCCAGGGATCATGGCGGCTATCGAGGCGGGCGTCGCCACCATTGAGCACGGGACCTACCTCGACGAGGAAGCCTGCGACGCCATGGTGGAAACGGGCACGATCCTGGTGCCCACGCGCACGATCATCGAGGACATCCTGAGCAACCTTAATGACGTGCCGCCATATGCGGCCGCCAAGCTGACCGCAATAGCGGCGACACACGCCGATGCGGTGCGGCTGGCCATCGAGCGCGGGGTGGTGGTGGCGATGGGCACCGACATCTCCCTGACCGGCACGGACCTGCCGAACTCCTGGGGCCGCAACGGATCGGAGCTCGCGCATCTGGTGGCGCTCGGCATGACGCCACTCCAGTCGATCGCGGCCGCGACCGCCGTCGCGCCGCGCACGCTCGGGCCGCAGGCGCCGTGCAGCGGCCAGCTGGCGGCCGATTTCGACGCCGACTTCATCACGCTCGACGCCGATCCGCTCGCTGACATTGCTGTCCTGGCCCAGCCCGACCACGTCACCGGAGTCTGGGTAGCCGGGCGCAGAGTCAAGGGCTGACAGCGAGCCCGGCAGGCGCGACGCTAGCGAGAGGAGGGCCTTTGATGCAGTACGTACGACTGGGCAAGACAGGGCTGAAGGTCAGCCGGATCGCGCTGGGCTGCATGAGCTACGGGGATCCTGCCAGCACCAACGCGCACACCTGGGCCCTGAATGATGACGATGCTCAGCCCTTCTTCCGTCAGGCCGTCGAGATGGGCATCACATTCTGGGATACGGCGAACACCTACCAGCTCGGCACATCAGAGGAGGTCGTTGGCCGCGCGATCAGGCGTTACTCCCGCCGCGAGGACGTTGTCCTGGCTACCAAGGTTTTCGGCTGGATGCATGACGGCCCGGGCGGCCAAGGATTGTCCCGCAAAGCGATCCTTGAGCAAGTCGACGCTTCGCTGACCCGGCTCGGCACCGATTACATCGACCTTTACCAGATCCACCGCTTCGATCCCGAAGCTCCGGCGGAAGAGACGATGGAGGCGCTGCACGACATCGTCAAGGCCGGGAAGGTCCGGTACATCGGGGCGTCGTCCATGTATGCCTGGCAGTTCGCCAGGCTCCAGCACACCGCCGAAATGCGCGCCTGGACGCCGTTCGTCGCGATGCAAAATCAGTACAACCTGCTCCGACGACAGGACGAGCGGGAGCTGCTTCCCATGTGCGCTGACATGGGCGTCGGCGCCATTCCCTATTCTCCGCAGGGCAAAGGACGCCTGGCGCGTCCGTGGGGCGAGCAGTCGCACCGCTCCAGCGTCGACAAGGTCGTCAAGTCCTTCGACTCCCCTCTCGATGAGCCCGTCGTCAACGCGGTCCAAGCTGTCGCCGAAGCCAGGGGCGCGACCATGGCGCAGATCGCGCTGGCCTGGGTGCTGAACAGCCCTGTCGTCTCCGCACCCATCGTCGGCGCGACCAAGCCCCATCACCTGCCTGAAGCCATCGCGGCTTTGGACCTCCGCCTGACCGAGGACGAGATCCGGTCACTCGAAGAGCCGTACACGCTCCATGGCCCGTCCTGGTACTGATGAGCTGTCCGCTCGCGTGCGGCACAGAGCGCGCAGCTCATGGCCGACTCCTGCGATGTCGGTGCCCCGTGCTACAACGCTGGGATGCAGACACTGAGCTTCGACGACATGCTGGCCCTGATTGACGATCGTTCCGCCGCCCTGCGAGAGGCTGCAGCACAGGCCGGACTCGCTGCACAAGTTCCTGGCTGTCCGGATTGGACCGTCTCCGACCTCGTTGCCCACGTCGGCGAGGTCCAGTTGTTCTGGGCCGCCGTTGTCACTGTCGGCCCAGCAGACGCCCCGCCGACCGAGGAGGTCGTGGGCGACACGGAGCCGCACGGTGACTTGCACGCCTGGTCGGCCGACGCGACAGGCCGGCTAGTTCGGGCGCTCCAGGACGCTGGACCGGACCGGATCTGCTGGACCTGGTGGGAGGAAGTCGGCAGCGCGCCTAATACCTCGGCGGCTATCGCTCGGCACCAGGTGCAGGAGGCGGCCGTGCACGCATTCGACGCTCAGCAGGCCGGGGGTCAAGGCCTGCCGCTGCCCCCTGCGGTGGCAGCCGACGGCGTCAACGAGTACATCACCGTCGAGCTGCCGACCAACGGCCCGTGGCCGTACGAGCCTGCCACCGTCATCCTGGAGACGGGGCCAGGCGGCAGCTGGCTGCTCGACCTGGGCACTAACGGCCTGCACGTGCTAGAAGGCGACCAGCACGGCGGCTCCAAGCGGACCGCCACCATCACTGCGGATCCCAGCGACATGGTGCTGGCGTTCTACCGCCGGGAGACCGCCCACGATCTGCAGATTTCCGGCGATGCCGAGCTAGTGCCGCAGCTGATTAACTGGCCGAACCTGGACTGAGCTGAATCACACGGCCCGAGTGAGATCCGATGGGCGCCTCCAGATACCGCTCGGGAGGGGCACAGCCATCTAGCTGCACCCCTCCTGAACAGGTAAAATAGTCTCCGCCAGCGACGCTGCACTGGCGCAGGCCACTTATTCGAAGGGTGCGGTATTACTGCGGGTCCAGGTCGCTGAGCGGCCCGTTCCGTCCGACTGCACCCTGCCTTCTCGTCTCAACTGCTCCAGGACGAGCCGGATGGTCTGGTCGCTGATACCTGGCACTGCTGTCCTAAGTTCCGCGAGGCGGAACGTGCTGGGTGCGTGGCGCAGGATGTGCTCGCGGACGCGCTGCTGCTTTGTCCCGGGGGTCTGCGCGGCGGCCGCCCGATTGGCGAAGACGGCGTAAGCGTCGGCGATCACGCCGGTGAAGTATGCGAGCCAGGGCCACGGGTGGGCGGTGCCTTCGTGCCAGCCATGAGTGGAATCCAGGAGAGCCTGATAGTAGGCGTCAGCCGATTCGGCGATCGCCTGCTCAAGGCTCACGTAGCGGCCCACCGTGTAACTGTGGCCACTGAGCATGGCACCAGTGAGCAGACGGGCCACTCGCCCGTTGCCATCCTCGAAGGGGTGGATGACGAGCAGGTCCAGTACGAACAGCCCGGTCAGGAGCACCGGATGGTGTTCGCCCGCCGCAACCGCGTGCTCATAGCGCTCGATGAGATCATCGATGGCGAACGGGGTGCGCGCAGCGGACACAGGCTTGAAGCGAACAGTCGTGGAGCCGTCTGGGGAGCGGTCGACGACTAGGTTGTCCTCCGTCTTGAAGGCGCCGCAGAGCGCCGCCGTGTGAGCGAACAGGAGCCGGTGCAGGTGCAGAATCAGGCCAGCGTTCAGCGGGCGCCAGTCCTGCTGGAACAGGTAGTCCTGAGCATCGCGGTAGCCTGCCAGTTCCTGCTCGCTGCGGTTGCGCAACGTCGCCGCCCGCCGGTTGATGATCCGCTGGGCGCGGTCAGCGTCCGCCACGACGACGCCCTCGATCGCGGACGAGGCGGTGATGCTCACGACGCGGGCACGGTCGGCGAGTTCGGTAAGCAGCCCTGGCATCTGGTCGCGATAGAGCGCCTCCGAGCCCCGGCCGATATCGATAGCGCTGAGCCGGGAAACAACCTCAGCTGGCACCAGGCCGATAAGCGCGTCAAGGTCAGCGAAGCTGCGCAACGAATCCCCCAATCAACCTACTAATCTAGCTAACCGTAGCTCGCATTAGCACGTTTAGCGCATTCACTTAGCAGGTTTCGGGCTGTCCATCGCTTACAGGTCGTCCGCTCCGCCCGGCAAAAAGCGCCACAAGGCCGCTCGTTGCATCTGATGCAACGAGCGACGCCTGAAGAGCACTCAGGCGGGGCGCAACCTGTGCGGCCGGACCCCGCCTGAGCTGGTAAAACTCCGTCGAACGATGCCCGGTTCTAACTGCAGCCGCTGGTTGAGCCGCACCCTTCGCAGACATAGCAGCTCCCGGCCGGGCGCATCTTCGTGCCGCAGGTCAGGCACAGCGGCGCATCCGCCACGCGGCCTTGCTGCGACTCGATCAGCTCCGTTGAGCTGCGTGGCGGCTCTGTCGGAGCCGCCGGCCTGGGCGGGGCGGGCTCGGCGCCACCTAGCTCGGCGCCGCTGGGCTGCGCGCGCTGCACTTTCTCGACCGGTACTGACTGAGCCAGTTCCTCCGGGTCTAGCTCATCGGCTACTGCTGCCGGGTCTTCGCCGTTCAGCTGCGCGGTCCGCTCGTCGGCGGTGAGGATGCCGAGCTCGGCGCGCTGCTCGTACGGCAGGTGGTCAAGCGCGAGCCGACGGAAGATGTAGTCCATGACCGAGCTGGCCATCCTGATGTCGGGATCGTCAGTGATGCCCGCCGGCTCGAACCGCATGTTGGTGAACTTCCCGATGTACGACTCGAGCGGGATGCCGTACTGGAGCCCCACCGAGATCGCGATCGAGAAGGCATCCATCACTCCGGCCAGGGTGGACCCCTGCTTGCCCAGCTTGAGGAAGACCTCACCGACGCCGTCGTCGGGGTAGCTGGACGCCGTCATGTAGCCCTCAGCACCCGCGACCGCAAACCGCGTCACCATGGCCGAGCGCTGCCGCGGCAGCCTGCGGCGCACGGGCCGGACCTCGTGCGGCGCCGCCGGGTCCACCGCCTCGGCAGCCTTCTTCTTGGAGACCGAGAGCGGCTGGCCGACCTTGCAGTTGTCCCGGTAGATGGCCAGCGCCTTGAGCCCGAGCTTCCAGCCCTCGAAGTAGATCTTCTCGATGTCCTCGACCGTCGCCGACTCCGGCAGATTCACGGTCTTGGAGATCGCGCCACTCAGTGCAGGCTGGACGGCCGCCATCATGCGGACGTGGCCCATCGGGCTGATGGCCCGCTCCCCCATCGCGCAGTCGAATACCGAATAGTGCTCAAGCCGAAGACCGGGAGCATCCACGACGTGGCCGTGCTCGGCGATGTACTCGACGATCGCCTCGGACTGCTCAGGCTGGTAGCCCAAGTTCTTCAGCGCACGCGGCACCGTCTGGTTGACGATCTGCATCGACCCGCCGCCGACCAGCTTCTTGAACTTGACCAGCGCCAGGTCTGGCTCGACACCGGTGGTGTCGCAGTCCATCATCAGGCCGATCGTGCCGGTGGGGGCCAGCAGGCTTGCCTGCGCGTTCCGGTACCCGTTGGCGTGGCCCAGCGTCAGGCACTCCTGCCAGGCCTTGTTGGCTGCCGCCAGGACGGGCGTGTCGATGCTGCCAACCGGCTTGATCGATGCGCTCGCCGTCGCGTGCTTGGCCATCACGCGCTGGTGCGCCGTGGCATTACGGGCGTACCCCTCGTAAGGCCCGACCACCGCGGCCAGCTCGGCCGACCGCTTGTACGCAGTCCCGGTCATCAGCGAGGTGATCGCAGCCGCGATCGCACGGCCGTCGTCTGAGTCGTACGCATGGCCGGTAGCCATCAGCAGCGCGCCCAGGTTGGCATAGCCGATGCCGAGCTGCCGGTACGCACGGGTGGTCTCGGCGATCTTCTCCGTCGGGAAGTCCGCGAAGCTGATGGAGATATCCATCGCCGTAATGATGAGCTCGGTGAGCTGCTCGAACTTCTCGACGTCGAAGGTGTCGTCGGCCCGCAGGAACTTCATCAGGTTGATGCTGGCGAGGTTGCAGGACGAGTTGTCCAGGTGGACGTACTCGCTACAGGGATTGCTGGCCGTGATCCGGCCTGACTCGGGGCAGGTGTGCCAGTCATTGATCGTGCCGTCGTACTGGATGCCAGGGTCGGCGCATTCCCACGCGGCCTTCGCCATCTTCCCGAACAGTTCCTTCGCTTCCACCTGCGCGACTGGCTCGCCTGTCCGCCGTGCGTTCAGACTGAAACTCGAGCCGGAGTCGACTGCGCGCATGAACTCGTCCGAGACGCGCACCGAGTTATTGGCGTTCTGATACTGGACGCTGGCGATGTCCTTGCCGCCGAGGTCCATGTCGAAGCCGCCGTCGCGCAGGACGCGAATCTTCTCTTCCTCGCGCGCCTTGGTCTCGATGAACTCCTCGATATCGGGATGGTCGACATCCAGGACGACCATCTTGGCCGCCCGCCGCGTCGCACCGCCGGACTTGATCGTCCCCGCCGACGCGTCGGCGCCGCGCATGAACGAGACGGGGCCGCTCGCCGTGCCGCCGGACGACAGCAGTTCCTTGCTCGACCGGATCCGGGACAGGTTGACGCCAGCACCGGACCCGCCCTTGAAGATCAGCCCTTCCTCGCGGTACCACTCCAGGATCGAGTCCATGGTGTCGTCAACCGCGAGGATGAAGCAGTTGTGCACCCGCAGGTTGCCCGACAGGTACTCGCCGCTCTCGGTCTGGATGTCGTAGACCTCCATCGGTCCGAGATTCTCGATCTTGCTGACGTCGAGCAGCATCCGGTTCGATCCGCCGACCTCAGGCTGCACGTACAGCAGGTGGTCTCCTGGCCGTAGGAAGCCTGCGACCGTGAACTCGCCTGTCTCAAGTTCGGTCGCGCGCCAGACGCGGTGATCAGCCGTCGCGTCGAGTACGTGGCCCGAGGTCGTGTGCACCCGGAGCACTTCTTTGACGCCGTTGGCCTTGGTCGCGAGGATCCTGGTCACGCCGTGCGCGTCGTATACCTTCGCGCCGACCGCATCCGACTCCACCAGGCTGCCAATCGTCACCGGCCCAGCTGGCGTGCTGACCAGCGCGTCATAGGGCTGACAGGCCGACACCTGCTGGGGAGACGACGTGCCCACGTTGAACCAGACGGGCGAGTTGAAGCTGAAGGTCTGATGGATCAGGGCGTGCTTCAGCTCGTGCTCGAAGATCTCCGCGTCCTGCTCGGTCGCGAAGTAGCCGTGCTCGCGTCCGGCCGCGGTGTAGGTCCCCACCACCCGATCGACAAGCTGCTTCAGGCTCCACTCGCGCTGCGGCGTGCCGAGCGCGCCACGGAAGTACTTCGTGGTGACGATATTCGCCGCGTTGACGGACCAGAAGTCAGGAAACTCGACACCGTGCTGCTCGAAGTTGACCGAGCCATCGCGCCAGTTCGTCATTACGACGTCGCGGCGCTCCCAGGTCACCTCGTCATAGGGGTGTACGCCCTCACGGGTGTAGATACGGCGCAGGGTCAGGCCTTCGGCGCGCTTGCTGCTGCTGCCCTGCGACGCCGCCCCGCTCGCCGTCTCGGTCATTGTGCTCCCCCTCCGCGGATCCGTTCGGACCCAGTAACGGGCCTCCAGGCCCTCCCAGTGATGTCCTCTGCCGACTGCTCTAACTCGTCGGTGCGGGCTGCTGCCCAGGATGCTTAGCCGCGCGATTACCGGCCGAGGACCGCAGCCCGGTGCCGCGCTCCGCGTCGGGCCGCAGGTCCGCCTCGGTGGCCAGGAACTCGGCATCCTCAGGGCGCCAGCCATCCAGGTGCGCTGCGCGCAGCGCAGCGATCTCCTGCTCGAAGTCGCTGAGCGACTCAAAGCCCCGGTAGACCGAGGCAAATCGCAAGTAGGCGACCTCGTCGAGGTCACGCAACGGGCCCAGGATCGCGAGGCCCACCTCGTGGGAGGGGATCTCGCCACTGCCCCGGCTCCTGATCACTTCCTCGACCTGCTGCGCCATGAGCGCGAGCTGATCCTCGGTGACCGGCCGGCCCTGACACGCCCGTCGTACGCCGCGGACGATCTTGTCCCGGTTGAACGGCTCAGTGACGCCGCTGCGCTTGGCCACGGTCAGGATGACCGTCTCCTGCGTAGTGAACCGGCGACCGCATGCTGGGCAGGCCCGGCGCCGTCGGATCGCGGCGCCGTCGTCACTTGTCCGGCTGTCGATGACCCGGCTGTCGGAGTGCCTGCAATACGGACAGTACATGCGATCACCTCCCCGGCGGCCTCGATGTCGTCTCCGCTGAAGCACAAGCTATAGGAAAATTACACGCGTGCAACTACTACATATTGTGGTCCACGCAACCGCGCTTGGCAAGTCCGAAGCACCCTCGGCAGAACCTGCTGGTAGACGATGCACTGACACTCGAAGGCGCGTCAGGGAAATCGCGGAACACGCCGGCGTGTCGCTGCCTGCGCACGCCGCGAGCCGGTACAAGCCGCTCGCCTATGCAGAAGCGCCTCAGTTTCAGCTTTGTACTGCCGTACCGGATATGCCGGTCAGCGGTCGCCGATCACGGCACCCAGAGCTGCTGGCCGGCGCTGATGCCCGGACCAGCGAGCGCGTTAGCCGTCATGATCCGCTGAATGACGGTCCGCGGATCCGCGGACGGCTCCGCCGCCGCAGCGATCGACCAGAGCGTCTGCCCTGGCTGGACCACGACCTGATGCATCCCCTGGTAGCCGCCCCTGGCCGCGCCATGATTGGTCGCCTGAGCGCCACCAGACGCCAGCAGGGTGATGAGCAGCGCCGCCATCGTCGCTCCGATGATGACCAGGGCGGCCACCACAATCCGCCCTCGCCTAGTCAGCCGCAGGCCAGTGCGTGCCACGCCCGAGGCTGGCCGCACCGTGGCTCGTGGCGCTGTGGCTCGTGGCGCTGTGGCTCGTGGCACCGTGGCTCGTGGCGAGCCGACGACGACACCGGCGAGTACGGCCGGTGAGCTGGCGCTGGCACGGACCACTCGCGGGCCGGTGCGCCGCGCTGCAAGCGGCCGGATGCCCGTCACCGGAATCGAACTAGAGCGCGGCTGGTCATCACCGATGGCCACATCACGGTCCTGGTCAGCAATGGATCGCACCGGGCAAGCAATGACCCGAATGGGTCGTTCGTGCCGCCCGGACTCTGCGGTGACCGCGCCGCGAGGCTCCTGTACCTCGGCGACCGGTGTCTCGATCGCGCTCAGTGCGCTCATCACAACCTCCATCTAACGAATGACAGTTCGATAGTAACTACGTTCTATCGCATTCTCGTTCGATCGAACGAAGATACGGTACCGTTCTACCGCAGGGGTACGACATTTTTACGTGTCGTCGAACAGATGTTTGAGATCCAGTGCCAGAACCGTTAGCGTCGGCTTCGACGGCACAACAATTCCGACCACTACCGCACCCGAGCCGGAGGTCCGAAGATGAGCGATGCGACCAGTGATGGCGGGGCGCGCGAGGCCTCGACCATCGACGTAGCACTAACCGACGCAGACGCGGGCGCAGTAGCGCCAGAGCGGCCCCGCGGCAAGCCAGGCAGACGACCCAAGGGCAGCGTGCCGACCATCGTTGCCGACCTGCCTGACAAGCCTGATCCGGGCCATGTGCTGACCTGGCGCCAGCGCAAGGTGCTGCAGGTGATCAGGGAGTCTGTGCAGCGGCGCGGCTACCCGCCGTCGATGCGCGAGATCGGCGAAGCGGTCGGCCTCACCAGCACGTCGAGCGTCTCGTATCAGCTCTCGACCTTGCAGGCCAAGGGCTACCTCCGGCGCGACGCCGGGCGCCCGCGCACCGTTGAGGTCCGGCTCCCTGGCCATCCGGCCATCCGACCCGAGCCCGGGCCTGACGACGATTCGCCCATGGACATCGCGTCGCAGGAGGCCGCGTACGTACCGCTGGTGGGCCGGATCGCCGCGGGTGGCCCGATCCTCGCCGAGGAGGCCATCGAGGACATTTTCCCGTTGCCCAGACAGATCGTGGGAGAGGGGACTCTGTTCCTGCTGAAGGTCGTCGGCGATTCGATGATCAACGCGGCCATCGCCGACGGCGACTGGGTTGTCGTGCGTCAGCAACCGGTGGCTGAGAACGGCGACATCGTCGCAGCGATGCTGGACGGTGAGGCGACCGTCAAGACGTTCAAGCGGTCAGCCGACCACGTCTGGCTGATGCCGCACAACCCTGCTTACGCACCGATCCCCGGCGACGAGGCCGAGATCCTGGGCAAGGTTGTGGCGGTGCTAAGGCGAGTCTGACAGCCCATTGGCCCGCCGGGCTCGGCGCCATTTGAGCCACCCGGTCGCGTTGTCACCATCGCCAGCGGCAGGAGCAAAACTGGTGCCTACGTGTGCGACAGCAAGCCGGTGAGGACGCGCGCCAGTAGCAGCGCGAATCGGTCTTGATCAGGCGCCGCCGACGGCCCGGCGACCGCCAGCAACGCGGCGATCTGGGGATGCCCGCCGTCGGTGGCGACGCGCTCGAGGTAGGCCGCCTGACGCTGCTGCTCCGCCAGCCCGGCGGAGGTCTCGTGCTGCACATAGGCTGCCGTCACGGCCATGAGCATGGCGAAAGCCTCGACCTTCGTGATCGGTTCGGCCGGCTGCTCCGCGAGCACGCCGAGCACGTACTCCAGCAGGTCGGCTCCGCGCGGGCCGAGAGTTCCCCTGCTGATGACCAGCCCCGGCAGCCAGGCGTGGCGCAGCATGATCCCGCGTGCCTGGCGGCCGACGTCGACCAGGTCGGCCAGCCAGTCGCCAGTCCGGCCGGTCAGCTCGAACTCGGCGGCTACCGAGTCAGCCATCAGGTCGAGCAGGTCATCTCGAGAGGCCACGTAGCGGTAGAGGGACGCAGGACCTGTGCCGAGCTCAGCTGCGACGCGCCGCATCGATACCCCGTCGAGGCCATCGTGATCGGCTATAGCGATCGCCACGGAGGTCAGCTCCGCGCGGCTACGCTCGGCGGGCCTGCCGACGGTCGCGTGCTCGGGGCGCATCCAGATGACGTCTGGTCCCTCAGGCATCCGAGCGACTTCCTCCGACAGTTTGCGAACGGCGATCCTGAAGCCGTAGTATAGATTGCGAACGATGTTCGCGTACTACAGAGCGAGGTCAATGCGGAGGTCGAGAGTGGCAATTCTGGCAGGCACGAGGTACGCCCATAATGGCGACGTCCAGCTCGCCTTCGAAGATCTTGGCGGCGCTGGCGGGGATCCACTGCTGCTGGTCATGGGCCTTGGCGCATCGCGCTTCTGGTGGCCGGCCGGATTCGTTGCGGCGCTCGCCGAGCACGGTTTCCACATCGTGGCCTTCGACTTGCGCGACGCGGGCCAGTCCACGCACCTGACCGCCGCCGGCGGCGGCGACCCCATCGCCGCCCTCGGCCGCAGGCACCGATCGCCGTACACAGCCGAGGACATGACCGACGACGCCGTCGCTGTCATGGATGCCATGGGCTGGGCCTCCGCGCATGTGTTTGGCCATTCCCTGGGCGGCCAGCTGGCACAGCGCACGGCGATCCGTCATCCCGGCCGGGTCCGCAGCCTGACGTCCTCGTCGGCCCTGCCCAGCGACGCCACCGGGGCGAGAGCAGCCCGCTATGTCAAGCCCGGATTCCTCGCCCGGATGGCACGTCTGCGTTTCCCCGAAGGCGACGATGGCGACGTCGCCCTCGGCCTGGCGCTGTACCGAGCCATCGCGGCGCCGGGCTACCCGCTGGACGAGGCGACGGCGATGGAGTGCATTGAGCGCGACATCGCACATGGCGGCCTCAGCCTGCGCGACACCGCCGCTCAGACGCGGCAGAGTACGGCGAAGTGGAGCGGCGCGCGACTGGCCGTGCTGCAGGTGCCGGCCCTCGTCCTGCACGGCGCCGACGATCAGGTGCTGCGACCGTCAGCCGCCCGCCGCACGGCGGCCGCCATCCCGGGCGCCAGACTGGAAGTGCTGCCAGGGATGGGCCACTTCATTCCGGCACAGCTGTGGCCGCTGTATGCCCGTCAAGTGCGGGCGATAGCGGACCTGGCCGAGACGGCTCAGTAGGCGGTCCAGCAGGCGGATCCTGCCGCAGTCTGGCCGACGCCGGCCTACTAGGCCGACACGATGTTCACGAGCTTCGGCGCCCGGACGATCACAGTCTTGACGCCGCGGCCGGCCAGCGCCCGCTCCGCCCCGGGTGCGGCGAGCGCCAGCTCGCGAAGCTCGTCCTCGGCGACGGCGGGCGCTACCTCCAGCCGGTCCCGCACCTTGCCGTCGACCTGGACAACGCAGATGACGGTGTCCTGTACCAGCAGCGCGGCGTCGGCCGCAGGCCAGGAAGCGCGGCCGACCGACGGCTGGTGACCCAGCATCTCCCAGCACTCCTCGGCAGTGTACGGAGCGAACAGCGACAGCATGATCGCCAGCGACTCCGCGGCCTCGCGCACGGCCGGATCGCCGGCACCCGGCCCGCTGTCGATGGCTCGCCGCGCGGCGCTGACCAGCTCCATCAGACGGGCGACAGCCACGTTCAGCCGGGTCGACTCGACCAGCCTGGTGACATCGTCGATCGTCTTGTGCGTCACCTTGCGGAGCTCGACGTCTCCGCTGGCAACATCGCCGCTCGCGACATCGCCAGCCGCAGCCACTTCCACGGCGACCCGCGCCACCCGGCCGAGGAACTTGACCAGGGCGTCGGGGTTCATGTCGGCCCAGTCGATGTCGTCCTCCGGCGGGCTGGCGAAGATCATCGTCAGCCGGATCGCGTCGACACCATGCGCCGCCAGCTGGTCACCCAGGTCGACGCCGTTGCCGAGCGACTTGGACATCGCCTTGCCCTGGTTGATCACCTGGCCCTGATTCACCAGCGCGGTGAATGGCTCGGTGAAGTCGAGCATCTTCATGTCGTGCAGCACCTTGACGAAAAACCGCGAGTACAGCAGGTGCAAGATCGCATGCTCGACACCGCCCACGTACAGGTCGACCGGCGACCAGCGGCGCACCGACTCCACCTCGAACGGCCCGTGCTCGAACGACGGCGAGCAATACCGGAGGAAGTACCAGGACGAGTCCACGAACGTGTCCATGGTGTCGGTATCACGCTTCGCCGGGCCGCCGCACTTCGGGCATTCGGTGGTCACCCAGTCGGTCGCCGCGGCCAGCGGAGAGGCGCCCTTCGGCGCCAGTTCCTGACCGCGCAGGTCGGGCAGCAGTACCGGCAGCTGGTCATCCGGCACCGCGACCTCGCCGCAGCCATCGCAGTACACGATCGGGATCGGCGCTCCCCAGAACCGCTGCCGGGACAGCAGCCAGTCCCGCAGCCGGTAATTGACCGCGCTCCGGCCGAGGCCCCGCTCGCCCAGGATCTCCACGATCCGCGCGATAGCGTCCTGCTTCGACAGCCCGTCCAGCGGCCCGGAGTTGACCAGGGTCCCCTCGCCAGGCGTCGCTATGCCCGTCGCGGCCGGGTCGGGCGAGCCGGTGTCCAGGACCACCTGGACGGGTAGCCCGAACTTCCGGGCGAAGTCCAGGTCGCGCTGGTCGTGCGCGGGGACTGCCATGATCGCGCCGGTGCCGTAGTCGGGCAGCACGTAGTCAGCGGCCCAGACCGGGATCGACTCGCCGTTGACCGGGTTAATCGCGTAACGGCCCAGGAACACGCCGGTCTTATCGCGGTCGGTCGACTGACGCTCGATGTCGGTCAGCTTCCGGACGTCGGCGATATAACGATCCAGTTCTGCGCGCGACGACTCAGCGCACAGTTCCAGGGCTAGCGGCGAGTCGGCTGCTACCACGAAGAACGTCGCCCCGTAGAGCGTGTCGGGCCGCGTGGTGAACACCGTGACCGGCTCATCCCGGCCCTCGATTTGGAAGCTGACCTCGGCGCCATCGCTGCGGCCGATCCAGTTGCGCTGCATCAGCAGGACCCGCTCCGGCCATTTCCCCTCGAGCGGTTCCATGTCCGCCAGCAGCCGGTCGGCATACTCGGTGATCTTGAAGTACCACTGGGTCAGCACCCGGCGGATGACCTCTGACCCGCATCGCTCGCACTTGCCGTCGATCACCTGCTCGTTCGCCAGCACCGTCTGGTCGACCGGGCACCAGTTGACGTAGCCGTCAGCGCGGTAAGCCAGCCCGCGCTCGTAGAACCGGAGGAACAGCCACTGCGTCCACCGGTAGTACTCCGGATCGCAGGTCTGGAGCCGCCTGGACCAGTCGAAGGACACCGCGTACTGCCGGAACGACGCCGCCTGAGTTTCGATGTTCTTGTAAGTCCAGTCGGCCGGGTGGGTGTTGTTCCTGATGGCCGCGTTCTC
>DATHQE010000133.1:0-5047 GCA_035483035.1 Streptosporangiaceae bacterium | reverse complement strand
CTGTCGATGATCACGTCGAAGTTCGGGTCAAGCTGTCCGAGGTCCAGCGCATCTGCTACCTCGAACCGCACGTCCAGGCCGCGCTGCGCTGCCTTGGCCCGGGCCTGCGCGATGGCCGCGGGCGAGAGATCGACGCCGGTGGCCCTGGCGCCGTGGCTGGCGGCGAGCAGCGACTGCTCGCCGGTCCCGCAGCCGACATCGAGCACCTGGCCGGTCAGCAGGCCTGACTCGGCCAGGCGGACGAAGGCCGGCTGCGGCTTGCCGATGTCCCACGGCGGCGGCGCCTCGGCCGTGTAGGAGTCATCCCATGGTGGGTGTGTCATGGGCCAAGTCTCCCAGGGTGAGATCGGTTTTTCTCGCGGCCGGGCAGTGGCGACCGCCTACCTTGGCAGTCATGCAAACCAAGCTGGTCGTTGTCGTTCGCGCGGACCTCGGCATGGGCCGCGGCAAGATCGCGGCGCAGGCTGCGCACGCTGCGGTTGCTGCGGCGCTCGCTGCTATCGGCACGCCAGCCTTCGCGGCGTGGCTGCGTGAGGGCCAGCCCAAGGTTGTGCTGCGCGCTGCCAGTGCGGAGGAACTGGACGCCATCGCCGGGCAGGCACATGCGGCCGGGCTGCCCGTGCAGGTGATCCACGACGCCGGCCGTACCCAGGTGGCTGAGGGCACTCCGACCTGCTGCGCCATCGGACCGGCTGCGGACGCTGCCATCGACGCCGTCACTGGCCAGCTGTCACTGCTGTGATAGCCGCACGACGCGCCCTCGCGATCGGTGGTGAGGGTCAGGGCTTGACGAGCACCCTGGACATGATGGCGAGGTCAAGGTTGACGACATCGCAGTCGAAGGCGCCAGCGTCGAATTCGGCTGCGGTCTGGATGCCGAGCCACTCGAGCCGGGCCTGGTGCTCCTCATGCCGCGGGTCGGCCAGGATGTTGAGCAGATCGGCGTAGCCCCAGACGCCGCCACAATCCTCGGGCGGCGCTGCCCGGCGGCCGCCCGTGCACCTCGGGTAGCGAAGGCCAGCCTCCGCTGGCAGGACCGCCTCAACCACGATGTCTAGCTCCCACCAGTCGCCAAAGTCGTAGGTATACCGGATGCGGTCGCCGGGCCAGTCAGCGACAGCCGACAGCTTCTTGTTCGCGTCATTGCGGATGTCGAGCTCGCCGTCGGGGTCGGGGATGCCGTACCGGCCCGCGACCGTATCAAAGACGTGCAGGTGATAGTCCTGCCACTCGAAGCCGACCTGGAGGACGCGGTGCAGCCGCTGGAGGGTGGTGTCCGACGTCACCTCGAACCGCCGCCAGATCGGCGGCTTGGCCCGCGCAACGTCACCTTGACCCGGTGAATGTGCTTAGGTCCCGCCGGGCGCCTGCGCGCCGCGGCCTTCGGTCCGGCGCTAGCCGCGAGCCTGGACTTGCCCGCCTGCGGTGCCGCGCTGGCAGCTGCAGGCAGCACCGCGACGCGGGCGCGCAGCAGCTCGATGCAGGCCTCAACACCCTCGACCTGGTCCGGCTCAACCGGGCACGGCTCGTACACCAGCGCCCGGGTGAGAATCGCGTGAGCTTCCCGCGGATCCAGATCGCTGAAGACGATCTCCGGATCTCCCCCGAGCTTCTGGTACTGGCCGCGTAGGGACTCGGTGTAATCGGCGACGTAACAGTCCTTGATGCCGCCGCCGAGGAGGTAATCGATGAGCACGACCAGAGCGTGCGCCTTGCGGCCGTACCGGAAGGTGATGACCATCGAGCGCTGCTCGCCGTAGATGTCGGTGTAGCCGAAGCACCGGCCGACCGCAGGGAAGCCGAGGCCAGCTGCCCACGGCGGGTCTGCCTGGCCGTCGCTCACCATCTGCGCGGCGGCGGTCGCTGCCAGCGTCCGCACCGGCGCCGGCCCGATCGCCGCCAGGACCCGCATCATCGCCAGCGCCTCCGGCCGCCGGTGTGCCGCGAAGCCCTCGATGATGTCGCCCAGCACATCAGCGACATCAAGGTTGGGCGGCGCTGCGCGGCGCAGCTCCGCGATGAACTCCGATCCGCAGATCTCGGCCTGCAACTGATCCGAGCCGGGCTCGAGCAGCGGCGCGAACCAGGACAGCAGGCCTTCGCCCGACTCGGCTTCGGTTGGCATGAAGCCGGCGTCGGTCAGTAACTCGATCGCCTCGTCGGCAGTCGCCGCTCCGTCGATCAGCCGGATCGCGTCGCCGGGCGCGTCAGTCGCGACTGCCAGCTGGCGGAGCCTGGCCAGGCGATCGAGCTCCCGGCTGTCCCAGAGGGCGGACTGGGCGTCGTCGGGCACGACGCGCAGATGACGGCCAGGCCTTTCGGACGAGAGATGCTTGTCTGCCACGCTTGCCATCGTCTCAGTCCTCGCGGGACTACTGTGCCCGTTTGCCACAGTGTCGCATCCCGCTATGGCTGCCTTGGCTGGCCGCCCTAGTGGGTGGCTCATCCCGACCGCGCGTACACCCAGAACTGTCAGCAGTGCGGGCTATCGTCGGTCGCATGCCAGCGGTGGTGCTCGACGAGATAGACCTCGGCTCGGTCGAGGACGCCGTTGGCGTAGCCGCGTACGACACGGGCTACCGCGAGATGCACGACGGCATGGTCCGCCGGTTGGAGTGGGTGCCGTCGAGGCGGGCTTTGCGCGGCGTGGTGCAGGACAAGGGCGGCGAGTTCCACGAGACGGTGGCTTACTTCAGCGCCGGCAGTCCGATGCGGCTCGATCGCGGCTATTGCAGTTGCGAGGTCGGCTGCGAGTGCAAGCACGCGGCGGCGCTGACTCTTGCGGGGGCGCTCGCGTCCGGCCAGGATCTGTCCGCCCCGCGGATCTGGTCGGTGCCATGGGAACAGTCGCTGACATCCCTGATTCAGGCCCGGCCGGTGCAGCGGCCGGCGAGCGGCAGTTCGGCTCGGGTCGCAATCGAGCTGATGCTCTCGGGCGCCGCCCCGGCCTACCCCGGCCGCGCGGCCATGACGATGCCGCAGCTGACCGTCCAGGCGCGGGTCGTCCAGCCAGGGGCCAGGCTGGATACCTGGGTCGGGGGTCAGCTGACCTGGGACAGGCTGGACTCGCGCGGGTCCGGTGGCGGCCTCGCGGATGCCCAGCTGCGCGTGCTCAGGGAGCTGTACTGGCTGCACCGTGCGAGCGACCACTCGGGATATCGGCCGTATTCCTACGGGGGCAGCGAGAAGCTTCTCGATCTTGGCAGGTTCGAGTCGCGGCAGCTGTGGTCGCTGCTGGACGAGGCCGAGTCCGCCGGTGTCCCGCTGGTGTACCGCAAGCTCGGCGCGATACCGCGGTACGGGACTGCCGAGCTATTCCTCGACGTCACCAGGAGCGAGCCGTCAGGACCGCTGCGCATCAGCCCGATCGTCAGCGTCGACGGCAGCGACGGCGAGATCTGGCCGGTCTGCTTCCTCGGCCCGCAGGGACATGGCCTCGCCTACGTGGACCGAGACGAGGCGGAGCAGCAGCCGCACCCAGCACTGTGGCGGTTCCGGCTGGCGAGGCTGATCAACCCCGTTCCCATCCAAGTGCAGCAACTGGCCCTGTCGCGCCAGCCACTCAGCATTCCTGCTGCTCAGGAACGCCGGTTCCGCGAGCACTTCTACCCGCGACTCAGGCACGCCGCATCGCTGACCTCGTCGGATGGCTCGTACAGCCTGCCTGCCATCTCGCCGCCCACGCTGGTGCTGGGCGCTTCCTACGGCGACGGGCACGAGCTGGACGTGACCTGGGAGTGGGCGTACCGGGTTGGCGACGATCGGCTGCGGGTACCGATGGGCGCTGGATCGGCTCTCGCGATCCCCAGCGCCGAGGCCGAAGCAGGCTACCGGGATCTTGACGCAGAGCGCGCCATCCTGGCTGACCTCGATCTGCCACCGAGTAGCCTGCGGCCCGCGCAGCTCACGGGGCTGGACACCATGAGGTTCAGCACGGAGACGCTGCCGATGCTGGCTGGTCGCTCCGGCGTCGAGGTGGAGGTCACCGGCAGTCCGGCTGATTACCGTGAGGCCAGCGACTCGCTGCGGATCGAGATCTCCGCGGACGAGCTAGCCGACGACAACGACTGGTTTGGCCTCGGCGTGGTGGTCTTCGTCGAGGACATCGCCGTCCAGTTCAGGGAGCTGTTCCTCGCGCTGAGCCGGGGCGATGACTACCTGCTGCTCGACAACGGCGCGTACTTCTCGCTGGACAAGCCGGGCCTGCAGGCGCTGGCCAGGCTTATCGAGGAGGCGCGCGCGCTTCAGGATCGGCCGGCGGACTCGCTGCGGATCAGCAGGTTCCAGGCCGGGATGTGGGCTGAGCTTGCCGAGCTCGGCGTGGTCAGCCGTCAGGCGGTGGCCTGGCAGCGCCAGGTCGGCGGCCTGCTCGCCTTCGCGGGTACCGGATCGGATGCGGCGGCAGGCAGCGAGTCGGCGACAGACGTCGGTCTCGGCCACGTGCCGTTGCCGGCCGGGCTGACCGCGCACCTGCGCCCGTACCAGGTCGAGGGATTCCAGTGGCTCGCGTTTTTGTGGCAGCACCAGCTCGGCGGCATCCTCGCCGACGACATGGGCCTGGGCAAAACGCTGCAGACGCTGGCACTGATCAGCCACGCGCGCGAGGCAGACCGGACCAGCGCCCCGTTCCTCATCTGCGCCCCGACCAGCGTCGTGTCCAACTGGGCAGTCGAGGCGGGCAGGTTCGCGCCCGGACTCAAGGTTGTCGTGATCACCGACACCATGGCCCGGCGTCGCAAGGACCTCGCTGAGATCATCGCGGGCGCGGACGCCGTCGTGACGACCTACACGCTGCTCCGCATCGACTTCGCGAGCTACGCCGCGCTGACGTGGTCGGGGCTGATCCTGGACGAGGCGCAGTACACCAAGAACCGGCAGGCCAAGATCTATCAGTGCGCCCGTCGAATGCCAGCCCCGTTCAAGCTGGCTATCACGGGCACGCCGATGGAGAACAACCTGATGGAGCTCTGGTCGCTGTTGTCGATCACTGCTCCTGGCCTCTTCCCGCATCCGGAGAAGTTCCAGGACTACTACGCCCGGCCCATCG
>DATHQE010000132.1:0-7343 GCA_035483035.1 Streptosporangiaceae bacterium | reverse complement strand
GCGCGAGCCTGACGCGGCGCTCCCGCTGCCCGACATCGTCGCGCGCGCGGAGCAGCAGTTCGAGGCGGCGCTCGCGGTCGGCGACGGGACCGGGCTGATCATGACGATCCTGGACCTTGAGCAAGCGGTGCACGCCTGGCTTGCCGACACCGACGAGGATCAGGGCACCGAGCAGGCCAGAGCGGTGCTCCGTGGCATGATCAGCAGGCTCGGCGGGGCCGTCACCGAGGGCCTGCGCGATCCGGTTACCAAGCTCAGCCCGGCTGTCGGCCCGCTGGTGGAACTTCGGTCGAGTCTGCGGACGCAGGGCCGGTACGAAGAGTCGGACGCGATCCGGGCCGCGCTGGCCGCCTGCGGCGTCCAGATCGCGGACGGCGCCGACGGCACGCGGTGGGCGATCGTTACGTGACGGCGTTCAGCGCATCGGCCAGGCCGGCCACGGCCCGCGGTGCGACGCGCAAGAACACGGCGGTCAGCGCCGGCTCGAAAATCTGGCCGGGGCCGCGCAGGGTGATCTCGGCCAGGTAGCTCACGACGGTCCCGGATTGGTCAGTGGTCAGCTCGATCGTGTCCGTCGCGGTCAGCAACCGGTTGCTGGCCCGCAGCACCAACGTGACTGGAGGTGCATAGCGGGTGACGGTGTAGACGAGCGGCAGCCGCAGGCCCAGGAACGAGATCGTCAGGCGGAAGCGGGTGCCCACGTCCACGAGCCCCGGATCCAGCTGGCGAGCGCGGACCACGCCGGGATCCCAGTACCGAGTGTTGCTGACGCGGGCGAGGTAGCCAAAGGTCTCGGCCGCCGAGCGCGGCGAGCCGACGATGGCATGGTAACGAGCCAACCCGGGGCATCCCTCTCTGCCTTAGCAGGCCTCCTGCTGCGGACTGCCCACTCTGCCACGACCAGGCAGTTTGGCGGCCAGAACGGCCCATTTCGCCCGGTGAGGGCTGGCATGGCCATGGCCTACCTGACCGAGGCATCGGCCTCGCAGGGGTCCGTTTGTGCCCCGCTGGCCACCGCGGGTGCGTGTTACGCTGACCAAGCAAACGCTAGGTTACGGCGCGAGGGAGGTCCCTCGATGACCATCGAGACGCCTGCCAGCAAAGTCGTAACCGCGGCGGTGATGGACTGCCCGCCGGTCACCGCGCTGCGTGCCGTCAGCCTGGCCGTCGCGTGATCATGACCGCCGCCGACGTGATCGGCGAGCTGCGGTCGGGGATGACGATAGGAATCGGCGGCTGGGGTTCGCGGCGCAAGCCGATGGCGCTGGTTAGGGCGCTCGCCGCGTCGAACCTGACGGACCTGACGGTCGTCAGTTTCGGCGGTCCCGATGTCGGCCTGCTCGTCGCGGCGGGCAAGGTCCGGCGGGTAGTCACCGGGTTCGTGTCGCTGGACTCGATCCCGCTAGAACCGCACTTCCGGCTGGCGCGCCAGCGCGCCTCGATCGCCCTGACCGAGCTGGACGAGGGCATGCTGCACTGGGGGCTGCTCGCCGCGGCACACCGGCTGCCGTTCCTGCCGATGCGGGCCGGGCTCGCCTCCGACGTGCTGCGCGTCAACCCCGAGCTGCGCACGGTTCGGTCGCCATACGCCGACGGCGAGGAGTTCGTGGCCGTACCCGCGCGCCCCCTCGACGCGGCGCTGATCCACATGAACCGTGCCGACGCGCGCGGCAACGGGCAATACCTCGGTCCGGACCCGTACTTCGACAATCTGTACTGCCTGGCCGCCGAGCGCGCCTACATGTCCTGCGAGCGCATCGTGCCGACGGCCGACCTGCTGGCCGCCGGGCCACCGCAGAGCCTGCTGATCAACCGCGCCATGGTCGCCGGCGTCGTCGAGACACCGAACGGCGCGCACTTCACCAGCTGCGTGCCCGACTACGGGCGGGATGAGGAGTTCCAGGCGCTCTACGCGCGGTCGGCAGCCAGCCCAGAGGCCTGGGCGGCGTTCGCGGCCGAGTTCCTGGCCGGCGAGGAGAAGGATTACCAGGAGGCAGTAGCGCGGTTCGCCGCGGAGCCCGCAGATGCTGGCCGGGCCGTCGGCCAGGCTCCGGCATGACCGGTGGGGACGCCAGGGCCACGCTGGCCGAGATCTGCGTCGCCGCCTGCGCCGACGCCTGGCGAGGCGATGGTGCGATCCTGGCTAGCCCGATGGGCATTATCCCGACCCTCGGCGCGCGGCTCGCGCAGCTCACATTCGAGCCGGACCTACTGCTGACCGACGGCGAGGCGACCCTGGTTGGCCCGGCCGCAGACAGCGAGTCCGCCGAGCAGGTCGCGGAGGGCTGGCTGCCGTTCCGTGAGGTGTTCACGATGCTCGCCGCCGGCAAGCGGCACGTGATGATGGGAGCCGCGCAGCTCGACCAGTTCGGGAATCAGAACATTTCCTGCATCGGGGACTGGGCTCGGCCGAAGGCGCAGCTTCTCGGAGTTCGCGGCGCGCCAGGCAACACGGTGAACCATCCGGTGAGCTACTGGGTCCCCGTCCACTCCCGACGGGTCTTCGTGGACCGGGTGGACATGGCTAGCGGCGTCGGCTACGACCGGGCCAACGGACTGTCCGGCCGGACCGCCCGTTTCCACGAGCTGCGCCGCGTCGTGACGAACCTGGGCGTGCTGGACTTCGGCGGCGCCGACCACTCCATGCGGCTGCGGTCCGTCCATCCCGGTGTCTCGGTGTCCGACGTAGCGGAGGCGACCGGGTTCCTGCTCGCGGCGCCGTACCAGGTGCCGACGACCCGGCTGCCGACGGCGGCCGAGCTCGCGCTGATCCGGGAGCAGCTGGACACCTGCGCGAGGCGCGACCAGGAGCTTGAATAACGAACCCGCTACGACAGCTCGCTCGCCAGCTGCTCGGGATTGTCGAGCGTCAGCACGATCCGGTCGTAGTGCTGGCGGGTGAGCTCGATCACGAGCCCAGGGCCATTGCCGTGACAAAGGGCAAACGTGCTGCCGTCGCTGCCCTTGAAGCTCCCGACCATCAGGACGCCTGGGATGCCGCTGCCCACCAGCTTGAACCCGTGTACCGCGTCAATGGCGCTGGAGACGACCCGGACCCCGGTGATAGCGCCGCGCGGCAAGCTCAGGTCGCGGTGCAGCGCCTCGACCTTCTCCGCCGCGGACAGCTGGATGGTCACAGAGTCGTCGCTGATCAAGAGGTTGGCCACAGTTGAGATTATGCGGCACGGTGTGATCGGCGCCGGGACCCGGCAATCTCGGTAGCTAGCCGGACTCGATCTTGGGGTTGCCCATCAGCAGGACCCATACCTGTCCAGGCGCGAACGTCATCGGCTGGCCCGAATCGGTGGTGTAGGTAGTGCCTCCGGTCAGCGTCGGCCGGGACCAGTGGGCGTTGTAGGCGCGACCGTTGCGCAGCACCACCGCGGTGCCCTGACCAACGGTCGTCGCGTAAGGCGGCGGGAAGCCATACTCCAGGTATCCAGACTTGTACACAAGCGTGTGCTGGATTATCACGGTGGCCGGCGAGAAGCGGCGGCCGGCCGTGGTCACCGCCGGCGTGCCGTCCATCGACACCTGCCAGCTGCTAGTTGCGGCTGACCAGGTGAAGGTGAACTTCGCGGACGGATAGGAAACCGTGTCCGATCCCATCACCTGACCGCCAGCTGGCGCGGGGCCGAATTTGAATCCGATGCTGTGCGCCGTGCTGGCGCCCTTGGCCTCAGCCAGCAGCGTGCTGGTTGTCGCGTAGAGGTTGTACGGGGCGATGCGATCGTAGTTCCGGTAGTAACCGCCAACCCGGCCGGCGTACAAGTCCACGATGTTGGCGTGCTCCACTCTGGGCAGCAGCTGCCCCTGGGCACCGGAGAATGCGAAGGCCGGGCGGCCGAACTGGCCCAGTAGCTGCAGGTCGTCCGCTCTTGCGCTGCGCACTGGCCCGATCGTCGGCGGGAAGTGTGACGAGAATACGGCCAGGAACCGGGTGAGACCGCCCTCCACTGGCAGCACGTAGACGATGTCCGCAGCGATCATTCCGGTTTGGGGCCGGGCATACACGATGTTGTCGATCTTGACTGCGAGCACCGGCCCAAGCGAGGACACGGGCTCGCCGGTGAACGGCGACAGCAGCTGCGTGGGCGTGGGCGACGGCGTTGGCGTAGCCACCGCCGCCGGCTTCGGCTTAGGCCTGGGCGCCGCAGTCTGCCCGCCGGTCAGGGCGACGGCCGTCGCGGCGGCGGCACCGACCAGGACCACCGCCGATGCCCCGGCGAGGATCCTCGTCTTTGCCTGCCACATTGGTGTCTGCCGCCGTTACGGAGTCCGGTTCGCGTCGATCTGGTCGAAGTCACCGTACCCGTTAAACGTGCCGCCGCCGCCTGACCACTGCCACATAAGCGCATATTTGCTCGCGCTGGTCATGCCCCCGAAGAACTGGGCGCACGTGCCAGTTCCTGACAGGCACCAGCCGCTGGGATGGTGACTCAGGCTGCTGGTGTCGGCGTTGTACGTCCACTCGTAGGTGTTGGTGAGCGAAGCGGCCGAGCCAGTGCCGAAGATCGAGGACCAGATGCTCGGCGCGGAATACACCCCGGCCTTGTAGGCCGAATGCGCGGTCAGGTAGTTCGCGAAGCCGTTGAGGTCGGCTCGGTCGAGGCTTGCCGCGACGAAGTTCGACCGCACCTTACCGCTGCAGGCCGAGGTGTAGACGGCGTTCCAGCCGTTGTCGGAGGCCGGAGTGTAGCTGGGTGCGTGGCCGGGCAGCTCGATGTCCATGAAGACGACCGGGTAATTCGGCTTGGGGTTGGTCGCGGCCAGATTGCTGACCACCCGGGCGGCCTGTGCCGCGCCCCAGGCAGTGGCCTCCGCGGTCGTGCCGTTGTAATGCGGATCGACGCCTGGACCGCCCATGAACCAGTAGTAGCCGACGCCGATGCCCTCGTGGTAGCTCACCAGGTCCCTGCGGGCCTCATTGCCGTCCGTCACGGAGAAGACGAGCTTGCCGCCGCAGTGCTGCCAGGCGGCCCAGTTCCCGATCATCCCGATGTATCCGCCGTAGCTGCCGCCGATGGCCGGCTCGTGGTACGGGGCGGGGCCGGGAATGCCGATGTAGTTGCTGTCAGTCCCGCTCCAGAACCCAGCGGGCATGGCCAGGGCGGCCGGGGCGACCGGCGCCGCAGCCTGGCCGCTTCCCGCTTCCGCCGATCCGGCCGCTAGCGCGGCGGCAACCCCGAGGCAAGTCGTCAGGATCACCGCGCCGGCTACTGCTCTGCGCCTGCCCTGGCCACGTGTGAATAGCCCTGCCATGGCGTTGCCGTCCTTCCGGTTGCCGACGGCGCCCGGCCGAGCGCCCACCTGTCCCAAAACTATGCGGCATAAAAGCCAGTCTGGTCCTGGCAGCCGCCATCGGCTACGGCCCAGCGCCGCCAGGAGCGGACTTGGGAAAATCTTGGCGGCTGATGTCGATGCGCCGCCGCCGCGTTCGACGCCCTGGTGAAAGACGCCGCTGGCACCTTCGTCCGCGGTAGCCAACGCAGTAACAGGGAAAGGAAGCAGCCATGAAGTTCTTCGGATACACCCTCGGCGACCCCAACACCCCGGTGGGCCCTCCGAACCAGGAGATGTACGAGCGGATGGGCGCATTTGTCGAGGAGGCCACGAAGGCTGGAGTGTTGCTGGCGACAGGGGGCCTGGTGCCGCCGGACGAGGGCACCAAGATCAAGTACTCCGGTGGCCAGTACACCATCCTGGACGGGCCGTTCACCGAGGCCAAGGAGCTTGTCGGTGGCTGGGCACTGATGGAGTGCCGGGACAAGGACGAGGCCGTCGAGTGGACGAAGCGGTTCCTGGCCATCGTCGGCGAGGGCGAGAGCACCATCCGGCAAGTCATCTGACGGCTCAGGCGCGTGACCCGGCGCGCGGGGACCGGCGGGCAGATCGCTGCCCGGCCGGTCCCCGTTGCTCTCCGAGCCGGTCCCGCCGCTGTCCAGCGGGCCCCGGCCGAGCAGGCCAGCTTGCCGAGCCGCGCGGCCGGTGGTGTGATCGGTTGTCGTGACGGACGCCAGGACGCGAGCTGCGGTCGAGACGGTCATCCGGCTCGAATCGGCCCGCCTCATCGCCGGCCTCGCCCGCTATACCGGGGACATCGGGCTGGCTGAGGATCTCGCCCAGGACGCTGTCGTCGCGGCGCTAGAGCAGTGGCCTGGCGACGGCGTGCCGCGCAACCCCGGTGCCTGGCTGATGACAGTGGCGAAACGGCGCGCGATCGACTCCTTCCGCCGCAACGCCGAGCTGGCGAAGAAGTACGCCGAGATCGGCCGGGTCCTGGCGGCCGAGGAATCGAGCGTCCAGCCGGACTTCGACCGCGCGTTCGCCGACGACATCGACGACGACCTGCTGCGCCTGATCTTCACGGCGTGTCATCCGGTGCTCAGCGTGCAGGCCAGGGTCGCGCTGACGCTCCGGCTGCTCGGCGGCCTGACCACGGCCGAGATCGCGCGCGCCTACCTGGTCCCGGAGCCGACCATCGCCCAGCGCATCGTGCGGGCCAAAAAGACGCTGGCCCGGGCACGCGTGCCGTTCGAGGTGCCCGGCGCGGCGGACCGGCCCGCACGGCTGTCGTCTGTGCTCGAGGTGATCTACCTGATCTTCAACGAGGGATACTCGGCGACGACGGGCGACGACTGGATGCGTCCATCGCTGTGCGCGGAAGCAGTCCGCCTCGGCCGGGTGCTGGCCCAGCTCGCCCCGGCCGAGCCCGAGGTGCACGGGCTGGTCGCGCTGCTGGAGATCCAGGCATCCCGGATCCCGGCGCGCACCGACTCCGCCGGCGCCCCCGTGCTCCTGCTGGACCAGGACCGGGCTCGGTGGGATCGCCTGCTGATCAACCGCGGGCTGGCCGCGCTGGAAAAAGCACTAGACCAGGGCGGGGAACGGGGTCCTTATGTGCTGCAGGCCGCGATCGCGGCGTGCCACGCTCGCGCGTTCCGCCCCGATGAGACGGACTGGCCCCGCATCGTCGCGCTGTATCGGGTACTAGCCGAAGTCATGCCGTCTCCGGTAGTCGAGCTCAATCGGGCTGTCGCCGTATCGATGGCTTACGGCCCGCAAGCCGGGCTAGAGCTGGTCGATCAGCTCGCGGCCGAACCGGCGCTGCAGAGCTACCACCTGCTGCCAAGCGTCCGCGGCGACCTGCTGCGCAAGCTCGGGCGAACCGACGAAGCCCAGGCAGAGTTCGCCCGTGCTGCCGCTCAGACCAGCAACGAGCGGGAACGGCAGCTCTCCGCCAACCGAGCCCGCGAGGCCGCCGCCGACGCTGCTCAGCGGGATTAGCCGCGTGCGAGAATGGCGTCATGCCCGAATCATTCGCCCGCCGGTTCACGGCTGTC
>DATHQE010000131.1:0-3122 GCA_035483035.1 Streptosporangiaceae bacterium | reverse complement strand
TCGCCGGCCGGCCGCGGCCATGTACGCGACCGAGTCGGCGACCATGGCAATGTTCTCCGCCCTGGTCGTGCGCAGCGCCTCGTCGACATGCAGCGTCCAGGACTTGCCGACCAGCGTGACGATCGGCGTCTCGGCGTCCAGCAGTGCGCGCAGGCTCGCGTCGTCCTCGACCTTGCGGCCGGGCAGCCGCGTGGCCCCGAACGCGGCCAGCGTCGCGTGGCTGAAGTCGATCTTCTTGGCCCGCTCGAAGAACTCGGCGTCCTTCGGGTTGGACCCCGGCCAGCCGCCCTCGATCACGTCGACGCCCAGGAGGTCCAGTGCGGACGCGACGCGCAGCTTGTCCGCCACCGTCAGGTCAAGCCCGACCTGCTGCGACCCGTCGCGCAGGGTGGTGTCGTAGATCTCTACCTTCGGTGTCGGCATCGTCATCACGTCCCCCCTGGCTGACTGAGCTGACCTAGCTGACCGAGCAGGGCCTTCTCCCACTCCCCTGTGCTCGCCGGCGCGCCCGCGGCCAGCACCGCATCGACTGCCGCGTCCAGATCTGCCGCCGCCCCGTCCTCGCCGAGATGCGACAGCATGAGCCCGGCCGACAGCACGGCTCCGGCCGGATTGGCCAGGCCCTTGCCAGCGATGTCCGGCGCGGAGCCGTGCACCGGCTCGAACACCGAGGGCCCGGTGCGGTCCGGATTGAGGTTGCCGCTCGGCGCGTAGCCAAGACCGCCGGTCAGCGCCGCGCCGAGGTCGGAGATGATGTCGCCGAACAGGTTGTCGGTGACGATCACGTCGAACCTGCCCGGGTCATCGACCATCCACAGGCACGCCGCGTCGACGTGGGCGTAGCTGAGCTGCACGCCCTCCGCCGCGGCGACCTCCGTCGCGATGCGGTGCCACAAGTCGCCCGCGTGCGTCAGCACGTTGGTCTTGTGCACCAGCGTGAGCCGACCGGAGCGCCGCGCTGCGAGCCTGGCCGCGTACCGGACGCACCGCTGCACGCCAGCCCAGGTGTTCAGCGACTCCTCGGTGGCCGTCTCGAACTCGGTGCCCCGGTGCACGGTGCCGCCGGCGCCCGCGTACAGCCCCTCGGTGTTCTCCCGCACGATGACGAAGTCCAGGTCCTCAAGCCGGTGCTTGCCAACCGCACCGCCGACGCCTGGCCGCAGCTTGGACGGCCGCAGGTTGATATAGAGGTCAAGCTCGAAGCGGAGCCGCAGCAGAAGCCCGCGCTCGAGGACGCCCGGCGGCACGTCCGGCGTGCCGACCGCGCCGAGGAGGATGGCATCGGAGTGACGCAGCTCGGCCAGCACCGCGTCGGGCAGCACCTCCCCGGTGGCCAGGTAATGCTGGCCGCCGAGCGCGCAGCTTCGCCAGTCGATCGCGAAGCCATGGCGGCCGCCCACGGCGTCCACGCACGCGCGTGCGACCTCGGTGACCTCCGGGCCCACGCCGTCACCCGGCAGGTGGGTGACGACGTGCGTGCGCTGCTTCCCGGCTACGTCTGCCTCGCCAGCCGATACTTGGCCTGTGGTTGAATCGGCAGCCATTACTCGTCCATCTCGTTTGCCGCCGAGTTGAGCCAGCTCATCATCTTCCGCAGCGGCTTGCCCACCTGCTCGATCTGGGCGGTCTTGGCGTCCTCGCGGAGCTTCTCGAAGTTGGGACGCCCGGCGTCGTCCTCAGCCACCCACTCGCGGGCGAACTCACCCGACTGGATGTCGGCCAGCAGCTGGGCCATCGCCTGCCGGGTCGGCTCGCCGATCACTCGCGGTCCGCGGGTGAGGTCGCCGTACTCGGCGGTGTCGCTGACCGAGTAGCGCATCCAGCTCTCGCCGCCCTCGTACATGAGGTCGACGATCAGCTTGAGCTCGTGCAGGCACTCGAAGTAGGCGACCTCCGGCTGATAACCGGCGTTCACCAGCGTCTCGAAGCCCGCGTTCACCAGCGCGGTCACGCCGCCGCAGAGCACGGCCTGCTCACCGAACAGGTCGCTCTCGGTCTCCTCCTGGAACGTGGTGACCAGCGCGCCGGCCTTGGTCCCGCCAATCGCGGCCGCGTACGACTTGGCCAGGTCCCAGGCCTTGCCGGTGGCGTCCTGCGCGACGGCCACCAGTACCGGGGTGCCGTGGCCCTCCTCGTACTGGCGCCGGACCAGGTGGCCTGGCGCCTTCGGCGCCACCATCGCGACGTCGACGCTGTCCGGCGGCGTGATGTAACCGAAGTGGATGTTGAAGCCGTGCGCGAAGAACAGCGCGTCGCCGGGCCGCAGGTGCGGCGCGATCGCATTGGCGTACAGCTTGCGCTGCGTGGTGTCCGGGGTCAGCACCATGATCACGTCTGCCCAGGCGCTCGCCTCCTCCGGCGTGGTCACCGTCAGCCCGGCGGCCTCGGCGCGCTTGCGGGACCGGGAACCGTCAGGCAGGCCGACCCGCACATCGCAGCCGGAGTCACGCAGGCTGAGCGCGTGCGCGTGGCCCTGCGAGCCGTAGCCGAGCACGGCGATCTTGCGGGACTGAATCAGGCCGAGATCTGCGTCAGTGTCGTAGTACACGGTGGCCATGTCGAAAAACGTCCTCTCGTAACAGACTTAAATACCGGGAACGGGGTGGTCAGGCCGCTGACTGGGCTGGATCGTGCGAGGTCGTCACGGTTGATCCGGGCACTGGTGCTAGCGCCGGGCTGCCGTCGGTAATGACCCCAGCGCCGCGGGCCAGCGCGATGCGCCCCGTGCGCACGAGCTCGCAGGTGCCGTAGGTGTCGAGCATGGCCAGTAGCGCGTCGAGCTTCGCCGGGCTGCTGACCGCCTCGAGCACGAGCGTGGTCGGGCCCATGTCGACGACGCTGGCGCCGAAGACGCTGGCGACCTCGAGCAGCTGGCCGCGCAGCGCCGGATCGGCCCGCACCTTGATCAGCGCCAGCTCGCGCTCGACCGCCGTGCCCTCGTGCAGCTCGACGACCTTCAGGACCCGGACCAGCTTGTCGAGCTGGGTCTTGACCTGCTCCACTGGCGTGGACGCGCCGTCGACCACGATCGTGATCCGGCTGACTCGCTCGTCATGCGTCGGACCGACGGCGAGTGAGGAAATGTTGAACGCGCGCCGCGAGAACAGGCCCGCGACGTGCGA
>DATHQE010000130.1:0-6023 GCA_035483035.1 Streptosporangiaceae bacterium | reverse complement strand
GCTTCGGCGGCTCCGGCGACCGTCACGTCCTTGCCTCCGCTATCCTGATGGTGCGTTCGCTTCGCGAGGCCGCGGGGGACGCTCAGCCACTGCCCGGGACGTCGGCGGGTACGCGAGGCCATCTGAGCCAGCCTCGGAGTTGCCTAATGCCGACGTCCTATGCGCTGCTCAGCACCTATCCTCCGACCCAGTGCGGGCTCGCGACCTTCACTGCGGCACTGCTCGCTCACCTGCCCGAGCCGGGCGACCGGGTGGTCGTCGTGCGGGTGCTCGACCAGCCTGCGTCTCGCCCTGGCGCTGAGGTTGTCCAGAACCTCGTGGCGGGCTCCGCCGCGAGCGCGGCGGCCGCAGCAGACGCCCTCAACAGCTTCGACGTGGTGATCGTTCAGCATGAGTACGGAATCTACGGCGGTCCTGACGGACAGGAGGTCGTCGCGCTGCTTGAGGCCTTGTACGTGCCTAGCATCGTCGTCCTGCACACGGTACTGGCACACCCGACGCCGCGGCAGCGCGCGATACTTGACCGGGTGATCGGCGCCGCCAGCGCAGTCGTCACGATGACACAGACGGCCCGAACCCGCCTGCTGGATATCTACGGTACGAGCCCCGAGCGTGTCTTTGTCATACCGCACGGGGCTGCCGATAATCGGGTGCCGGGATCGTCGTCGCCGCCTTCCACCGGCCGGCCCAATGTTCTGACCTGGGGGCTGCTCGGGCCGGGCAAGGGCATCGAGCACGCGATCGACGCGATGGCCATACTGGCCGACCGCGGCCTGTCCGCCGAGTATCAGGTCGCCGGGCAGACGCATCCGCGCGTGCTGGACCGCGAGGGCGAGGCTTACCGGCGAGCGCTCCAGGCGCGGGCCCGGACCAGGAGGGTGGCCGATCGCGTGCACTTCGATGGCCGGTTCCTGCCTGCTGACGCCCTGGCTCGGCTGGTTCACGCGGCAGACGTCGTGCTGCTGCCCTACGACTCACTGGAGCAGGTCACCTCCGGGGTGCTGATCGAGGCGGTGACGGCGGGCAAACCGGTGGTGTCGACCGGTTTCCCGCATGCCGTCGAGTTGCTCGGCGGTGGCGCCGGACTCCTAGTCGACCGGCAGGATCCGGAGGGAATCGCCCATGCGCTACAGCGCGTGCTCATCGAGCCCGGCCTGGCCGCGCGGATGAGTCGTCATTCAGCCGAGCTGGCGCCGCAGCTGCTGTGGTCAGCGGTCGCGCGTTCCTATCGGGATCTGGCCGCTGCCCTGACCGTCGAGCGGGCGGGAGCCCCGGTATGAGCTACCCCGAGCCTCCGTTCCGGCATCTGCAACGGCTGACAGACCACATCGGCCTGCTCGAGCACGCCGAGGGAATCGTGCCACGCTTCGAGCACGGATACTGCGTCGACGATGTTGCCCGCGGCCTGCTGGTGGTGTGCAGGGAACCATCGCCGTCGCAGGAACTCATCACCCTTGCGCGCCGGTATCTGTATTTCCTCGCGCAAGCCCAGGCACCCGACGGCAGAATGCGCAACCGCCTCGGTTACGACCGGCGGTGGCATGACAAGCCTGGTACCGAGGACTGCTGGGGCCGCGCCTTGTGGGGCTTTGGCACCGGTGCCGCGCGGGGACCGACGGCGGGGATCCAGGAGGAGTCACTGACCCGTTTCGGCCGCAGCGCTCAGGTCTCGTCGCCCTGGCCGCACGCCATGGCGTTTGCCGCGCTTGGCGCCGCCGAGATACTCGAACGCTGGCCCGATCATCCGGGTGCGCTCAGCCTGCTCGAGAAGGCCAGCGCGATCATCGGCGCGGCGCCGGCCACTGCTGACTGGCCGTGGCCAGCGCGCCGGCTGAGTTACGCCAACGCCGCGATCGCCGAGGCCGTGATCGTGGCAGGCTGGAAACTCGGGTCTGACCGGACGCTGCACGACGGCCTGCGCATGCTCGACTGGCTGCTGACCGTCGAAACCCGAGATGGCCACCTCTCCGTTGTCCCGGCCGGCGGCTGGGGCCCGGGCGAGGATCGCCCCGGCTTCGACCAGCAGCCCATCGAGGTGGCGGCGCTGGCCGATGCCTGCATGCGAGCCGCGACGGTGACCGGGGACAGCAGGTGGCTGGCCGGCGTAGAACTGAGCACCGCCTGGTTCCTCGGGCACAACGATGCGAAGATCCCCCTCCTCGACGAGCGGACCGGCGGGGGCTGCGACGGTCTCAGCCGCAATAGCCGCAGCCGGAACCAGGGAGCGGAGTCGACCTTGGCGATGATCTCCGTGCTCCAGCTCGGTCGTCGGCTGTCCCCGGCGCCGCGATGACCGGCGCCCCGGCCGGAGGCGACATCCTGATCCGTACCCCGCACTGCCTGCAGCCCGCGGCAGCGCGGACGTTCACCCGGCTGTTCGTGCCGGGCGAGGAGACCTTGATCCGCGGGGAATCGCGCGCGCAGGCCGTCGTCGATCGGGTTCTTGAGCTCAGCGACACGGCGGCCGAGGAGACCGTCGCCAGGACGCTGGCCCGATTCTCTGGCCAGCATCGCGACCTGCCTGCCACGCTCGAGCGCAACTGCGAGCTGGTCGCGCGCCGGCTTGGCCGCGAGATCACCGCCGGGACCAGGCGTCGGCTGCTGATCGGGGCGTACTTCACGCAGGAGTACGCGCCCGAGGCCGCAGCCTTGTTCAACCCGTCGATGGTCGCGCATCCGGACCAGGCGGGCTGCGGGCCCGGTGAAGTCCGGTTCATTATGAGCCTGCGCGCCGTGGGCGAGGGCCATCTGTCGAGCATCGAGTTCCGAACCGGGACGATCGACGCGAACTCGCAGATTCGGCTGGACACACCGGGCCGTTTCCTCGACACCGGCCGGACTCACCCCGTTCCCCCTGCTGGTGATCCTTCTCGGTACACGGTGGTCTTCGACGAGCGCAGCGTGGTGTCCGAGCGGGTCCTGTGGCCGGCTGCGCCTGCCGAGAGCAACGGCATGGAGGACGCGAGGTTCGTGCGCTTCGCCGATGGTGGTGAGGTGACGTACTACGCGACCTACACGGCCTTCGACGGATCGAAGGTCGCACCGCACATGCTGGAGACCACGGACTTCCGGACGTTCACCGCCGGTCCGCTGTCGGGCCCGTCGGCCAGGAACAAGGGCATGGCGCTGTTCCCGCGGCGCATTGGCGGCCGGTTCGCCGCGCTGTCGCGGTGGGACAGGGAGAGCAACGCCGTCGCCTACTCTGGCGACGGTCGCAGCTGGGGCGAGGCCGTCACGATCCAGGTGCCCGCCCGTCCGTGGGAGCTGACCCAGCTCGGGAACTGCGGGTCGCCGATCGAGACTCCGATGGGATGGCTGGTCTTCACCCACGGCGTCGGGCCCATGCGCGACTATGCCATCGGCGTCGTCTTGCTCGACCTGGCCGAACCCGAGCGGCTGATCGCCGCGCTGCCCGCTCCGCTGCTGGTCGCAGAAGGCGCTGAGCGCGTGGGCTACGTACCGAACGTCGTCTACTCGTGCGGCGCGATGAGACACGCCGGGACAGTTGTCCTGCCGTACGGATGCAGCGACTCGTCCGTGCGGATCGCGCTGGTCGATCTCGAGCTGCTCCTGGACCGGCTCCTAGCACGCTGAGCATCGGATTTGTCATCGCTTGTTCACCGGCGGGTGGCACGATGGTGCAGGAGCAGGCCGCTGACAGCGCATGCTCACGGCGCTGGGCCAACCCGGCAGAGAAGGTATCGATGACGACAGCGGCAGTACCGCCACCTCGGCCAGGCGAGGTGCGCACGCTCCGGCTCTGGGACCTGCTGAAGCGCCCGCTCACCGACAAGGATGGCGAGGCGATCGGACGGCTGTCCGACGTTATCGTGCGGTGGCGCGGTGCTGATCTCCCGCTCGTTACCGGACTGGTCGCTGCCGTCGCAGGACGGGAAGTCTATGTCCCGGTCGAGCAGGCGAGTGCCGCCGACCCCGCGGCGCTCAGGCTCACCAGCAACGCGATCGACCTGCGTAAGTTCGAGCGCCGCCATGGTGAGGTGCTGCTGCGCGCCGATGTGCTAGGGCACCGTCTCATCGACGTCGACAGCGCACGCCTGGTGAAAGCCGTCGACCTTGAGCTTGAGCAGCGGAACGGGGACTGGGTCCTAGCCGGCGTTGATACCCGCCGTCGGCCACGGCGGATCTTTGGCGGACGTGGTGGCGCGGCCGCGGGAACTGGCGCGCAGCCGTTCCGCGATTGGGCCAGGTTTGAGCCGCTGATCGGCCATGTCGGCAGCGCGGTGATGCGCGGGTCATTCGCGCGTATCCGCCGGCTGAAGCCCGCCCAGATTGCTGACCTGCTGGAGGAGGCGTCCAAGGAGGAGGAATCGGAGATCCTCGGCCACGTTCATGCGGATCCCGAGCTGGAGGCGGACGTTTTCGAGGAACTCGACGAAGACCTGGCCAGGCGCCTGCTCGGCGCCCGGACTGACGCGGACATCGCCGCGGTCCTGGCCAGGATGCGCGCGGACGATGCCGCCGACGCCGTGGCCGAGCTGCCGCAGTCCCGTCGTCAGCCAGTGCTGGACTTGCTGCCAGCGGGCCAGCGGGCCAAGGTCCTCACCTTGATGGGATTCAACCCGGCCAGCGCCGGCGGCCTGATGAGCGTCGATTTCGTTGCCGTCCCCCTGGGCGCCAGGGCAGGCGAAGCGCTCGCGGCGGTGGCTAGCGCTTCGGCTCTGGAGCCCGAGGCGCTGACCAGCGTGCATGTCCTGGACCCGGACGGGCGTCTGCGCGCTGTCGTCCGGCTTGCAGCGCTGGTGCAGGCTGACCAGTCGGCTGCACTCACCGACATCTACGACGATGACCCCGTGCGGGTCGGCGCGGGCACCGATGTGGCCGATGTGGCGGTACTGATGAGCGACTACAACCTGATCACGGTCCCGGTCGTGGACGAGCGCCGGACCATGATCGGCATCATCACCGTGGACGACGTGCTCGAGGTGACCCTGCCCGAAGACTGGCGGCGACGGGAGGCCGCGGCACCGCCAGATGCCCATCACGGGGATCCATCGTGACCGACGCCGCCGAGCCGCAGCCTGCCGCCACGGCCGGCGACGCCCGCCCCGACCGGATTCTGGTGCGGCCGAGCGCGGTGCTCGACCAGGCGCATCTCGGCGACATCGAGGGCGCCCTCGGCCGGATCAAGGCCGGTGATGACGCGACACGGAGCGGCTGGCGGCGGCGGCTGGTCACGTTCCTCGCGATCGTCGGCCCCGGCCTGATCGTGATGGTCGGCGATAACGACGCTGGCGGGGTATCCACCTATGCCCAGGCCGGCCAGAACTACGGCTACACCCTGCTGTGGGTCTTGTTGCTGCTCATCCCGGTGCTGATCGTCAACCAGGAGATGGTGGTCAGGCTCGGCGCGGTGACGGGCGTGGGCCATGCCAGGCTGATCATCGAGCGGTTCGGCAAGTTCTGGGGCGCCTTCAGCGTCGGGGACCTGTTCCTGCTGAACTTCCTGACTATCGTCACCGAGTTCATCGGCGTGTCGCTGGCCCTGCGTTACTTCGGCGTCAGCCCGTACGCATCGGTGCCGGTGGCCGCCGTGCTGCTGGTGAGCATCGCGCTGAGCGGCAGCTTCCGGCGCTGGGAGCGGGCGATGTTCGTATTCATCGCCGCGAGCCTGGTGCTGATACCCCTCGTGCTGCTCTCCCAGCCGAGCTACGGGTCGGTCGGCTATCACTTCGTGGTGCCGGGGATCCAGTCCGGCGTCAGCTCCGATGCGATCTTGCTGATCATCGCGATCGTCGGCACGACCGTCGCGCCCTGGCAGCTGTTTTTCCAGCAGTCCAACGTGATCGACAAGCGGATCACACCCCGGTTCATCGGTTACGAGCGCGCCGACACGACGCTCGGCGCTTTTGTCGTGGTGGTCAGGGCGGCGGCGATCCTGATCGTGGCCGTGTTCGCCGTTCGCGGCACTGCCCTCGCCGGGCACTTCACTACTGCGCTCGGTGTCGCCACGGCGCTCGGTACGCACAGCCGCGTACTGGGCGCGCTGTTTGCGATCGTGCTGC
>DATHQE010000129.1:0-5040 GCA_035483035.1 Streptosporangiaceae bacterium | reverse complement strand
TCGGGTCGTTCTGGTCCTTCGGGTTCGGGTCCTTCGGGTTCGGGTCCGCCGGGTTCGGGTCCGTCGGGTTCCGGTCCTTCGGGTCCGACGCGGCCCTCCTGGCCTGCGGCGCCCGCGTCGGGAGCGTCGGGAGGCCCGCAGGACGATCCGGGGTACTGAAGGCTGCTCGCGCATTGCCGCGCTGTGATGAACTGCGTAAGGGATGGCAACGACGATGGAGGGTGGCGCGGTGACGAGCGAGATTGCGGAGCAGCGGGCGGCACTGCAGGCGGTGTGGGCAGGTCAGACCCTGTGCGACGCACTGGCGTCGACAGCCGAGCGGTTCGGTGACCTGCCCGCCTACTCTGACCGCGACGGCACCGGCGCCTGGCAGACGATCTCGTGGGCGCAGGCCAGGGAGCAGGCACTGGCGCTGGCGGCCGGCTTTGCCGAGCTTGGACTTCAGCCCGGCGACAAGGTCGCACTCATGCTGCCGAACCGGCTCGAGCACGTGCTCGCCGACCTTGGCGTGCTGCACGCGGGCGGCGTGCCGGTCACGTTCTACGCCACGCTCGCCCCGGATCAGATCGCGTTCATGGCCGCCAACTGCGATGCGAAAATGGCCGTCATCGACGGTGCCAGTGAGGTTGCCCGCTGGCAGCAGGTGCTGTCTGAGCTGCCGTCGCTGCGCCGGGTCATCGTCCGGGATGCAGCCGCGTGCCCGGCCGACGGGCCATTCATGAGCTGGCACGACTTCGCCACGCTCGGAGCCGGGGTGCAGGCGAGCGACCCCGTTCCCATCCTGGACAGGATCGCGGCCGTCAAGCCGGACGATACCCTCACCCTGCTGTATACCTCCGGCACCACCGGCAACCCCAAGGGTGTCATCATCACGCACGCCAACGCCCTGTTCGAGGTAGAGACGCTGCGGGCGGGCGGCAACGCGCCGATGCACGCGCGCTGGGTGTCGTACCTGCCGCTGGCGCATATCGCCGAGCGGGCCCTGACGCTGTACCTCGGGATCTGCAATGCGAATGACACCTACTTCTGCCACGACGCGGCGACCCAGCTGATCGCCACCATGACTGAGGTCAGGCCGACGGCGTTCTTTGGCGTGCCGCGGATCTTCGAGAAGGTCATGGCCGGTGTCCAGGCGCTCCTGGCCGGCGAGCAGGACCCGACGCGAAAGGCGGCGGTAGCCGCGGCCATGGCCACCGGCCTGGAGTACGTGCGTAGCTTGCAGTACGGCCAGACGACGCCGGCCGACCTGGCCGAGCGCTTCGCGGCGGCGGACGAGCAGGTGCTGCGCCCGATCAGGTCCCTGCTCGGTTTCGGCGAGTCAGAACTCGTGACCAGCGGCGCGGCGCCCCTGCCGCCGGAGGTCGGCCAGTTCTTCGGCGGCATGGGCGTGCCGATCCTCGACGTGTACGGGATGAGCGAGACGACGGGGGCGTTCACCACCAACACGCCGCAGGCGTTCCGGCTCGGCACGGTAGGACGGCCGGTGCGCGGCATCGAAGTGCGCATCGCCGACGACGGCGAGATCCTGGCCCGGGGCCCGCTGTCCACTCCTGGCTACCTGAACCTGCCGGAGCAGACAGCCGAGCTCATCGACGCCGACGGCTGGGTGCACACCGGCGACATCGGGACCATCGACGCCGACGGCTTCGTCGCGGTCGTCGACCGGAAGAAGGAGCTGATCATCACGGCGGGCGGGGAGAATGTGTCCCCGGCCGCGGTGGAGACCCTCCTTGTCGCGCACTCACTGATCGGCCAGGCCCTCGCCTACGGAGACCGGCGACCCTACCTGGTCGCAATCCTGACGCTGGACAGCGGCGTCGCGCCCGCCTGGGCGAAGGCGCACGGCATCGAGGCCTCGTCGCTGGCCGAACTTGCCACTAACCCCGTGGTGCGCGCGGAGGTCGGGCGCGCGGTCGCCGACGCGAATGCCAGGCTCGCCCGAGTACAGCAGGTGAAGTACTGGGAGCTGCTACCGGTGGAGTGGACCCCGCAAAGCGAGGAGCTGACGCCGACGTTCAAGCTCAAACGGCGAGTCGTCCACGCCAAATACGCCGACGTTATCGACGGCCTGTACGCGAGCGCGCGCTAGCCGGCCTGCGCTAGCCGGGCTTGCGGGCGCCGGTTGCGAAGTAGCCGGGTATGTACTGCGCTGTCGGGCCGGCGTGATGCGGGCGCTCGCGGAACCGAGTGAGGACAAAGCCCGCGGCGAGCTGGCCGCCGATCTGATCGGTGAGCGAATGGCTGTACTCGACCGGCGAGTCCAGGCCCCAGAGCCGCTCGCGCTCGTCCGCGCTCAGGTGCGTCACGTCGGAGTAGGGCAGCGCGTGGCGGACGACGAGTTCGCCGCGGTTCTCGCTGGCATCGGCGTCGAAGATGAAGACGTCCGGGTTCATGAACCCGGTCAGCAGTTCGCCGCCAGGCCGCAGCACCCGGTAGCACTCGCGCCAGACCGGGGCGAGGTCCGGGCAGAACACGTTCGATACCGGATTGAAGACTAGGTCGAAGCTCGCGTCCGCGAACGCGCTCAGATCCCGCATGTCGCCGAGCACCGTGGTCAGCTGCAGCCCGTCACGCTCGGCTACCAGTCGGTCCTGCGCGAGCTGCCGCGGTGAGTTGTCGAGCACGGTGACGGTCGCGCCGGCCGCGGCTAGGACGGGCGCTTGCTGGCCGCCGCCGCTTGCCAGGCACAATATCTCGCTCCCGGCCAGCGGGTCGGGGAACCAGTCGCGCGGGACCGGGTCGTAGCCAATCAGAACGACCGACCAGCTGCCCGACCTGGCCGCGGTGATCACATCAGGGCCGACCGGCACGGTCCACTCATTGCCGGTGCCGACCTCCCGGTCCCACGCGGCCCTGTTGTGTGCTGCCGCATCGAATTCGCTGCTCACTTCCGGGACGCTAGCGGCTCCGGGCGCTGGCCGCACCTAGTTAACCGGGAGCGGGGTGGCTGCTGCCTGGCGGAAGATCATGCAGCTGCTCGTGGCGTGCGCGTAGAGCTTGCCGCCCGCGTCGGTCAGGCTGGCCTGCGCTAGGGCCGAGCGGCCGCCCAGGTGAGTCACTGTGCCCGTGCACGTCATCGGCCCCGTCGCCGCCGTCACAGGGCGCAGGAACTTCACGCTGAGGTCCAGGCTGGTGTACTGGGTGCCCGCGGGCAGCATGCTGTGCACGGCGCACGCGCAGGCCGAGTCGCACAGCGTGGCGATCATGCCGCCATGCACCGAGCCGATCGGGTTGTAGTGAAACTCGGCGGGCGCGAATTCAAAGGCGACCACACCCGGCTGCACAGAAGCAGGGCGGAACTCCAGCGTATGCGCGATCGGTACGCCGGGCAGAGAGCCGTCCAGCAGCGCCTGGAGGAACGAGGCGCCGTCCTGCTCCCGCGCGGCGGCCGCCGCGATTGCCGGATCCTCCCAGCAGTAGGTGCGCTCACGTGTCGCGGCCCCGGCGTCAAGCGGGCTAGGCCGCTGGTGCACGGGTACCTCCGGCGTGGGTGGTGGCGGGGCCGGCGGCGCGGCCGGCGGCGCGGTCGGGTGGCAGGCCGATGATGGCAGGCAGGGTCACCCGGTATCCGGCGTCGGCGGGCCCGATCGGCGGGCGGATGACGAGGGCATCGCGGGTGCGTTCCGCGGGTGCGTCTGGCCAGCGGCGGGCGATGATGCCGCGCATCCTGTCGTTGGCCGGCAGGACGTCGAGCACCAGCGCGCGGACGCCGCGCCGTTCGGCGCGCCTGACCAGCATGTCCAGCAGCGTGGTGCCGAGCCCTCGCCCTTGCCATTCGTCTCCGATGACCAGGCCGATGTTGGTCTCGAGGCTCCCGTCGGCCCCGAGGGCGTCAGCGGCCATGGCGTGCCCGATGATGGCGTTGCCGCTGTCGGTGAGGATCAGGATGTCCGCGGACCCGGTCACGCCGCAAAGTGCGCGGAGCAGCGCAGTGCTCGGCGGCGCAACGCTGGCGAAAAACCGGAAGTACTGCGACCGCGGCGACAGGGCGCACACGAACGCTCGGATGGAGTCGGCATCCTCGGGTCCACCGCTTCTGATCAAGCCGATGCCCCGGCCGGCAAGTACCGGGCTGATCAGTTTCCGGGCGGGGAGGACTGAGGTTCCGATCAGGGTTTGATCCGTAGACCCAGCTGTCATGGCTCCAGCCTGACCTAATCTTGCTAAGTCTGTCAAGTAGACCTAGCATGCGTTCATGAGCAAATCCTGGGCGCTCGACTACGACACGTCGAACTGCAACATCGCGGCGGCGCTGTCGATCGTCGGGGAGAAGTGGACCTTCTTTGTGTTGCGCGAGGCGTTCAACGGCGTTCGCCGGTTCGATGACATGCAGCGTCGTACCGGTGCCCCACGGCAGGTCCTGAGCGGCCGGCTGGCCAGGCTCGTCTCTGAGGGCATCCTGCGCAAGGTGCCGTATCAGGAGGAGGGTCAGCGCCCGCGCAGCGAGTACCGGCTCACCGAGAAGGGCATCGAGCTGTTCCCGGTGATGGCAGCCCTGCTGGCCTGGGGCGACAAGTACGTGCCGTGGCCTGGCGGTCCAGCGGTCGAGCTGACGCACCGGGACTGCGGGGCTCCGGTCCACCTCGAGCTTGCCTGCTCGGCAGGACATGTGCTCGACTCCGCCAGGGAAGTGACGCCAGTACCAGGCCGGGGCGCCCGCCGCATCGCCTGACGCGCCGATAGGGTCTGGTACCGGAGGCGTCAGGGCACCTGGTGGTCCCCCCGGTCTTCAAAACCGGTGGACGGCGCTCCGCGTCGTCGGCGGGTTCGATTCCCGTCCGCCTCCGCCACCTGCATAAACGCGCGGCTGCGGCTGCCGTCTGCACTCTTGCTGATCTCGTAAATCATGATCATCTCCCAGGTGGACGTCGAGCGGCCCATGATCTCGCTTACGACATCGGCTGCTACTACTGAGCCAGTACCCCGCGCCGGGTCCTGAACGGCGCCATGGTGCCGTGGCGGAGCGCGCAGTACCCGATCTGGGTGAAGGCCGGGACAGCCGTCGACATCCAGCCGGGCTCCGGTGACTTGCTCGCGTAC
>DATHQE010000128.1:0-2872 GCA_035483035.1 Streptosporangiaceae bacterium | reverse complement strand
GCCGAGCAGCAGGTTCCACTCCATCCGCTTCTGCCGGTCGCCGTCCGGCTCCACCCGGTGCGGCGCGAGGTCGCCGTCGAGCAGGAACGGCAGCGTGAGGGCGAGCACCTTGGACTTGCCGGTTCCGTTGTTGCCGCGCAGTAGCAGACGGCCGTCGTGGAACCAGAACTCCTCCTGGTCGTAGTAGAACATGTCGACCAGGCCGGCCCGCAGGGGCTTCCACCGCTCAGAAGATGGTGTCGGCAGCATCGGCCGTCGCCTTTCTAGTTTGGCTCGTTCCGGTCTTGCCCCCGGGCAGAGTGCCGGGCTCTCGGATGGTGGGTTCGGCGAGGGCGAAGCGTGCGATGGCGGGCCGACTGCGGATCACGGTGCCGGTGCCGGTGCCGGTGCCGTCGAGCATGGCCGCAAGGTCCACCTCGACGAGGCGCAGGGCGGTGAGCTCGTCCAGCGCGACCCCGAGCAGTTCGATCTCCGCGCCGGGATCGGTGACGCCCTTGCGCCAGTAGCTCGCGTGCGCCTGCGCCGCCTGCCGGACGAATTTGAGCAGCTCGGCCCGCGGCGCCTGTGCCCTGCCCGCCAGGTACTCGGCGACCAGCAGTGTGACGTGTCCGTCGGTGCGCTGCTCGGGCATCCGTACGTCGGTGAGCTCATCGTCGGGGTCGACCATGGCGATGCCCTCAGCGCGCAGCTCCGGCAGCAACCCGGTGGCCTCGCTGATCCGGGTGGTGATGTTGTGCCGCTGGGCGACCAGGTAGGCACGTTCGTCCTCGGCCAGCTCGTCGTAGTAAACGACCGGATCGTCGAGCAGCCGCCGGGTGAGCATTCTGCGCAGCGCCTGGTTGCGCAGTTCGTCGGTCTCGGCGACTGGCTCGGCGGTCAGCTCCGCGAGCTGGGCCTCGAATCCGCGGGCGGTGATGGTCGACGGGCCCCTGCTGCCAGTCAGCAACACGCTCAGTACCGGTCGGCGCACATCGTAAAGGACGTCGGCGCCCGCCGACAGGTAGGCGTCCTCGTCCCCGGCGACCCGGCTGAGCGCGCCCCAGGCGAGCAGCAGTCGGACCACCGCCACGAGGTCGGCGCGGTCGCTCCTGCTGTCCAGGGTCAGCGTGAACCCGGTAGCCGCCAGGCCGGGTTCGGCGGCGGCGGTGAGCACGTCGTCGGCGAGGCTGCCCAGCGTGGTCTGCGCGTCGGCGCGGGCGAGCGCGGACAAGGCCAGGCATGCAACGACGTACCGGCGGCGGCTGAACGGCTCCCTGTTGTGTCCGCGAGCGGGATGGGTAGCGTCGGAGGTCAGCGGGGCGGTCTTGAACAGCCGGGCCGTCTCCGCGTCTGCGGCCAGCCGCCAGCCGGTCTCCCTGCGCAGCCAGCCGCTGAGCACCGGCAGGTGCCGCCGGACCAGCATGAGTGACTCCGCGTCGTCGGCGACGACCAGCAGCGGCTTGGCGAGCAGGGCGCGGAGGGCGGCCTGGCGCTGCGCCTGTTCCTCGGCGGGGATCATGGCATCAGGTCCGTGATCTCGATGACGTGCTCGGGACCGGTGAGCACTCCGTCCTCGGTCTTGATCGCGGCCATGCCGCCGTCGGGGACCAGGCGCAGCCGCACCTCCAGGCTGCCGTCGCTAGTGCCGGCCTTCACCTCGGTGTCGCCGGGCGCGCAGGACGCGAGCGCGTCACCGAGCAGGCTGAGGAACAGGCGGAACGCCCTCGGGTCGAGCACGTCCAGGTCGGACAGTAGCGTCGGCCCGCTGGTACGCAGCCGCCGTCTTGCTTCGGCGGTCTGTGCGGCCTCGTGCTCCGCCTGGCGGCGCAGCAGTTCCCTGGCCGCGGAGCGGTCCTTCACCTGAGTGGGCTGGCCGCGCCGCTCGTAGCTCCCGGTCTTCCTGAGCTGCGGCGAAATCCGGATCGGCGGGGCCTCGCCCCACGGCGTCCCGGCCGGCACATTTTCCCACTCGTCCGCGGTGTCGCCGGTCACGGACAGGTGCCGGGCGGGGGACAGGCCGAACGCCGCCCGCCACAGCCGGTGAGCCGTCACGTCGTCCGGTGCCTCAGCGAACCACCGGGCGAGCGCAGCGAAGTCCGCCGATCTGTCCGAACGGCCGGAACGCCGCTCGTTAAGCAGGCCGACCGTGTCAATGAGTTGCTTGATCGCCGTCACCGCGGCCTGCCGCAGCAGCCTGGCCTGGGATGGATGCCCCGCGTCCCGCGAGGTGAACCAGTCGTCCAGGCCGCGCCACCGGTTTCGCCACGCGTCGAGTGCCTGCTCTTCCGCATCCGCCAGCGCCGCTGCCGCGTCCGCCCCTTCGGGGGCCGCATCGGCAGCCTCACGCCTGGCGGCGACCGCCAGCAGTCGCTCATGACCCGCGGCTTCCAGGTCACCTAGCAGGACCGCGATCTGGGCACCGGAGTTGGCGAGGTCGGCGATGAACCGGTTGATGTAGTCGATCAACCGTTCCTTGTACGCGATGAAGCCGTCGACGTCTCCGTCGGAGAAGTCGATCGCGCGCCGCAAGGCGGACATGAACGCCTGCGCGTTATCGGCCAGTGAAGAGAACCGCTCCGCCACTGATAGCAGCAGCAGGTGAATCTTGGCCGGATCGGGATCACTCTCCCGGGCCAGCGCGAGCAGCGCCTGGAGCTGGCCAGCGATGTCGGCCAGGGCGACCGACTGGAGCTGGCCCCGTCGGCCGATGGCCTCCTCGTAGAACGAGATCGCCTGCTCGGCCGCGTGCCCTTCGGCCGTGAGCTGGTACAGCGACCGCTTACGGTGAAAGTCCTCCACCGTGGTGACGCGGCTGGTGTCGACGTCAGCCCTCAGGTTGCCCCACTTGACCAGCTGTTCCAGCGCCTCAGTCAGCTGGTCACCGGCATCGACC